>CAZHUU010000073.1:0-19543 GCA_964535335.1 uncultured Mycobacterium sp.
CCGCGATCGACTGCCGGTAGGCGGCCACCGCCGCCGCCGGGGTCGCCGCGCCGGCGGTCCACCGGGGATCCACGCCGTCCGGCCACTGCGGGGCGACCAATGCGTCGACGAGATCGTGCTCCGGAGCCAGCACCAGATAGGTGGCGCCGAACAGGGTGTCGGGCCGGGTGGTGAACACCTCGATGTCGGTGCCGGCGACCGAGAACAGCACCGCGGCGCCGGTGGATCGGCCGATCCAGTTGCGCTGCATGGTTTTGACCTTCTCCGGCCAGTCCAGGACGTCGAGGTCGTCCAGCAGCCGGTCGGAGTAGGCGGTGATCCGCATCATCCACTGCCGCAGGCGTTTCCGGAACACCGGGAAGTTGCCGCGCTCACTGCGGCCCTCCGAGGTGACCTCCTCGTTGGCCAGCACGGTGCCCAGCCCGGGACACCAGTTGACCACCGAATCGGAGCGATAGACCAGGCGGTGGCCGTCGATCACGTCGGCCCGCTCGCCCGCGGACAGCTCCGACCAGCTTCGATCGTCGAGCTTCCTTGTGCCGGAGTCGAATTCGGCGATCAGCTCGCTGATGGGCCGGGCGCGGTTCTGGTCGGGATCGAACCAGGCGTTGTAGATCTGCAGGAAGATCCACTGCGTCCACTTGTAGTACTCGGGATCGGTGGTGGAGAAGCTGCGGCGGCTGTCGTGGCCGAGGCCGAGCCGGCCCAGCTGCCTGCGGAAGTTGACGATGTTGGCTTCGGTGCGGATGCGCGGGTGGGTGCCGGTCTGGATCGCGTACTGCTCGGCGGGCAGACCGAACGCGTCGAAGCCCAACGCGTGCAGAACATTGCGGCCCGTCATCCGGAAGTAGCGGGCATAGACATCGGTGGCGATGTAGCCCAGCGGGTGCCCGACGTGCAATCCCTCGCCGGACGGGTAGGGGAACATGTCCTGGACGAAGACCTTGTCGTCGGGCACCCCGGCTCCGTCGGCCGGGGCCAGCGAGCCCACCGGGTTGGGCACGTTGAACGTCCCCCAGGCCTGCCAGTTGCTCTGCCAGGTCTGCTCGATGCGCCCCGCCAACGCCGCGGTGTAGCGGTACCGCGGCGCATCGCCCTCGGTGCCCTCGGTGGCCTCGCTGTCCGAGGCTGCGGCGGTCGACGATTCGGTCACGCCCAACAGGGTATAAGGGCCGCTCGCCGCCCCGTCGACCCGTGACCGCCGGGCGCCCCGGACGGGCGGTCGGCGTGCCGCGCAACGGGTTGGTATCGGTTCCGTTGCGGTGGGGTCAGAGGTTGGTTCCAGGTGTGTTCCGGGGCGCCTGCGGCCGGAAAACCGTGGCTAGAGTCGGCGCTTGACGAAGCGATCTGCCTAGCCCGAACCATGTCGAGAAGGACAGCTGCAATGAAGAGGAATGCCCGTAACTGGCGGGTGGCAATAGGTGGAGTGGCGGCCGGCACCGCGGCCGTCATCGGATTCGCCGGCGCCAGCGCCTCGGCCGAGCCGGCGGTTCCGGTCCAGCCCGCCCCGGCCACCGTGACGCAGACGGTCACCGTCATGCCCGAGGCGAACACCGCCGTCGCTGGGCCGACGGCCATCAGCACCCCCGCCGCGGCCACGCCCGCGCCACTGCCCACCCAGAGCGCCACCGCCGTCGCTGCGCCGACGGCCACGGCGCCTACCGAGACCCTGGTTCCGGCCACCACCGGCACCCTGGCCGAGTTCTTCAAGGACAAGGGTGTGGCCCTGGAGCCGGAGAAGGCGACCGGCTTCACCGCGCTCAGCATCGTGCTGCCGATGCCCACCGGCTGGAGCGTGGTCCCGGATCCCAACGTGCCCGACGCCTTCCAGGTGCTCGCCGACCGCCAGGGCGGCGACGGTCTCTACACCTCCAATGCCCAGCTGGTGGTCTATAAGCTCGTCGGCGAGTTCGACCCGAAGGAAGCGATCACCCATGGCTACGTCGACAGCGGGAAGCTGCCGAACTGGCAGACCACCAACGCGTCGCTGGCCGACTACGACGGCTTCCCGTCGTCGGTGGTCGAGGGCACCTACCGTGACAACGACATGATGCTGAACACCTCGCGCCGCCACATCATCGCGTCGAACGGCAGCGACCGCTACCTGGTGTCGCTGTCGATCACCACGGCGGCCAACCAGGTCGTCGCCGCCGCACCCGCCACCGACGCCATCGCCAAGGGATTCCGGGTCGCCGTCCCGGGCACCCCCGTGAGTCCCGCCGCGGCCGCGGCAGCGGCACCGGCAACCGAGGCGGCGGGCACCGTGGCGCCAGCCGCGCCGGCCGTGGCCGTCCCGGGAGCCGATCCGGCTCAACAGCACTGACCCCGGGCTCGTATCCTGACCGGATGGTCATCGGCGGCGTGGTGTGTCTGGGCCTGGCCGTGCTCATCGGCGCGTCGGGTCTGCTCGCCCTGAGGCGCGCACCCGGGCCGGACGTCACCACGCAAGTGCTGCGCGCCATGGCCCCGACCCAGCTGGCCGCGGCGGTCATGCTGGCCGCGGGCGGCGGCGTCGCGCTGGCCTCGCCCACCCGCGCCGGGCTGCTGGTGCTCATCGGCTGCGTCGTCGGCGCCATCGGCACCGTGGCCGCCGGGTCTTGGCAGGGCGCGCGGTACGCCGCCCGCAAGGAGGCCGCCTCGAGCTGCGGTGGTGGCGGCGGCTGCGCGGGTTGCACCAAGGTGTGCCAGTAGCCGACGGCGCCGACGGAACATGATGGCGCCGAACCCGATTCGGCGGCTCGCCGACCCCGCCTAGTTGCGGCTGACGTCGATCGGGTGGGTGGCCAGTAGCGACAGCGGTAGCGGCTGCCGTCGTAGCACCCGGGACCACAGGTCCACCCTGGGCTCGACGAGAACATCGGAAGGCAACGCGGACAACACGATCCAGTCGTCCCGCTCGATCTCACCCTCGAGTTGGCCGATGGTCCAGCCGGAGTAACCGGCGAAGATCCGCACCCCTTCCACCGCGGGCGCGATGAGGTCCGGGTCGGCGTCGAGATCGACCATCACCATCCGGCCTGCCACGTGCCGCAACCCCGGCATGCCCTGCGGGTCGGTGCCCACCCGCAGGGTGCCCAGGCACAGCGCCGCATCCCGCTTCACCGGGCCGCCGACGAACATGGTCTTCGGCTTGGCGGCCAGCTTGGTCCACTGCGGCAACACGTTGTAGACCGCGGTCTCGCTCGGGCGGTTGAGCACCACACCCAACGTGCCGCCGTCGTTGTGTTCGACGACGTAGATGACGCTGCGCCGAAACGTCGGCTCCAGCAGGTCGGTGTTTGCGAGCAGCAGCGTGCCGGCCCGCACCCGATGCGCGGCGGGTGCGACGAAATCTTCGGGATCGTCCGACTGCGCCACCCCACCATCATGGCATCACCACACCGCTGCCGCGGTGAACGGGCACGCGGCAGGAGGATATTTGTACTGTTGGTCGCGTGGTCGACGCGCCGGCATCCGATTCGCTGTGGCGTACCGTGCGCGGCCTGCCGCAGTTCTGGCGACTACTGGAGTTGCGCACCGCAAGTCAGTTCGGTGACGGGCTGTTTCAGGCCGGTCTGGCCGGCGGCCTGCTGTTCAATCCGGAACGGGCGGCCGATCCGTGGGCCGTGGCCGGCGCGTTCGCCGTGCTTTTCCTGCCGTACTCGTTGCTGGGCCCGTTCGCGGGCGCACTGCTCGACCGGTGGGACCGCAGGGCGGTGTTGATCGGGGCGAACCTGGGCCGGCTGGTTCTGGTGATCGGCGTCGGCGTGCTCCTCGCCGTCGGCGCCCGCGATCTGGTCGTGCTGTGCGGGGCGCTGATCGTCAACGGCTTCAGCCGGTTCGTGACCTCCGGGCTGTCCGCGGCGCTGCCGCATGTGGTGCCGCCGGGCCGGGTGGTGACGATGAACTCGGTGGCGACCGCCGTCGGCGCCACCGCCACCTTCCTTGGCGCGAACTTCATGCTGCTGCCGCGGTGGCTGTTCGGCTCCGGGGACACCGGCGCCGCCACGATCATCCTGCTGGTCGCGGTTCCCGTCGCGGTGGCCCTGCTGCTGTCGATCCGGTTTCCCCGACACGTGCTGGGCCCGGACGACACCGCCCGCGCGATCCACGGGTCGGTGCTCTACGCGGTCGCCACCGGCTGGGTGTTCGGCGCCCGGACCGTGCTGAGCACACCGACCGTCGCGGCCACCCTGTCCGGCCTGGCCGCCCACCGGATGGTGTTCGGCATCAACTCGCTGCTGGTGCTGGTGATCGTGCGGCACACCGACACCCACGAGGTGGCCGGTCTGGGCACCGCGGTGGTGTTCGTCGCCGCCACCGGCCTCGGCTCCTTCCTGGCCAACATCGTCACGCCGCCGGCGGTGAAACGCTGGGGCCGGTACGCCACCGCCAACGGGGCGCTGCTCTGCGCGGCCTTCATCCAGGTCGCCGGCGCCACCCTCCAGCTGGCGGTGATGGTGGCGTGCGGCTTCCTGCTCGGGTTGGCCGGTCAGGTCGTCAAGCTGTGCGCCGACACCGCCATGCAACTCGACGTCGACGATGCGCTCCGCGGGCACGTGTTCGCCGTGCAGGACTCGCTGTTCTGGCTGTCCTTCATCGCCGCGACGACGTTCTCGGCGGCGATGTTGCCCGCCGACGGGCATGCACCCGTGCTGGCGCTGGGCGGCTCGCTGATCTATCTGGCCGGTCTCGGGCTGCACGCCCTGGTGGGACGCCGGCGGCAACCCGCCAACTAGGGTGTGGCCATGACCGGGGCCGAGCACATCGTGGACGACCTGCGCGACGAGAGTGACGCCCTGGACGCCCTGGTCGGACCGCTGTCCGCCGAGCAGTGGGGCCAACCCACCCCGGCCCCGGGCTGGACCATCGCCCACCAGATCGCCCACCTGCTGTGGACCGACCGGGTGGCCCTGACGTCCATCACTGATGAGGCCGAGTTCGGCCGGCTGCTGACCGCCGCGATGGCCGACCCGGCCCGCTTCGTCGACGAGGCCGCCGAGCAGCTGGCCGCCACCCCGCCGGCCGAGCTGCTGGCCGACTGGCGCAGCACCCGGACCGCGCTGCACGCGGCGCTGCGGACGGTGGCCCCCGGGCGCAAGCTGCTGTGGTTCGGCCCGCCGATGAGCGCCCCGTCGATGGCCACGGCGCGGCTGA
The DNA here is from genome assembly GCA_964535335.1 of uncultured Mycobacterium sp. Lineage (GTDB taxonomy): Bacteria > Actinomycetota > Actinomycetes > Mycobacteriales > Mycobacteriaceae > Mycobacterium. The sequence continues at coordinate 5,137 of CAZHUU010000073.1, forward strand.
TGGAGACCTGGGCGCACGGCCTGGACGTGGCGGACGCGCTCGGCTCGCCGGTCACGTTGTCGCCCCGGCTGCGCTCCATCGCCCACCTCGGTGTGCGCACCCGCGACTTCGCTTTCACCGTCCACGGCCTGACCCCGCCGGCGGAACCGTTCCTGGTGGAGCTCACCGGGACGGACGGCGACGTGTGGTCGTGGGGCCCCGCGGATGCGGAGCAGCGGGTCACCGGTCCGGTCCTGGACTTCTGTTATCTGGTCACCCAGCGCCGGCCGCGCGCCGATCTCGACCTGACCGCCGTCGGGCCGGATGCGCAACGCTGGCTGCAGATCGCGCAGGCGTTCGCCGGACCGCCCGGCCAAGGCCGATGAGCGATCCGCGACCGGATTCGCTATGACCCTGGCCGCGGTGGTCCGTATCGTGTCTGCCGGATGAGATTTTGCTGGGAGCCGTGCGCGACGCACGGAGAGCCGAGCCGGTTGCCCACCGGGGTTGCCGGTCGTAGAGTGCGGCCCTCCGATGCCTGAACTCGATGCGCCCCGCCCCCGGCTTCGGCTGAACCGCGCGCAATGGGTCCTGGCCGGCGTGCTGGTGCTGCTGCTGCTGGCGCTCTTGGTGCTGACCATCAAGTCGTCCGCAGATCAGCGTGAGCACACAGAGTCGCGCGTACGGACCGAGGAGGCCACCTCGAACGCCACCTTCACCCTGCGGGATACGATGGCCTACATCGACACCTCCGAGCGCTATCTACTCGGTGTCGCCCCCCGCCGCGAGGTACAGGTGGCCCGCGCGCTGCTGGGCCAGCGCCTGGACGTGGTCGGTGCCGGCGGGGTCACCGCGGGTCAGGCCACCACCCCCGAGTACCAGGCCGCCCTGCGCGACCTGGACGCCGCGATCGAGCAGTTGCCCCCCGGCGTCATCCCGGAGGAGCAGCGCAAACCCTCGTCAGAGATGCTGCTGCCCAAGGCGCAGGCGCTGACCGAGCAGACCCGCCGGATGTCCGAATCGGCCGCGGCGGGCGTGCACGCCGAGGGCCGGGTCAGCGACGAGCAACTGTTGCAGGGCCGGCGCATCCAGCTGGTGCTCATCATCACCACCCTGGCAATCGGAACGGTACTGCTGTGGTGGGTCACCGCGAACGTGGCGCGTCAATACCGCAGTGCCCGTAGGGATCTCGACGACGAACGGCAGACACTGCGCGTCACGCAGCACGAGCTGCACCGGGTCTCGGCACTGGAACGCGAGCAGGCGCAGGTACTCGAGCGGATCGCCACCGGGGAACCGGTGCCGACGGTGTTGCGCAGGGTCGTTCAAGATGGTCAACGACTCCATCGGCCATGCCGGCGGCGATCAGCTGCTGATCGAGGCGGCGCACCGGCTGACGCAGACCGTGCGCGATTCCGACACCGTCGCGCGCCTCGGCGGCGACGAGTTCGTGGTGCTCTGCCCCGAGCTACCCGACCGCGCGCAGGCCACCGCCCTGGCCGAGCGGGTTCGCGCAGCACTGCGCGCCCCGTACCGGATCGACGGTAAGGAAGCCTTCGTCGATGCCAGCATCGGCATCACCTTCGCCGACGAGTCCACGGTGTCCGGCGCCGAGCTGATGCGTGAGGCCGATGTGGCCATGTACCGGGCGAAGCTGAACGAGGACACCCACATCAACGTCTTCGACTCCCGGCTGGAGGCCGAGGTCGCCGAGCGCCTCGACCTGGACGCGGCCCTGCGCCGCGCACTGGAACGCGACCAGCTCCGGCTGGCCGCCCAACCGCTCGTGATGCTGGACACCGGCGTCGTCACCGGCTTCGAACTGTTGCTGCACTGGCGCCGGCCGGGACTGCCGGACCTGAGCCCCGGCGCGTTCATCCCGCTGGCCGAGGACAACGGCATGATCGTCGACATCGGCCGCTGGGTGCTGGAACAGGCGGTCGCGCGGCTCGCCGAATGGCGCGCCGCCGGGCTGGCGGACGGGCTGGCGATCTCGGTCAACGTGTCGGCCCGCCAGGTGCGTGATCCGGACTTCGCCGACGACGTGCTGGCCCTGCTGATCTCCGAACAGGTGCCGCCGGAATCGCTGGTCATCGAACTCACCGAACACGCACTGATCGACCTGCGGCTGGCCCACCCCACCCTGACCCGGCTGCGGGACGCCGGGGTGCAGGTATCGCTCGACGACTTCGGCACCGGCTACTCGTCGCTGACCCAACTGCGCACCCTGCCGGTGGACCAGATCAAGCTCGACCGCTCGTTCACCGCCGCCCTCGACGAGGGCAGCGCCAAGCAACAGGCCGTGGTGGAGTCGGTGGTCGCGCTCGCCAACGCGCTGGCCCTCGACCTGGTGATCGAGGGGGTCGAAACGCTCACCGAGCGCGACGCACTGCTCGCCGCCGGGGCGACCAAGGGACAGGGGTTCCTCTTCAGCCACCCGATGCCGCTGGCCGCCGCGCGTGAGCTTCTCGAATCCGGCGCGACGTGTGCCGCGCCCACACCGCAACCCGACGTTCAGCCCGGCGCGCTGCAGTGATCACACCGGCCCGGCATCGTCCGCGGCACCGTCCTCGTCACCGTCGCCCAGCCTGACGTCCCACCGGCCGTCGCCGTCGGTATCGACCCAGCCTGCGTCGAAGCCGCCGCCCTCCCCGGCCCGCAACACCCGGTCCGCCAGCCCGTCCCGATCGGTGTCCAACAACCGGTCGGCGTGGCCGTCCCCGTCGAAATCCGTTGTGGCGGTTGGTGAATGCTCCACCCCGTCGAGTCCGAACCATCGCGGCGGGCCGATCGGCGTACCGGCCGCCGTCAGCGCCCAGGTTCCCGACCCGTCGTCGGTGTAGCGAACAGCGGCGCCGTCGTCGAGGTTCACCGCCGCGTGATCGGCCAGCCCATCATCGTCGAAATCGGTCAACGCATCGTCGAAGGCGCCGTCACCGTCAAAATCGAGCCGAACGCCGTCCAAGTCACCGTCACCGTCGACGTCCACATCGAGCTTGCCGGTCCACATCGACGCGCCGCCGGCGCCGTCGCCGAGGCAATAGTCCATGCCCTTTCAGACGCCGGTGCCCCCGCGGGCGTTCCACCATGCCAGCAGCTCGGCGCCGGCCTCCTCGGGCGACAACGGCCCGCGGTCCAGGCGCAGCTCCTTGAGGTAGTTCCAGGCCTCGCCGACCTGCGGGCCCGCCGGGATCCCGAGCAGTTCCATGATGGCGTTACCGTCCAGGTCCGGGCGGACCCGCGCCAGATCCTCCTTGGCGGCCAGCTCGGCGATCCGGGCCTCCAGGTCGTCGTAGTTAGCCTGCAGGCGCGCCGCCCGGCGCCTGTTGCGGGTGGTGCAGTCGGCGCGAACCAGCTTGTGCAGCCGGGGCAACAGCGGGCCGGCGTCGGTGACGTAGCGCCGAACCGCCGAGTCGGTCCATCGGCCGTCACCGTAGCCGTGGAACCGCAGGTGCAGATACACCAGCTGCGAGACGTCGTCGATCATCTGCTTGGAGTACTTGAGCGCCCGCATCCGCTTGCGGGCCATCTTGGCGCCGACCACCTCGTGGTGGTGGAAGCTGACCCCGCCGTCGGATTCGTGGCGGCGGGTGGCCGGCTTGCCGATGTCGTGCAGCAGCGCCGCCCACCGCAGCACCAGATCGGGCCTGTTGGGCTCCTCCAGGGCCATCGCCTGCCGCAGCACCGTGAGCGAATGCTGGTAGACGTCCTTGTGCTGGTGGTGTTCGTCGATGGCCATCTGCATGCCGCCGATCTCGGGCAGCACCACCTCGCCCATCCCGGTCTGCACCATCAGGTCGATGCCGGCCACCGGGTCGACGCCCAGCAGCATCTTGTCCAGCTCGACAGCCACCCGCTCGACGGTGATGCGCCCCAGCTGCGGGGCCATCGCGGTGATCGCGGCGCGCACCCGGTCGGCAACGGTGAACTGCAGTTGGGAGACGAACCGCGCCGCCCGCAGCATCCGGAGCGGATCGTCACCGAAGGACACCTCCGGCGCAGCCGGGGTGTCCAGGATCCGCTGCCGCAGGGCCGGCAGCCCACCCAGGGGATCGATGAACTCCCCCGGCCCGGCCGCCGTGATGCGCACCGCCATCGCGTTGACCGTGAAGTCGCGCCGCGCCAGATCGTCCTCGAGCCGGTCGCCGTAGCGCACCTGCGGGTTGCGCGACACCTGGTCGTAGCTGTCGGCACGGAAGGTGGTGATCTCCAGGCGCCGATCGGCCTTGCCGACGCCGACCGTGCCGTACTCGATGCCGGTGTCCCACAGCGCGTCGGCCCAGGACCGCACCAGGCGCTGCACCACCTCCGGGCGGGCGTCGGTGGTGAAGTCCAGATCCGCTTCCGAGCTCAGTCGGCCCAGCACCGCGTCGCGCACACTGCCGCCGACGAGGTACAGCTCGTGGCCCTCGGCGGCGAACAGACCACCGAGTTCGCGCAGCAACCCACCCTGCTGGTTGAGCGCCACGGCGGCTCGCGCCAACAGTTCGGCGTCCTCGGTGATTTCGGGCACGTCCGGTGAGCCTAGCGCTGAGCCGGCGCCGGGCGATGCCCGCCCAACCGGCCGGCCACCGGCGAGTGTGGGCAGGAGCGGCCTGGGTTGCCAGCTACTATCGCTTGGGTGTCGGACGGCGAACAGGCCAAACCACGACGGCGCCGCGGGCGTCGCCGAGGCCGTCGCGCTGCCGGGCCGCCACCACATCTGGCCGCTGAAAACGGCGCCGCCGGTACCGGCCAGAACACCCCCGCCGCAGCCGGATCCGAGATGAAGGCCGAGGGTGCATCTCCGGGTGCTTCTCCGGGTGGATCGCCCCGGCCCGGCAAGCCGTCCCGCCCCCGGCCGCCGGGCCGGATGCCCGACCGGCTGCGCACCGTGCACGAGACCTCGGCCGGCGGTCTGGTCGTCGACGGTATCGACGGCCCGCGCGAAACCCAGGTCGCCGCGCTGATCGGACGGGTGGACCGCCGCGGCCGCATGCTGTGGTCACTGCCCAAGGGCCACATCGAACAGGGCGAGACCGCTGAGCAGACCGCCATCCGCGAGGTCGCCGAGGAAACCGGGATCCAGGGCCACGTGCTGGCCGCGCTCGGCAGCATCGACTACTGGTTCGTCACCGAGGGCCGGCGGGTTCACAAGACCGTCCACCACTACCTGCTGCGATTCTCGGGGGTCGACCTCTCCGACGAGGACGTCGAGGTGACCGAGGTGGCCTGGGTGCCAGTCGAGGAGCTGCCCGACCGGCTGGCCTACGCCGACGAACGACGCCTGGCCGAGGTCGCCGGGGAACTGATCAGCCTGCTGCAGTCGGACGGCCCCGCTGCCCTGCCGCCGCTGCCCCGCACCTCCCCGCGGCGGCGCCCGCAGACGCATTCGCACACCCGCAACCGGCGCTCCGACGAGGCCGGGCCGCGCCAGTCGGGCCCGCGGACGAACGGCTGCGGACCGGGGACGTGACCATGCTGAGGCGGGCTGCCGTCGCCCCCCGGATCCTGCTGGTTGTCGGCCTGCTCGCCCTGCTGACCATGCCGACGACCGCCGCCCCGGCCGCCGCCGGGGAGCCCGGTTCGGTGCCGTTCCTGCAGGTGCGTCTGGACCGCGTGACCCCCGACCTGGTGACCACCACCAGCGACCCGATGCTGACGGTGACCGCGACGGTGACCAACGTCGGTGACCGTCCGGTCCGCGATGTGGTAGCCCGGCTCGAACACGCCCCGGCGGTGACGTCATCGGCCGGTCTGCGGACCAACCTCGACGGCGAGACCAATCAGTATCAGCCGGTCGGCGAGTTCATCAACGTCTCCGGTGAGCTGCAGCGCGGCCAGGCGGTGGGGGTCACCTTCTCGTTCCCGATCCGCTCGACGGCCGCACCCTCGCTCGGCATCGACGCGCCCGGCGTCTACCCGCTGCTGGTCAACGCCAACGGCACGCCCGACTACGGGGAGCCCGCCCGCCTCGACGACGCCCGCTTCCTGCTGCCGGTGCTCGGGACGCCGCCCGATCCCGTGGCAGGTGGCGGTGACGCGCTGGCCGGCGCGGTGGCCCCCGACACCACCCGCCCGGTCGCGGTGACGATGCTGTGGCCGCTGGCCGACCGGCCGCGGCTGGCTCCCGGGGTGCCCGGCGGCACCACCCCGGTGCGGTTGATGAACGACGACCTGGCGGTGTCGCTGGCCGCCGGCGGCCGGCTGGACACCCTGCTCGGTGCCGCCGACTTCGCGACCAGCCCGGCGGTCGACCCGGGCGGGGATGTCGCCCGGGCGATGTGCCTGGCCGTGGATCCCGACCTGCTGGTCACCGTCAACGCGATGACGGCGGGCTACGTGGTGGCCGACGCCCCGGACGGCTTGGGCACCGCCACGCATCCCGGCGCCGGGCAGGCCGCCGCGGTGGCGTGGCTCGACCGATTGCGGGCGCTGGCCAAGCGGATGTGCGTGGTGGCCACCCCCTACGCCCAGGCAGATCTCGGGGCGCTGCAACGCGTCGGCGATCGGCGGCTCAGCACCGCCGCCACCACGACCACCGCCGACATCGTCGACCAGATTCTGGGGATCGCCTCGGTGCGCGGGACGGCGGTCCTCGGCGACGGGCCGCTGACACCGCGGGCCGTCGAGCTTCTCGACGGCCAGGGACAAACCGTGGCGATCGCCGCGGCAGGCGGCGGCGCCCAGGACGGCGCGACCGGGGAGCCGATGACGGCCGACGTCGCCGAGCGCCGCCTCACCCCGCAGGTGGTGCTGGCGCCGTTCGACCCCGCGGTGGGTGCGGCGCTGGCCGCGGTCGGCACCGACCCCGATCTGCCCACCTATCTGGACGCCTCGCTGACCGTCCCGCTGAACCACGACTCCACCGTGGCGCGCAGGCAGGACGCGGTGGGCTCGATGTTGTGGCGGGCGCTGGCGCCCGGGGCCGAACCCCGCAGCCAGATCCTGTTGCCCCCGCTGAAGTGGAGCCCGCAGCCCGACGACGCCCAGGCCCTGCTGACCGCGCTGGCCACCACCATCCGGTCCGGGCTGGCCACGGCGCGTCCGCTCGGTGCGCTGGCCGCCGACGCAGCCGCGATCGGCCCGACCGACGTCCCCGATCTGCCCTCCGAAACCCGCGGCAGCTTCGACGACGCCGTCGTGAACACCATTGCCGGGCAGTCCGCGCGGTTGTGGGGGCTGACGTCGGCGCTGACCACCGATCCCCGCACCGGGCTGACCGGGCTGACATACACCGCGCCGCTGCGCGAGGACATGCTGCGGGCGCTGAGCCAGACCGAGCCCCCGGAGAGCCGCAACGACCTGGCCGGGCAGCGGCTGGCGGTGGTCGGCAAGACTATCGGCGACCTGTTCGGCGCGGTGTCGATCGTCAACCCCGGTGGCTCCTACACGCTGGCCACCGAGCACAGCCCGCTGCCGCTGGCGCTGCGCAACGATCTCGCCGTCCCCATCCGGGTGCGGCTGCAGGTGGACGCGCCGCCGGGAATGACCGTCACTGACATCGGCGAGCAGGAGCTGCCGCCGGGCTACCTGCCGGTACGGGTGCCGATCGAGGTTCACTTCACCCAGCGGGTGGCGGTCGACGTCTCGCTGCGCACCCCGGACGGGTTGCAGCTCGGCGAGCCGGTGCGGCTGTCGGTGCACTCCAACGCCTACGGCAAGGTGCTGTTCGCGATCACGCTGGTCGGTGGCGCGGTGCTCGCGCTGCTGGTGGGCCGCCGGCTCTATCACCGCTTCCGCGGCCAGCCCGACCCGGCCGATCTGGACCGGCCGCGCCGGTACCCGACCGGTGGCGACGCGTGAGGCCCACCCCACCGCCACCGGGCGGGCCGCAGCTGCCGCTCCCCCGCAACCCGCCGGCCGGGCGGCCGGTTCGCCCGGAACTGACCGACGCCGCGGTGGTGTCCCGGTCCTGGGGGATGGCGTTGGCCACGCTGATCAGCCGGATCACCGGGTTCACCCGGATCGTGCTGCTGGCCGCAATCCTCGGCGCGGCGCTCTCCAGTGCCTTCTCGGTGGCCAACCAGCTGCCCAACCTGATCGCCGCCCTGGTGCTGGAGGCGACGTTCACCGCCATCTTCGTCCCCGTGCTGGCCCGAGCCGAGCGCGACGACGCCGACGGCGGCGAGGCGTTCGTGCGCCGGCTGGTCACCCTGGCCACCACGCTGCTGCTGGTCGCCACCGTGCTCTCGGTGGCGGCCGGTCCCCTGCTGGTGCGCCTCATGCTCGGCCGTGACCCGCAGGTCAACCAGCCGCTGACCACAGCGTTCGCCTATCTGCTGCTGCCGCAGGTGATCTTCTACGGGCTGTCGTCGGTGTTCATGGCGATCCTGAACAACCGCAACGTCTTCGGCCCGCCCGCGTGGGCGCCGGTGGTGAACAACATCGTCGCGATCGCGACCCTCGGGCTGTACCTGGTTGTTCCGGGCCAGCTCTCGGTGGACCCGGTGCAGATGGGCAACGCCAAACTGCTGGTGCTCGGCATCGGTACAACGCTGGGGGTGGCGGCCCAGACCGCGGTGCTGCTGGTGGCCATCCGGGCCGAGCGGATCAGCCTGCGGCCACTGTGGGGTATCGACGCCCGGCTCAAACGGTTCGGCACGATGGCCGCCGCCATGGTGCTGTACGTGCTGATCAGCCAGATCGGTCTGGTCGTCGGCAACCAGATCGCCAGTACCGCCGCCGCATCCGGGCCGGCGATCTACAACTACACCTGGCTGGTGTTGCAGCTGCCGTTCGGGATGATCGGTGTGACGGTGCTGACGGTGGTGATGCCGCGGCTGAGCCGCAACGCCGCCGCCGACGACACCCCCGCCGTCCTGGCCGACCTGTCGCTGGCCACCCGGCTGACCATGCTGACGCTGATCCCGGTGGTGGCGTTCATGACGGTCGGTGGGCCCGCCATCGGCAGCGCGCTGTTCGCCTACGGCAAGTTCGGCCAGGTCGACGCCAACTACCTGGGCATGGCGATCGCGCTGTCCGCGTTCACGCTCATCCCCTACGCGCTGGTGCTGCTGCAGTTGCGGGTGTTCTATGCCCGCGAGCAGCCGTGGACGCCGATTCTGATCATCGTCGCGATCACCATCGTCAAGATCGCCGCGTCGCTGGCCGCGCCGCACCTGACCGACGACAAGGAGCTGGTCGCCGGCTACCTGGGCCTGGCCAACGGGCTGGGCTTCTCGGCCGGCGCGATCCTGGGCTACCTGCTGCTGCGCCGGGCCCTGCGCCCACCGCGCGGCCGGCTGCTCGACCACGAGGTGGTGCGCACCATCCTGGTCACCATCACCGCATCGCTGGCAGCCGGGCTGATCGGCTACCTGGCGGACCGGCTGCTCGGGCTGTCGGCGCTGACCGCGCATGCCGGCGGGGCCGGCTCCCTGCTGCGACTGTTCGTGCTCGGGCTGATCATGCTGCCGATCATCGCCGGGGTGCTGATCGCGGCCCGGGTCCCCGACGCGCTGGCCGCTGCCGCTGCCGTCAAGCGGCGCATCGGACGCACACCCCCGGTACCGGTCAGCACGATTTCCGGCAGCGCGGAACATCCCCGCCGAGAGCCGATTGCCGAGACCGCACCTGGGAATACCCTCGTCACGTACCCTGAGCGCAGCAATTCGCCCGAACCGTCGCCACCAGCGCTTCGGTACGGGCCTCCGGCGGCGGTGGCCGGGGTGCAGTCAGGGAAGTCAGGGAAAGGACCTGAGGTGAACGACCAACCCTCGGGCACACCCGCTGCGGGTCCTCCCGGAGATGCGACGACGAAGATCCCACGGTCGGCGGCCGACGACTTCCAGCCGGACGTGACCACCGAGCTACGCCCGCCGTCGACTCCCCGTCAGGCGCCGACCCCCGGTCCCGACGAGGACACCCACCTGCTGCCGGGGGCCAGCATCGCCGGCGGCCGGTACCGGCTGCTGGTGTCCCACGGCGGGCCCACCGCGCTGCGGTTCTGGCAAGCCCTGGACACCGCCCTCGACCGCCAGGTGGCGTTGACGTTCGTCGATCCCGGCCGCACCCTGCCGCCGGATCAGGTGCAGGAGATCCTGGCCCGCACCCTCAAGCTCAGCCAACTCGACAAGCCGGGCGTCGCTCGGGTGCTCGACGTCACCGACACCCCGGCCGGCGGGCTGGTGGTCTCGGAGTGGATTCGCGGGGGATCGCTCAAGGAGGTGGCCGACACCTCGCCGTCCCCGATCGGCGGCGCCCGCGCCGTGCAGGCGCTGGCCGCCGCCGCCGAAGCCGCCCACGCCGCCGGGGTCGCGCTGTCCATCGACCATCCCAGCCGCATCCGGGTCAGCATCGATGGTGACGTAGCCCTCGCCTTTCCGGCGACCATGCCCGACGCAACCGCCGAAGGCGACATCCGCGGCATCGGTGCGGCGCTGTACGCGCTGCTGACCGACCGCTGGCCGCTGCCGGAGACCGGCGCCGCGAGCGGGCTGCGGTCCGCCGAGACCGACCCGGCCGGGCAGCCCATGGAGCCCCGCGCCGTCGACCGCACCATCCCGTTCCAGATCTCGGCGGCCGCGGCGCGTGCCGTCCAGGAAGGCGGCGGAATCCGCAGCGCGCCAACGCTTCTGCATCTGCTGCAGCAGGCGACCGCGGTGGCCGACCGCACCGATCTGATCGAACCGGTCGACGATGTGCCGGTCGGTGGGGCCCGCGCCGGTGGCGACGACGACGAGGCCGCCGCCCGGCGGCGGCGCAACCTGTTCATCGGGATCGGTGTCGGGGCCGGCATCCTGATCGTCGCCCTGATCGTGCTCGCCTCGATCCTCAGCCATGTCTTCGGCGATGTCGGGGGCGGCCTGAAGGGCGACCAGTTGGGCCTGAACCCGTCGACCTCCTCGAGCGCAGACGGCGCGGCGGCCGGGGCGGTGGTGAAGCCCACTCGGGTCACCGTGTTCTCCCCGATGGGTGGAGCCGACAACCCGGGCGGCGCGGACAAGGCGCTCAACCCCGGCTCGGACGGCTGGGAGACCGACGTCTACACCGATTCGAACCCCTTCCCGAACTTCAAGAACGGTGTCGGGTTGATGCTGCAGTTTCCGTCACCCACCACGGTCGGCAGCGTGTCCCTCAACGTGCCGAGCAGCGGCACGGCGGTGCAGATCCGCTCGGCGACCACGCCCAACCCGGCCAGCCTCGAGGACACCACGGTGCTGACGCCGCCCACGCCGTTGAAGACGGGCAGCAACACCATCACCGTCACCGGCGCCTCGCCGACGTCGAACCTGTTGGTGTGGATCTCAACGCTGGGCACCACCAACGGCAAGAACAAGACGACGATCTCCGCTCTCACCGTGAAGGCCGCTTCCTGACCGCTTGGGCGAACAGCGGTGAAGTGCCGCCGCGCGCATAGTTGGATACTGTCCGGCCGTGGGCGGCAGGTGTGACGAGAACCGCAGTGACGCAGAGCTGTTGGCCGCTCATGTCGCCGGTGACCGCTACGCCTTCGAGGCGCTGTTCCTGCGCCACCACCGCCACCTCTACCGGCTGGCGCGGCTGACCACACCCAACCCCGAGGACGCCGCCGACGCCCTGCAGGAGGCCATGCTGTCGGCGCACCGCACCGCCGCGTCGTTTCGCCATGACGCCGCTGTCGGCAGTTGGCTGCACCGGATCGTGGTCAACGCCTGCCTGGACCGGCTGCGCCGGGCCCGGTGCCGCCCGACCGCGGAGCTGTTCGACGACACCTGCATGGTTGGCGACCGCACCGCCCAGGTCGACACCGCCATCGTGGTTCAACGAGCGCTGATGCGACTGCCTGTCGAGCAGCGGGCGGCGGTGGTGGCCGTCGACATGCAGGGTTATTCGGTGGCCGACACCGCCGCACTGCTCGGCGTGGCCGAGGGCACGGTGAAGAGCCGCTGCGCCCGGGCCCGGGCCCGCCTTGCGGTGCTGCTGGGCCATCTCGACCCGGACAGGTATGCCATCGCGGTCCGCTGACCCGGCACACTGGTCGGATGGAGTCCCGCGGCCCCGATCACGCCCCGGCGCAGCAGCCCGCCGTGGACCGGACCCGTGCCGCGCTGGCCGCCCTGGGCGCCGAGCCCGATTCGGCGCCCGACGTTCCGCCCGAGGTCATCGCGCAGGTCGTCGCCGCGCTGCGCAGCGCCAACACCGTGGCGGCCCCGGCGAGCCCGGACATTCCCGCGCATGCGGCCCGGCCCCGTCCCCATCCGGCCCGAATCGTTGCGGCCGTCTGCGGGGCGGCCGCCGTCGCGGCCCTGGCCGCCGTGGGCACCGCCGCTTTGCTGACGGACTCCGGCGCCACCAGGAGCGCCCCCACCAGCGCCAACCGCATCACCGTGGCGCCGACCGTGCCGCTGTCGGCAGCCCAGTTGGCGGCCCTGGTCAACCGGGGCCCGGACTTCGGGCCGCTGGCCGACCAGAAGCGGCGCGCCGCCTGCCTGGGTGCGCTCGGCTACCCCGGGAGCCAGCCCATCCTGGGGGCGGCCCCGGTGCAGATCACCGGGCAGCCGGCGATCGTGCTGGTGCTCCCCGGTGATCGGCCGACCGACCTGGTCGCGGTCGCGGTGGCGCCGAACTGCAGCGCGGTGAACAGCGGGTTGATCGCCCAGACCACCGTCACCCGCCCATAGGCGTGCTGCGGTTCCCCAGCGGGAACACCTGCGCATACCCTGTTGTTCGAACTGGTGCCGTGACGGCACCCGGCTCCCGTCTCGTGCAGGCACCGCCGCCTGCCGGGTGACCGCGACCGGCAGAAAGGCTGGCATGACCGCCCAACCGACCGTGCATGACGTCATCGTCATCGGATCCGGCCCCGCCGGGTACACCGCGGGGATCTACGCCGCCCGCGCACAGCTCAAGCCCGTCGTCTTCGAAGGCACCTCGTTCGGCGGCGCCCTGATGACCACCACCGAGGTGGAGAACTATCCCGGCTTCCGGGCCGGCATCACCGGCCCCGAGCTGATGGACGAGATGCGGGAACAGGCCCTGCGGTTCGGGGCCGACCTGCAAATGGAGGACGTCGAGTCGGTGTCGTTGGCCGGCCCGGTCAAGGAAGTGGTGACCGCCGGCGGCCAGACCTACCGGGCCCGCGCCGTAATCCTGGCGATGGGGGCCGCCGCCCGCTACCTCGGCGTACCCGGCGAGCAGGAGCTGCTCGGCCGCGGCGTCAGCGCCTGCGCCACCTGCGACGGCTTCTTCTTCAAGGACCAGGACATCGCCGTCATCGGCGGCGGCGACTCCGCGATGGAGGAGGCCACCTTCCTGACCCGCTTCGCGCGCAGCGTCACCCTGGTGCACCGCCGCGACGAGTTCCGCGCGTCCCGGATCATGCTCGAACGCGCCCGCGCGAATGAGAAGATCACCTTCCTGACCAACACCAATGTCGTTGCGGTAGAGGGCGAAAACACCGTGACCGGCCTGCGGGTCCGCGACGCGCTCACCGGAGCCGAGTCCACCCTGCCCGTCACCGGTGTGTTCGTCGCGATCGGCCACGACCCCCGCTCGGAACTGGTGCGCGACCAGGTGGAGATCGACCCCGAGGGCTACGTGCTGGTCCGTGGCCGCACCACCGCCACTTCGGTGGACGGCGTCTTCGCCGCCGGCGACCTGGTGGATCACACCTACCGGCAGGCCATCACCGCCGCGGGGAGCGGCTGTTCGGCCGCGATCGACGCCGAGCGCTGGCTCACCGATGCGGAAGAACCGCAGCCGAAAAAGTCTCAGATGATTGGAGCACAACCATGAGCGACGCACACGCCACGGTAGCCGTGTCCGACGATTCCTTCGCCGAAGACGTGCTGTCCAGCAAAATCCCTGTGCTGGTTGACTTTTGGGCCACCTGGTGTGGCCCGTGCAGGATGGTCGCGCCGGTGCTCGAGGAGATCGCCACCGAGAAGGCGGGTGCGCTGACGGTGGCCAAGATCGACGTCGACGCCAACCCCGCGACGGCCCGCGACTTCCAGGTGGTCTCCATCCCGACGATGATCCTGTTCAAGGACGGTCAACCGGTGAAACGCATCGTCGGCGCCAAGGGCAAGGCGGCGCTGCTGCGGGAAATCGCCGACGTCGTTTAGGGCCGGACCACCGGGCTAGGGCTACCGAACCGTTATCGCCGGGCTCGCCTGCCGTTTTCCTGAATCCGGCAGGCTTCTGCGACAATGCTGCCTAACGTGTCTTGCAAAATGTCAGCGCGCGCGATCACCCGCTGACCACGGTGACCGAAGGACCCTGGTATGTCGACCATGAGCCACGGCCCCGGGGACGACGCCTCCTGGCACGGCGCCGGCCGCGGTGACGTGCTGCGTCGCGGCGACCGCGGTGCGGCCGTCGTCGAGATCCGGTCCGCGCTGGCCGCCCTCGGCCTGGTCGACAATCCCGACGAGGACCTGACCACCGGGCGCCACGTCGCCGTCGATGTCTTCGACGGCGAGCTGGACCACGCGGTACGCGCGTTCCAGCAGCGCCGCGGCCTGCT
>CAZHUU010000073.1:19553-23185 GCA_964535335.1 uncultured Mycobacterium sp.
GTCCTACCGGCTGGGGGCACGCACCCTGATCCACCAGTTCGGCGCGCCGATGTACGGCGACGACGTCGCAACGCTGCAGTCGCGGCTGCAGGATCTGGGCTTCTACACCGGTCTGGTGGACGGCTACTTCGGCTTGCAGACGCACAACGGCCTGATGTCGTATCAGCGCGAGTACGGTCTGGCGGCCGACGGCATCTGCGGCCCGGAAACCTTGCGCTCCTTGTACTTTCTGGGTTCTCGGGTCACCGGCGGCTCCCTGCATGCCATCCGCGAGGAGGAGTTGGTCCGCCGCTCCGGGCCGCGGCTGTCCGGCAAGCGGATCATCATCGATCCGGGCCGCGGTGGCACTGACCACGGCCTGATCACGAACGGCCCGGACGGGCCGATCAGCGAGTCGGACATCCTGTGGGACTTGGCAAGTCGGCTCGAGGGCCGGATGACCGCGATCGGAATGGAAACCTTCCTGTCGCGGCCCGCGGGCCGCAGCCCATCGGACACCGAGCGGGCGACCACCGCCAACACCGTGGGTGCAGATCTGATGATCAGCCTTCGGTGCGAGACCCAAGCCAGCCCGTCGGCCAACGGTGTCGCATCGTTCTACTTCGGCAGCTCACACGGTTCGGTCTCCACGATCGGCCGCAACCTCGCCGATTTCATCCAACGAGAAGTGGTGGCGCGCACCGGTTTACGCGACTGCCGCACCCACGGTCGTACCTGGGACCTGCTGCGGCTCACCCGGATGCCCACCGTCCAGGTCGACGTCGGTTACATCACCAGCCCGCGCGACCTCGGCATGCTGGTCACCCCGCAGTCCCGCGATGCGATCGCCGAGGGCATCCTGGCCGCGGTGAAGCGGCTGTATCTGCTGGGCAAGAACGACCGGCCGACCGGCACCTTCACCTTCGCCGAACTGCTCGCCCACGAACTGTCGGTGGAGCAGGCCGGCCGGCTGCCCGGCTAGCTTCTGACCTCCGCGCCCGCGCCGATCGGCTGCGAGCTCTCCAGCAGCCGCTCCAGGGCCGCCTCCACCTCGGCCTTCCAGCCCAGGCCCTTGTCGAGCTCCAACCGCAGCCGCGGAAAGTAGCGGTGCGGCGCGACCACGGTGAACCCCGCGTCGATGAGGAAGTCCGCGTCGATCATGCACTGCTCGAACGAACAGTCGCCGAGGGCGTCGACCACCGGTTGCAGCTCGGGATCGATGCTCGCCGCACCCAGCAGTTCGGCGGCCTCGGCGGTCCGGCCGAAGGCCTCCATGGCGCGCACCCCGCGCCGGATCAACTCGCTGACCACCTGGCTGATCAACGCATGCGGCAGGTCGGCGGCGTGGCCCGGCTCGACGCCCATCGATGTCAGCAGCACGGCGTCGGGACTCACCGGACCGGTGGGGAAACGTTGGGCGCGCGGGACCGCGCGCGGCGGGGCGTAGAGGATGTAGCCCAGGCAGGGCGGTTCGTCGCCGGAGGCGGAACCCGTGCCGGGTTGGGGCCCGTCGGCGTCGGCCAGCGGCGCCGGGGTGGCGACCTGGCCGCACGACCCCCACTCCAGCATGACCATCGAAAGCCAGGCTTCCTTCTCGAACTCCGGGTCCCGCAGGTAGTCACCACTGCTGAGGGTCGCGGGGTCGACCTCCCAGAACACACACCGCCGCGCGTGCTTGGGCAGTTGCTCGAATGCCGCGAGGCGCAGCGGCACGATGCGAACGGACACTAGTCTCCCCGGCTTTCCCGCGGTGCGAAAAGGCATAGCAGCCCTTTCAGGATAGGAGAACCGCCCACCTGCGGGCCAGTGTTGGGCAGCAACAGGTCGCTCACCGGTCCGGTGTTCGAAAGCCGTTGCCGCACTGAGTGATTCCTGTCAGGGATGGGCCGCGGGCGAACGCCGGCGACGGATTGTGTCACTGTGACGTAACTGGCCGGGGTGGGCGGTACCGGCGAATCAGCCCGCCGAGTGGTCCATCAGGTCGACGATCCGCTGCAGATCGTCGATCGAACCGAATTCGACGACGATCTTGCCCTTGCGCTTGCCGAGGCTCACCGTCACCTTGGTGTCGTAGGCGCCCGACAGCCGCTCGGCGACGTCTTGGAGCCCCGGCATCTGGATGGGCTTGCGCCGGGGCTTGGGGCCCGGGTTGCCGTTGCCCCGGTTGGCCAGCGTGACCGCCTCCTCGGTGGCCCGCACCGAGAGACCTTCGGCCACGATTCGGGCGGCGAGTTCCTCCTGCGCCTCGGGACCGGCCTCCAAGGCCAGCAGCGCCCGCGCGTGGCCGGCCGAGAGGACGCCGGCCGCGACCCGGCGCTGCACCGCGATCGGCAGCCGGAGCAACCGGATCATGTTGGTGATGACCGGGCGGGACCGCCCGATCCGGGACGCCAGCTCGTCGTGGGTCACCTCGAACTCGTCGAGCAGTTGTTGGTAGGCGGCCGCCTCTTCCAACGGGTTCAACTGCGCCCGATGGATGTTCTCGAGCAGGGCGTCGCGGAGCAGGTTGTCATCCGAGGTCTCCCGGACGATGGCGGGGATGGTGGTCAGGCCGGCCTGCTGGGCCGCGCGCCAGCGGCGCTCCCCCATCACCAACTGATAACGCGGCGGACTCCCCGGGGTCTCGGGCAGCACCCGCACCACGATCGGCTGCATGAGGCCGAACTCGCGGATGGAGTGCACCAGCTCCGCGAGCGCCTCCTCGTCGAACACCTGCCGCGGCTGACGCGGATTGGGTTCGATGGCCGCCGGGTCGATCTCGCGGTAGGTCGCCCCGATGTTGTCGACCTCGACGGTCCGGCCGCTTCCCCCGATGTCGGCCTGCCGGCCTCCGAGGACCACGTCGGCCGCCGCGTCACCCATCCGCGGACCCATCGAGCCCTCCCCCGGGCCGGTTGGAATCAGCGAGGCCAGTCCGCGGCCGAGGCCGCCCTTGCGCCGCGAGGGCTGGGTCATGATTGTGCCTCCAGTGATGCCGGGGTGGCCCGGTGCGCGAGTTCCCGGCTTGCGTCGAGATAGCTCATGGCACCGCGTGAACCCGGGTCGTAATCGATGATCGTCATGCTGTAGCCGGGGGCTTCGGAGACCTTGACACTACGCGGGATGACCGTCCGCAGGACCTTGTCGCCGAAATAGTGGCGCACCTCGCTGGCCACCTGATCGGCAAGCTTGGTGCGGCCGTCGTGCATCGTCAGCAGGACCGTCGAGACGCTCAGCCGCGGGTTCAGGTGAGCCCGCACCATCTCGATGTTGTTCATCAACTGCGAGACCCCCTCGAGGGCGTAGTACTCGCACTGAATCGGAATCAGGACCTCGGGGGCGGCGACTAGGGCGTTGATCGTGAGCAGACCCAGCGACGGCGGGCAGTCGATGAAGACGTAGTCGAAGTCGGTGTTGTCCAACTCGGCCAGCGCGGTGCGCAACCGGTTCTCCCGGGCAACCATGCTGACGAGTTCGATCTCGGCGCCGGCCAGGTCGATGGTGGCCGGAACGCAGAACAGTCGGTCGCTGTGCGGGCTCTGCCGAATGGCGGCGTGTAGAGGGATCTCCCCCAGCAGCACCTCGTAGGACGATGGGGTGCCGGAGTGGCGATCGGTGATGCCCAACGCCGTGCTGGCGTTGCCCTGCGGGTCGAGATCGATGACGAGCGTCTT
>CAZHUU010000074.1:0-23062 GCA_964535335.1 uncultured Mycobacterium sp.
GGCCCGAGCTGCCAGATCGGGTTGATCTGCAGCAGACCGCCCATCAGGCCGAGGATGCCGACCACCATCGCGAAGAAGCCGCCGGACTTGACGGCGAACACCGGCATCACCCGCACCCCGACGACGTTGCGCTCCGTAGCGCCGGGCCCGGGGAATTGGGTGTGTTTCTGGAACCACACCATCGCCAGGTGGATGCCGATGAGCGCCAACATGATTCCCGGAAAGATCAGGATGTGCACCGCGTACAGCCGAGGGATGAGGATGGTGCCCGGGAAATCGCCGCCGAACAGGGCCCAGTGCATCCAGGTGCCGATGACCGGCAGGCCCAGCGTGATCGAGGACAGCGCCGCCCGGATACCGGTGCCCGACAGCAGGTCGTCGGGCAGCGAGTAGCCGAAGAAGCCCTCGAACATGGCCAAGATCAACAGCAGCACGCCGATCACCCAGTTGGCCTCGCGGGGCCGCCGGAAGGCGCCGGTGAAGAACACCCGGGCGAGGTGCACCATGATCGCCGCCGCGAAGAGCAGCGCCGCCCAGTGATGTACCTGGCGCACGAACATGCCGCCGCGCACCTCGAAGCTGATGTCGAGTGCGGAGGCGTAGGCCCGCGACATCTCCACACCGCGCAGTGGCTGGTACACGCCGTTGTAGGTGACCTCGGCCATCGACGGGTCGAAGAACAGGGTCAGGTACACCCCGGTCAGCAGCAGCACGATGAAGCTGTACAGCGCGACCTCGCCGAGCAGGAACGACCAATGGGTCGGGAACACCTTGTTCAGTTGTCGGCGCAACGCGGCCGACGGGTGATAGCGGGAATCGATCGCATCGCCCTGCGCGGCGGCGATCGCGGAGAGTGTCTTCATGCGCTGGCTCCAGAAGCTACGCGGTACGGGTGAGTGGTGCACTCGTACTTCGGAGCGGCTCGACCGCCGGATGGCCCCGGCGCCGGCCGGTCACATTTGCGTAAGAGATCGGGGGCGATCAGTAGTGATAGGTGTCCGACGGCGCGGGCACGTGCACGGCCTGGTCGTCGTCGAACTCCGACACCGCGATGCCGTAGGCCCGGGCCAGGTCCAGGATCTTGTTGGCGCGCGCGATCCGCGGCAGGTCCGAGCCATTGCGGATCTCGCCGCCGTCGCGTTCGAACTCGGCGAAGAACTCCTTGGCCCAGGCGATCTCGTCCTGCGAGGGGGATAGCCCCTCGTTCACCGGCGAGCACTGGTCCGGGGTCAGGCAGATCTTCCCGGTCATCCCGAACTCGGCCGACACCGCGGTGGCCTCGCTGAGCTTGAGCGCGCTGGAACCCACCGTCGGCCCGTCGATGGGTCCCGGGAGGTGGGCCGCCTTGGCGGCTATGGTGAAGCGGGCGCGGGTGTAGGCCAGCGTGGCCGGGTTCTCGCCGAAGCCGGTGTCGCGGCGGAAGTCGCCGATGCCGAACGCCAGCCGGAAGGTGCCCTTGGTCGCAGCGATCTCGGTGATGCGCTCGAGACCGCGCGCGGTTTCCACCAGTGCGACGATCGGAACGTTGGGCAGCCGTTTGGCCGTCTCGGTGACGTGGTCGACGGATTCCACCATCGCCAGCATCACTCCCCCGACGGACAGCGTGGCCAGCATCGCCAGATCGTCGGCCCACCAGGGCGTCCCGAAACCGTTGATCCGCACCCAGTCGTTGTTGCCCGCGCCCAGCCAGCGCACCACGTTCTCGCGGGCGGCGGCCTTGTCCTTCGGCGCGACGGCATCCTCGATGTCGAGCACGACGATGTCCGCGCGGGAACGGGCCGCGTGGGCGAACCGGTCGTACTGGGCGCCGTTGACCAGCAGCCAACTCCGGGCCAGCACCGGGTCGATGCGGAACCCCGCGTCGTCGTGGGAATCCCAGCCGCTGGTCTGGTCGTACATCGTGTCGCCCTGGTGCCTTCCGTGCCCAAATGTGCAGCTACATAGTGGCAGGGCTGGCGGTCGGCGCCGAAACCAGGTCGCTGCTCGGCTGCGCGACCGCGGTCACGCTAGTTTGTACGGCGTGCCCGCGGCGGACGAACAACCGGAGCTGTCCCGATTCTCGCCGCGGCGCATTCCGCTCGAGATTCGCAAGGCCGCCGCGGTGATCGCGATCGCGGTGGTGATGGCGTCGTCCTTCGTCGCCGCCTACACCGTCGCCCTCGGTCAGCCGTTCCCGCGGGACATGCCGGTCGGCGTGGTTGGCGCCGCGGTCGACACCGCCCCGCTGGTCGCCGCACTGCAGGACCGGCCCAGCGAATTCGACGTTCACGAGTATCCGACCCGGGACGCCGCGATCGCCGCCATCAACCAGCAGCGGATCACCGCGGCCATCGACGCCACCGCGACGCCGCCCCAGCTTCTGTTGTCCAGCGCCAGTGACCCGTCCGGTGTCCGGGTCCTGACGCAGCTGGACCAGTCCGAGCCGGGCCGGTTTACGTTGCCGATCGTCGACCTGCATCCGCTGCCGCCGTCCGACCCGGCCGGGTTGGCGACCTTCTATCTGGTGATCGCCGCCACCATCCTGGGCTTCATCACGATGTTCCAGCTGCGTGCCAACGTCAAGACGCTGGCCCTGCGGCCGTGGCTGGCGTGCATGGCGGCGCTGGCCGTAATCGGTGGCGCCGCACTGGCTTTCGTGGCCGGTCCGGTGCTGCACGCGTTGACCACGCCGTACCCGCAGCTCTGGTTGCTGACCTCGCTGCAGATCGGGGTCGCCGCCGCGTTCAACTCGACCATGCTGGTGCTGATGCACCGGTGGGCGATCATCCCGACCTGGGTGGTGTTCATCCTGCTCGGCAACACCTCCTCGGGTGGGGCGGTGTCGGCCTCGCTGCTGCCGCAGCCGTTCGCCTTCCTCAACCACGCGCTGCCCAGTGGCGCGACCGTGTCGGCGATCCACGCCGCCACCTACTTCCCGGACAACCAGCGGTCGCTGCCGTTCGTCGTCCTGGGCGTCTGGTTGGTGGCGTGCCTGGCGGCCCTGATCTTTTTCGCGCGCAAACTCGGTCGCTCGCCGGCGGCGTGAGGCCATAGGCTGGCTACATGGTCGAAGCCGGTCGCATCGTGTCGGTCTGGCGCTATCCGGTCAAATCGATGGCGGGCGAGCGGGTGCCGTTCGCCGACGTGACCGCGCTCGGCGTGCACGCGGACCGGACCTGGGCCGTGCGCGACGTCGAACACGACACGACGACCGGCGCCAAGAAACTCCCCGGGCTGCTGTGGTGTGCCGCGCGTTACGCGCACACCCCGCCGCCGGACGCCGGACCGGGACATGCCCCCGAGGTGATCATCGGCTTTCCGGACGGCCGGGAGTTCTCCAGTTCGGATCCCGGTGTGCACCGCGCGTTGTCCGACCACGTCGACCGGGAGGTCGAACTGCGGGCCCTGCCGCCGATCGCCGATCGCCGCCAGTACCGCACCCCGATGGCCACCAAGACCGACCTGCGCACCATCTTCGGGTTGGAGGCCGACGAGCCACTGCCGGACCTGTCGATGTTCCCGGTCCGCAAGCTCGCCGAGATCACCCGCTACGCGACCCCGATCGGCAGCTATGTGGACGCCTATCCGGTGCACATCCTGACCACCCGCAGCCTGGCCGCGATGGCGGCCTTGGCGCCGGGCTCCGACTTCGACGTGCGGCGGTTCCGCCCGACCGTGCTGATCGACTCCCCCGCCGGCTCCGAGCATCCGGAGTGGGACTGGTGTGGCGGGGTGTTGCACGGCCCGGATGCCGCCCTGCAACCGCTCATCCCCACCATCCGGTGCGTGATGCCCTCCCACGATCAGCCGGGGCTGGCCCGGGATCGGGAGATCACCCGCTCGATCGCGGCTCACTCGCGCCGGTGCCTCGGCGCCTACGGCAACGTGGTCAAGCCCGGCCGGATCGCCGAGGGCGATGCGCTGCGCCTCGAACCCCCGGCCCGGCGGTCCGGCGAGTCGGCGGCGGCGAAGGTCAAGCGCACACTGATGCGCGCGGTGGCCGCGGCCATCCCCAACGGCGGAAGGAACTGAGCATGCGCAACGCACTCGGCATCATCGGCGTCATCGTGGCGCTGTTCGGTGGGCTGTTCACCCTGCAGGGTTTCGGCGCCGTGCAGGGCAGCCCGATGAGCAACACCACGACCTGGTCGGTGCTGGGCCCGATCATCGCGCTGGTGGGTGTCGCGCTGGCGATCGCGGCCTGGCGGCGGCGCTAGGCCGAATGGATCCAGCCTGGCGGCGGCGCTAGGCCGAATGGATCCAGCCTGGCGGCGGCGCTAGAGCGCTAGGCCGAATAGATCCAGTAGAAGGTCAGGATCACCGCCGCGACCAGGTAGACCGACCACAACACGATGACGGTCGTCCTGCGCGACTCGAACGGCGACATCGACTCCGGGCGGACCTGCTCGTCAACTACTGGTTCGGAAGTCATCGGCGCGCTTGTACCCACCGAGGTCG
This sequence comes from uncultured Mycobacterium sp., assembly GCA_964535335.1. Classification (GTDB taxonomy): domain Bacteria; phylum Actinomycetota; class Actinomycetes; order Mycobacteriales; family Mycobacteriaceae; genus Mycobacterium. The sequence goes on from CAZHUU010000074.1 coordinate 4,438, forward strand.
GTGTTCAAACGCTCAAATCAGTTCCCGGACGGCCCGCAACCGCTCGCGCCACCAGCCGATCCGCGCGTCGTCGCGCAGCGCGAATCCGGCGAGGACGTCACGGTCCGGCGGCGGTGGCATCGGCGCGACCGGCAGGTGGCCGTCGACCGGCAGCAGGGACCGCCCGGGCGACACCACGTCGCCGACGAGCACCGCGGCGGTGCCCAGCCCACAGGCGCCGGCGAGTTCGGGTAGCGCACCGGCCAGCGCCAGCCCGCCGGCCAGGCCGAGACTGCTGTCCGGTTCGGCGGACACCACGCAGGGCAGGCCGCACATCTCGGCCATCCGCATCGCACGCCGCACGCCGCCGAGTGCGTTGACGGTCAGCACGGCGATATCGGCGGCCTCGGCCAGTGCCAGGCCGAACGGATCGGGCGCATCGCGGATCGTTTCGTCGACGGCGATCCGGACACCCACCCGGCGGCGGACCTCGGCCAGCTCGGCCAGGGTGCCGCACGGCTGCTCGACGAACTCCAGCCCGCCGGCCGCCCGGTTCAGCGCCGTGATGGCCGCGACGGCGGTGTCGACGTCCCAACCTCCCCCCGCGTCGCACCGGATGACGCCGTCCGGGCCCAGTGCTGCGCGCACCGCCGCCACCCGCGCGACGTCGTCGTCGAGGGACCCGGGCCGCCGGGCGACCCGAACGTCGGCGGTGCGGCAGCCGCCGGTGGCGGCGATGGTCCCGGCGAGCGCGGGTTCGACCGCGGGCACGGCGACGGCCACCGGCACCCGCCCGCGCACCGGGTCGGGCCACCCGACGGTGCCGGCCTCGATGGCCGCGGTGAGGTAGCGCGCGGCCCGGACGTCGGCGACCGACTCCGGCGGGTTGAACTCACCCCAGCCCTGCGGGCCCTCGACCAGCATCCCCTCGCAGCCGGTGAAGCCGAGGTAACCGTCGCGGGCCGGGATCGCGAAGGCCGGCGCGTTGTCGAAATCGATGAAGGCGTGCACGGCGCAGCGCTAGGACGAGCCGGGGCCGGGTGGCGACCAGTAGGCCAGCATCTCGGCGAAGGTCTCGAAGGCCGCCGGGGACACCCCGTAGGTGGCCTCGAAGTGGATGCTCAGCGGGAAGCCGAGATCGGCGACCCCGTCGATCACCCGCTTGTACAGGTCGACCATCAGCACCCGCTTGCGGGCCGGCTCGCTCGCGGCAAGCTCGGCGACCAGAGCCTGCTCCTCGGCCACGGCGGCGTTGCCCGGATCCTGGATCAGCCAGTTGATCAGGCCCACCCGGCTCTCCACCTTCGGCACGAAGCCGAACGACAGCAGGATCTCCGGCCGGTGCTCGTTGTCGCGGGCGAACGTCGACAGGAACTCGACGATGGCGTCGGAGTACAGCAGCTGGGTCATGCCGTAGGTCGCGCCGCGGGTGCACTTGAAGGCGAACCGGTCGGCCTCGGCCTCCCGGGTAGGGATCAGGATCACTCCGCGGTTGGGCACCAGGTCCTGATAGATCGCCAGGGCGTCGGTCGGCGCGACGCCCGAACCCTCGCCGTCGCTCATTGTCCGTGGGACACCGACGAACACGATGCCCTCCATACCGGCCGCGAGCAGATCCCGAAGCCGGCCCCGCAGTGCCGGCTCATCGGAGAATGCGGTGACCTGCGTGCACAAGCCCCTCATGCCGGGCAGTTCCGGTGCGATCAACGACCAATAGTCCAGGACGTCGAGCTTCGGCTTCATCTCCACCGGCCGGTCGTCGTCCTCGGCGATCATGCCGGGGATCATCACGTGCCGGATCCGGTCGCCGATGCCGGTCTGCGCCCCGAGGTCGCGAACCTTGTGCGCTTCGTCGAGCAACTCCTTCGGACTGCGCTCCCGATTGGGCGGCACGAGTTCGAGGGCAACGGTGTTGAGGGGCACGAAACTGCTCCTGTGTGACGGGCTGATGGCTCGGGGTGGCCGGCCGCGATGGCCGTGTGGGCGCGAGCCGCCGAGAGCATCACCATACCGATGGGCCGGATCATTGCGGCGGGCGCGCCGCCCGGAGTAGCTTGACCTGTCCGGTTCGGCAGCTCGGCACGGGAGGTTGGATGAACCCTCGACTTCGACGTCGCCGGGCCCTGGTGGGCGCCGCGGCGGTGCTGGCGATCGGGCTGTTGTCCGCATGCGGTTCCGGGGGCACCGAGAGGCCGGCCACCACCACGCCGGCCAGCTCCGCGACCCTCACCCCCACCAACAAGGTCAGGCCCGGCGGTCCGAACAACTTCACCCCCACCCCGATCGCGCCGCTCAACCCGACGGGCGCTCCGGGACAGAGTGGCACCGCCCCGCACTGAAATTCCGCTGTTCCGGCGTGTCCGACGAAGAACTCTTGACTGATTCCAGAAGAGGGACGACTATCTCCCCCGTGGCCTCGATGACGGATTACGCGGAACGGCTGCGGTTGGCCGACATGCGTGTCACCCGGCCCCGCGTCGCGGTCCTCGAGGCCGTCCACGCCAACCCGCACGCCGACACCGACACCATCTTCGGCGCGGTGCGCAGTGCCCTGCCCGATGTCTCCCGCCAGGCGGTGTACGACGTGCTGGCCGCGCTGACCACCGCCGGTCTGGTCCGGCGCATCCAGCCGTCCGGACTGGTCGCCCGCTACGAGTCGCGGGTGGGCGACAACCACCACCACGTGGTCTGCCGCGTCTGCGGCGTGATCGGTGACGTCGACTGCGCCGCCGGCGAGGTGCCCTGCTTGACCCCGTCCGACGACGGCGGCTCGCTGGACGGCTTCGCCGTGGACGAGGCCGAGGTCATCTACTGGGGCCTGTGCCCCGACTGCTCCGTCCAACAAACTTCGGGGTCACAACCGTGATCACGGTCGTTTTACAGATATCCACACCTGGAAGGAACACACGTGGCTGAGCAAAGTCCCCCCATCGGAGAGGCGCAGACGGAACCCGCGGAGAGCGGTTGTCCGATGCGGATCAGGCCCCCGGTCGAGGGCGGTAGCAACCGCGACTGGTGGCCCAATGCCGTCAACCTGAAGATTCTGCAGAAGAATCCGCCCGCCATCGACCCGACGGACGAGGGCTATGACTACCGCGAGGCCGTCAAAACCCTCGATTTCGAGGCGTTCGAGCGTGATTTCGATGCGCTGCTGACGGATTCGCAGGACTGGTGGCCCGCCGACTTCGGGCACTACGGCCCGTTGTTCGTCCGGATGGCGTGGCATGCCGCGGGCACCTACCGGGTGCAGGACGGCCGCGGTGGCGGCGGGCGCGGGATGCAGCGTTTCGCACCCCTGAACAGCTGGCCTGACAACGTCAGCCTGGACAAGGCCCGCCGCCTGCTCTGGCCGCTGAAGAAGAAGTACGGCAAGCAGATCTCGTGGTCCGACCTCATCGTCTACGCGGGCAACCGGGCGATGGAGCACATGGGCTTCACCACCGCAGGCTTCGCCTTCGGCCGCCCGGACTTCTGGGAGCCCGAAGAGGACATCTACTGGGGCGCCGAGGCCGAGTGGCTGGGATCGCAGGACCGCTATGCCGGCAGCGACCGGACCAAGCTGGAGAACCCGCTGGCCGCCAGCCACATGGGCCTGATCTACGTCAACCCCGAAGGCCCCGAAGGCGTTCCGGACCCGGTCGCCGCGGCGATCGACATCCGCGAGACGTTCGGCCGGATGGCGATGAACGACGTCGAGACCGCCGCACTGATCGTCGGCGGCCACACCTTCGGCAAGGCCCACGGCGCCACCGACATCGTCAACGGAGTGGAGCCCGAAGCCGCCCCACTGCAGGAGATGGGCTTCGGCTGGGCCAACCCCGGCGTCGGCAATGACACTGTCAGCAGCGGTCTCGAGGTGACCTGGACCCACACGCCCACCAAGTGGGACAACTCGTTCCTGGAGATCCTCTACGGCAACGAGTGGGAGCTCACCAAGAGCCCCCAGGGCGCCAACCAGTGGAAGCCCAAGGACAACGGCTGGGCCAACTCGGTACCGATGGCTCAGGGCAGCGGCAAGACCCACCCGTCGATGTTGACCACCGACCTGTCGATGCGGATGGATCCGATCTACGGCAAGATCACCCGCCGCTGGCTGGACCATCCCGAGGAGCTCGCCGAGGAATACGCCAAGGCGTGGTTCAAGCTCCTGCATCGCGACATGGGGCCGGTAGTGCGGTACCTCGGCCCGTTGGTGCCCAAGCAGACCTGGCTGTGGCAGGACATCATTCCCGCGGGCAAGAGCCTGTCGGCCGATCAGGTCGCCACGCTCAAGAAGGCGATCGCCGGTTCGGGTCTGACCGTGTCGCAGCTGGTGTCGACGGCATGGAAAGCTGCTTCGTCCTATCGCAGCAGCGACATGCGCGGTGGCGCCAACGGCGGCCGCATCCGGTTGCAGCCGCAGCTGGGCTGGGAGGTCAACGAGCCGGACGAGCTGGCCCAGGTGATCCGCACCCTGGAAGGCATCCAGGCCTCCGCCGGGTTCGACGTGTCCTTCGCCGACCTGGTGGTCCTGGCCGGCAACGTGGGTGTCGAACAGGCCGCCAAGGCAGCCGGTTTCACTGTCGAGGTGCCGTTCACCTCGGGTCGTGGTGATGCCACCCAGGAGCAGACCGACGTCGAGTCGTTCTCCTACCTCGAGCCCAAGGCCGACGGTTTCCGCAACTACGCGGGCAAAGGACTGTCCCTGCCGGCCGAGTACCAGCTCATCGACCGGGCCAATCTGCTGGGCCTGTCCGGTCCCGAGATGACGGTGCTGATCGGTGGTCTGCGGGTGCTGGACACCAACTTCGGCGGCAGCAAGCTGGGTGTGCTGACCAGCAACCCGGGCGCGCTGACCACGGACTTCTTCGTCAACCTGCTCGACATGGGGACGAAGTGGGCTCCGTCGCCGGCCGATGACGGCACCTATGTCGGCAAGGACCGCGCCAGCGGTGCGGACAAGTACACCGCCAGCAGGGTCGATCTGCTGTTCGGCTCGAACTCGCAACTGCGTTCGCTGGCCGAGGTGTACGCCGAGGACGACGCCAAGGAGAAGTTCGTCAAGGACTTCGTCGCGGCGTGGGTCAAGGTGATGGACAACGACCGGTTCGATCTGGACTGACCGGACCGTCGACAACGCCCCGCGGGCTTGGCCCGCGGGGCGTTGTTCGTGCCGGGACTAGGTGCAGGTGTTGGCGCTGACCCAGCGGCCGTTCCAGCCGACGCAACCGCTGACGTTGGGCGCAAAGTCCTCCGGCATCGGCGCGTAGGCGGCGGGCGGCGGCACGTACGGCGCCATCACATCGCCGAGGTTCGCGCAGCCGCTGACCGAGATGCGTCGGCCGGCGCTGGCGCACACGTCGGCGTTGGCGGTGCCACTGGGCGCGATCGTCACGATCGCGGCCGGGATGCCGCTGAGGGCCAGAACTGCCGCGGCGGCGCCGCCCACGGTTCGCAGCGAATGCTTCATCGTTGTCCAATCTCCTTGTCGGCCGGGCCGGTTCGAAGGCGTGCTGCGGAGTATATAGGCGGTTGCTGCCGAGGCGGGGGAACCGGATGTTTTCGCTGTTGGAGCGCTTGTTCAGCGCGGCATGGGTCGTCGCCGCCGACGCGCCCACACCGCGGCGCCGGCCACCGCGAGCACGCCGACGGCGACGATCCACGGCCATGCGCCGTGCTGGTACACCCAGCCCGCCAGCGCCCGCTGAATGCGCCCGGCCGCGCCGATGACCGGGTCCTGTGCGCTCCCGCCGGCGCTGAACAGCCGGATCTCGTAGAGGCCGTAGTAGCCGACGTACAGGCCGACCAGGACGAGCACCGCCCCGCTGATCCGGTTGAGGTACGGCAGCACGCGCCGGATCCGGTCGATCAGCGTGGAGTTGGCGAGTGCGACGGCCACCGCGAGCACCCCGACCACCAGCGTGATGCCCGCCGCGTAGGCGACGTAGACCAGCACACCGTTCAGCGCCGAACCACTGCGCAGGCTGGTGCCGGTGACCGCGAGGAACGGGCCGATGGTGCAGGACAGCGAGGCGATCGCGTAGCCGACGCCGTAGCCGAACATCGACCCCAGCCGCGCCGTCGGGGTCCACCGGCTGCCCAGCCGCGCCGAGTTCCAGCTCAGCGCGGTCAGCTCGCGACCGGTCAACAACCAAAGGCCAAGGGCGACAAGGACAATCCCGACCGCCACCGTCAGGTACGGCGCGTATTCCTGGACGGTGGAGGCGACCGATACGGTCAGCAGCCCGAACAACCCGAACACCGTCAGGAAGCCCACCGCCATGGCGGCGGTGGCGGTCAGTGCCCGGCCCACCGCCTGGGGTCTGCTGGTCTGCTCACCGTTGACCACCAGCGCCAGGTAGGCGGGCAGCATCGCGAAGCCGCAGGGGTTGAGAGCCGCGATCATGCCGGCGGCGAATGCCAACCCGGCCAGGCTCTGGTCCACGGGCGGCTCAGGACGTCAGGGCGCGAACCCGGTCGCTGAGTTCCTGCTGCGACATCGCCGAGGTGGGATTGTTGACGAACGTCGACGTCCCGTCGGGACGCAGGAACACGTACGCCGGCTGCCACGGCACGTTGAACTTCGCCCAGATCGAGCCGTCGGCGTCGTTGAGGTTGGTGAAGTTCAGGTTGTACTTCGAGACGAAGCCCTGCATCTGCGCGACATCGGAGCGCGCCGCGACACCGACGAAGGTGACCTTCGGATTCGCGGCGGCCACCGCGCTGACGTTGGGTGCCTCCTGGTTGCAGAACGGGCACCACGGCGTCCAGAACCACAGCACGGCGGGCTTGCCCTGCAGGCTGGCGCCGTTGAAGCCTGCGCCGCTGAGGGTGGTCCCGGTGAAGTTGAGGTCGTCGGCCCGGGCCGGCGGCGCCGTGCTGACTCCCACGGTCAGGGCGGCGACCGCCATCGCCAGGGCCAGCGACCTGACCACGCTGTGCAACCGAATCTTCATGTCCTGACCTCCCGGTCGTCGTCGGCCCCGTATTGGCGCGGTGTTGACGGATATGACGTTCACGCTATGGGCCGGGCCAAACCCCTGCCACGTCCCGAACCCAACGGTCAGAATTGCGTAATCGCAGCGGGCGACCGCCATTGACAATTTACGTGACGGCACGGAACATAAATTACCGTGACGGCAACGGCGGCGGACGTCGCGGGACGCGAGCCCGCGCGGGGCCGTCCGCGTGACCCCCGCACCGACGCGGCCATCATGGCGGCGGCCCGCCGACTGCTCGTCGAGGTCGGCTACGACCAGGTGTCGATGGAGTCGATCGCGCGCGAGGCCGGCGTCAGCCGCCCCACCGTCTACCGGCGCTGGCCGTCCAAGGCGCACGTGGTGTTCGAGGCGGCATTCGGCACCGCGGGCAACACCGCGCTCGCGGCGCCGACCGGCGATTTCGACACCGATCTGCGGGAGTTCGTCCGGGGCGCGGTGAACTTCTGGCGCGAGCCGGTGGTGGAGGCCGCGGCGATGGGCATTCTCGCCGAGCGCCGCCGCGACTCCGAGCTGCATATCCGCACCCAGGAACTGCTCGACGACAAGATCCGCGCCGAGCTGGCCGCATTGATTCGCGCCGGTGCCGCGCAGGGTGCGGTGCGCCCCGATATCGACACCGATGTGTTGTTCGACGCGCTGGTCGGCACCGCGTTCTACGGCGCCCTGGTGGACGGGCGTGACCCCGACCAGCTGGCCGACAAACTCTGCTCCCTGGTGCTCCAGGGAGTCTGCCCACGCGAAGACAGGGAGCCACGATGACCCAGGACGAACTCTCGAAGGCCTTTCACGACCTGCTCGACGAGGTCGCATCCATCGAAACCAAGATCCTGGGCGCCGATCCCCCGCTCGACGAGCCCGATGTCGTCGACGGCTACCGGCTGACGTTCAGCCTGCTGCGGGTCGCGGTGGACGCCTACGTGTGGGGCGACAAGGACAACCCCCGCTTCGTCGACGTGATCGGCCCCTACCAGCGCTGGGGTGGCGACAACTCGGACGCCTTCTACCAACTCGCGCCGATCGACCCCGCCCGCACCTACCGCGTCACCGGCAACCGCGGCGACTCGGTGTACCTGTCGATCACCGTCTACGGCGGACCCGACGACGGGCACTACAGCAACCGGATCGTCGGAACGATGAACGACCGGTCGCTGGAGTTCGACGCCGAGGGCAACTTCGCGTTCACCATCAGCCCCGACCCGCAGCCCGGTGCCTGGCTCAAGCTCGAGCCCGACGCGGTGGTGGCGCTCACCCGTGACTACCTCGACGACCCGGAGACCGACCGGCGGGTGCAGTGGAAGATCGAGGCCGTCGATCCCCCGGCCCGCCATATCGAGACCCGCGCCGACCTGGCCCGGCGGATGCGGGCCGCCAAAACCTGGCTGGCCGACCAGGTCTCGTTCATCCCGACCAAGGTCGAGCCGCCCAACGAGATCGCCGAGCCCTATCCGGTGCCGCAGCAGACGTTCGGCTGGGCGGCCGGCGACGCGGCCTACGCGATGGGCGCCTACGAACTCGCGCCCGATCAGGCGCTGATCATCGAGGGCACCTCACCGCCGTGTGTGTTCTGGAACCTCTGCCTGTGGAACCCGTGGCTGCACACCTACGACTACACCTATGAGCGGGTCACCATCAACGGCGCGCACATCGACTACGAACCCGATGGATCCTGGCGGATCGTGGTCAGCGACACCAACCCCGGCCACCCCAACTGGGTGTCCACCGCCGGGCGGCGCAAGGGCCTGATCTGGCTGCGCTGGTTCCTGCCCGAGGAGACCCCGAAGCGACCCCTCTGCCGGGTGGTCGACGTCACGGAGGTGTCGGCATGACGACCGGCGTGCAGCGGCCCAAGCCGATCAAGTTCACCGACCTGCCCCGCCCGGTCTTTCCCGAGGCGGCGATGCCGATGCGCGAGGGGCTGGCCGCATACGGTGCCACACTCGAATTGACCCCGCAGGCAATGCTTTCCGTCGCGGCCGAGCGCACCGGGCTGGACGACTTCGGCGACCCTGCGTTCCGTGAGCGCCTCGACGTGCTGTGCGCCTCGCTGCGCGAGGAGGCCGGGCTGTCCGACACCGGCGTCGCGGTGGCCTTCGAACAACTGGTGGGCAATCTGGTCAACCGGCTTCGCCTGGAGGCGCTGATCGCCCGGCGCCCGGAGATCGAGGACATCGAGATCCGGCGGCCGATCATCATCTGCGGGCTGCCCCGCACCGGCACCACCCACCTGCACAATCTGATGGCGGCCGACCCCAACCTGCGGCATCTGCCGTACTGGGAGAGCCTCGAGCCGTTCCCGTCCCCCGAGGAGGACGGCGACGAGACGCCACGGCGGGATCGATGTTCGGCGGGCCTGGATCTGGTCAACACCTCGATGCCGGAGTTCCGGCGCATGCACGACATGACCGTCGACCATGCGCACGAGGAGATCCAGCTGCTGGCCAACGACATCTCCACCATGCTCTTCGAAACCACCTATTATCTGCCGTCGTTCGCCGCGTACTACAAGTCACACGATCAGGGCCCGTCGTACGCCTACCTCAAGCGCAGCCTGCAGGCCCTGCAGTTCCTGCGCGGTCCCGACCGGTGGGTCTTGAAGTCACCCCAGCATCTCGAGCAGTTCCCCACCCTCTACGCCACCTTTCCGGACGCGACTTTCGTTGTCACACATCGCGATCCGGTCGACGTCACCCGGTCGATGGCCACCATGGTGGCCTACGCCTCCCGGATGGGTGCGGCGAACCCCGATCCCCTGACGATCGGCAGGTACTGGCTGGATCGGGCCGAGGACCTGTTCTCCGGTTGCCTGCGCGACCGGGACGTACTGCCCGCGGCGCAGTCGATCGACGTGCGGTTCACCGATTTCATGGCCGACGAGGAAGGCACGCTGGCAACGATTTACGAGCTGGCCGGCCAGCCCTACGACGACACCGTGCGCACCGCCATGCGACAGTTCATCGCCGAGCACCCCCGGGGGCGCTACGGCGAAGTGAGCTACGACCTCGCCGACGTCGGCCTCGACGCAGCCGAGGTGGCGCGGCGGCTGGGTCCGTATCGCGACCGGTTCGTTGGCGATCCCGAGTCGGCCGGCTCGTCGTGATCCTCCGATGATCTTTCGCGGCCGGTCCTCGTTGCTGTGGCTGCTGGCGCCCGCGCTGGTCTTCCTGGCTCCGCTCCCCTGGGTCAACCATCCCTATGTGCTGGGGCCGTGGCTGTTCGGTTCGGTGCTGTTGACGCCGTTGTTCGTCCGCCTCGCCGCCCGCGGGGACCCGCTGTTCGGTGATGACGGCGGCCCCGGCGGTGACGGCGACGACCGGTGAACCCGGCGATCTCGATCACCGTCCTCGCGGTGATCATGACCGGAGCGGTCGCCGTCGGTGTGGCCGCGCGGCGGGGGGCCGGCCCCGACCGCGACCTGGCGGACTGGTCGGTCGGCGGACGTAGCCTGGGCCTGATCCTCACCCTGGTGCTGATGGCCGGCGAGACCTACACCAGCCTGAGCTACCTCGGCCTGGCCGGCTGGTCCTACACCAACGGGATCTCGGCGCTCTACGTCGCCGCCTACCTGTCGATCGGGATGAGCATCAGCTACCTGGTGGGGCCGCTGCTGTGGCACTACGCCCGGGAACACGACCTGCTCAACATCAGCGATATCGTCGCCCACCGCCTCGGCTCCCCCTGGCTGGGCGCTCTGATCGCCGTCGTCGCCACCGTGATCGTGCTGCCCTACATCCAGCTGCAGATCACCGGGCTGGGCGTGGTGGTCAACACGGTCAGCTACGGGGTGATCGGGCTGTCGCTGGCCTACTTCCTGTCCTTCGTGATCGCCGAGGCGTTCATCCTCGCCAGCGGTCTGCGCGGCGGAGCGTGGGTGGCCGTGGTCAAGGACATCCTGGTCGTGATCACGCTGGCCGTGGTGTTCCTCTATGTGCCGCTGCACTACTTCGGCTCGTATTCCGAACTGTTCCGGCGCATCGCCGAGGAACGCAGCGCCTGGCTGAGCCTGCCCGGTGCGGCCGCCCCGCAGTTGGGGATCACCTGGTTCGTCACCACGGTCCTGGCCAACGCGGTCGCCTTCGCGATCGCCCCGACGGTGGTGGCCGGTTTCCTCGGCGCGCGCAGCCCGAATGCGTTGCGGCGCAACGCCATGTATCTGCCGTTCTATCAGGTGCTGCTGTTCGTCCCGGTATTGCTCGGCATGACAGCGCTTTTCGTGGTTCCCGGCCTGAAGGACTCCAACCTCGCGCTGTTCGAGATGATCCGCACCGAGATGCCGGCCTGGCTGCTCGGGGTGATCGGCGCCGCCGCGGCGCTGTCGTCGATCGTGCCGATGGCGATGTTCATGCTCGTGATCGGGACCATGTGGGGCCGCTCGGTGCTGGGTGTCTATCGGCGAACCGCCGCGCGACAGCGCCAACTGTCCCAGGCGGTGACACTGCTGGCCGGTGTGATCGCGCTGATGATGACTTATCTCTGGCCGCACGCGCTGGTGCGGTTGTCGCTGATCTCCAACGAGGCGATGGCGCAGCTGATGCCGATCGTGTTGCTCGCGCTGGTGTGGCGGCGGCTGTCGGCGCCGGCCGCGGTCGGTGGTCTGGTGGTGGGTATCGGGCTGGTGTGCGCCCTGGTGTTCACCCACCGGGATCCGTTCCACGGCATCAATGCCGGGCTGCTGGCACTGGTCGCCAACCTGGTCGTGACCGCGGCGATCGCCCTGCTGTACCCGGCGCAGACCTCGCAGCGACGGCTGGCCCGGACCGGCTGAGGGCTCAGCGTCCGGCCCGCGCCAGCCGGGCCAGCCGGGTGCGGTCGACGAGCACACAGTCGTGCACCTCGGCGAGTTGTTCGGCGGCCCGGGTGTAGCGGTGATTGGACACCACCATGGTCATGGTGCAGTCATGCACGGCCGCACCGGCCACCACCTGCTGAATGGCGGCGCCGTTGACGGCACGGGCCGCCCGTTTGCACTGCACCGCGGTGCGTACCCCGTCCCGGGTGGCGATCAGGTCGACGCCGAAATCGCCGGTAGCCCTGGTGAACTCGATGCTGTAGCCGCGCCCGCGCAGGACCGCGGCCACATAGTGCTCGAACTCGACACCGCCCATCTCGTCGACGGCGGCCTGTCCGCTGGCCCGGTAGAGCGCATCGAGCCGCAGCTCCCGGCGTCGGTCCAGCCAGGCCAGCCAGGTCCGCCAGGCGCAGACCAGGAATGCCACCGCGCACACCGCGGCCAGCGCCCATGCCGCCCGGTTCAGCAGGCCCACCACCGCCAGCAACATCGTCGCGGCGGCCCACAGGCCGAGCCACTGCACGGCCGTCGACACCCCGGTCGTTCGCACCGCGCCACCGTAGCGACGCGCCCTGACATTCGGGTCTTCGACGAGCCGGAGCCGTCCCGAATCGTGACAACCGGTGCGCCGCCATCGGGCGGCTGGCAGCATCAGTCGGCATGGCGCTCGCGGTGCTCCGGTTCAACTTCGCCGCACCCGGCGGAGATCCCCGCAGGCAGGGTGAACTGCTGGCCACGGCGCTGGACCTGGCGCAGTGGGGCGACGCCCACGGGGTGGCGGCGGTGAGCGTCGACGAACACCACGTCACCGGCCACGGCTGGAGTTGCAACCCGATCATGGTGGCCGGCATGTTCCTGGCCCGCACCACGTCGATGTTCGCCAGCGTGGACTGCGCACTCGGACCGCTGTGGAACCCGGTTCGCCTCGCCGAGGACATCGCCCTGGTCGACGCGATGAGCCGGGGCCGGCTGCACACCACCGTGGGGCTGGGCTATCGCGACGTCGAATACCGGGCCCTCGGCGTCGACTTCAGCCGCCGCGGGGAACTGATGGACGAGGCATTGGCGGCGATGCTCGAGGCTTGGTCGGGACGGTCCGGCGTGGTGTCGGGCACCCGGACCAAGCCGCACCCGCCGCTCTATGTCGGCGGTGGTGTGCGGGCCACCGCGCGCCGGGCGGTGCGGTTCGGGCTTCCGCTGAGCCTGCCCGGCCACCGGCCCGACCTCGCCCAGTACTACACCGACCTTTGCCTGGACGCCGGTGTGCAGCCGTTCGTGCTGATGCCGCCCGCCGTCAACCGCGGCATGATCTATCTGCACGAGGACCCCGAGCGTGGCTGGGCCGAACTCGGTGAGTACATCCTCTGGGAGGCGGTCACCTACGGTCGATGGTCCGACGACCCGTCCCGATCGTCGATGCATCTTCCCGGCGTCGAGACCCTTGAGCAGGTCAGGGAGTCGGGCCGGTACCGGTTCCTCACCCCCGAGGAGTTGGTCGGCGAGGTTCGCGGGTGTCCGGACTACGGGCCGATCGTGCTGCACCCACTCGTCGGCGGGTTTCCCGCGGAGGAGGCGTGGAAGTCCGTGCGGCTGTTGACCGATGCCGTTCTTCCGGCCCTGGCCTAAGTGTTTGCTGCCGCCCGGCTCACGTCCGATGTTGTCACCAAATGCCCTGCGTAAGCGCGAAAGTCGGTTCTTAGCAGAGATTTAGATGCCGCTGCCGGTGACCTTAGATTTGGCCCATAGCGTTCAGGGCAGATCACGTTGGCCGCCAGGCGAACGCCCGAGTACGGAACGAGGCCGCGCAATGACGAGTTTCATCTCGCGCTACGGCAACCCCGCCACCGACTACGACAACGCCCACGTCCGGGGCTGGTTCCGGCACGGCGCCACCGTGGTGTCGGTCAGCGGCGGTGTGGACGCGTCGAACGTGGACCGGGTCAGCGAGTACGCCAAGCGCTTCATCCTGGCCGACAAGCCGTTCGTGCTCGACCTCAGTGCTGTCGACACCTTCGCCCCGCAGGCCTTCAAGCTGCTGTCCGCCATCGACGACCAGTGCCTGACCGTGGGTGTGGAGTGGGCGATGGTCCCCGGCGACGCCGTGTCCCGGCAGTTGCGCGCCCGCAGCGACGAGGCGCTGCTCCCCCTGGTGAGCTCGGTGGCCGAGGCGGAGCGCGAGTTCGACGGCGCGGTCATGCGCCGCCGCCGGATGATGCTGCCGCTGCTCGGCAACACCGCCTGAGCGGTGCCCGCGTCGGTTGCTGGATTCCTGGAGATTGCCGGGTCGGATGTTCCGGCGGGTGGATCCGCGTACGCTTGTCCTCGTGAATCGGAACTCGACCGTGATCGCCGCCGCGGCGCTGGCTGTCGCAGGCAGCTTGCTGGGTGTTGACCGCGCCGCCGCCGATCCGGCCACTCCGGCGCCCGCGCCGACCACCGACGCCCCCACGCCCACCGGCCCTGCTCCCGGGCCCACCGGTCACGCCGCCGGACCCGCGGGCATCGGTCCCGCCCCGGGACCCAGTCCGGCCCCGCTCACGGTGCCCGCCAACGGTCCGCTGACGGCGATCGACAAGGACGGCCTGTACGCGGTCGGATCGGGAGTGGTGCCCGGCACCTACGCATCGGCCGGGCCGGTCGAGGGCACCAAGTGCTACTGGAAGCGCTCGGCCGCCGACGGCTCGATCATCGACAACGCCCTGAGCGGCAAGCCGCAGGTGGTGACGATCGAGGCGACCGACGCCACCTTCAAGACCAGCGGGTGCCAGATCTGGCAGCTGACCGACCAGGCCCCGCCGCCGGAGAACTCCCCCCAGATGTCGCAGTGGCAGCTGCGCCAGTACCTGAACAACCTCAACAGCCTGGCCGGTCAGTCCGGCAACGGCCAGCTGCCCCCGTTCTGACCCGGCCGCTCACTTCGCCGCCTCATTTCGCCGTAGCCGGCCCCGGCGGCAGCGGCGCCGGGCAGGTCTCGTGGTCCTGCAACGCCTCGCCGCCCGCGAAGTCGCCGGTCTCGCCGTCGGCGCGGTCGGCCAGCACGATGAACCCCGGACCGCCGCGGACATCGTCGGTGGCGCCGACCACCACCACGGTGTTGATCCCCATGTCCGCTCGCGCGCCGGCCATGGTGTCGGCCAGCAGGACGAACGGGTTGACCGTCAGCTCCTCGCCCGGGACGGCGATCGCGGTGTAGGTGTGACCGGCCAGCGGCACCGGAAACGGCGCCCAGCTCGCCCCGACCGCGGCGCCGTACCGGCGTAGCGCCTCGTGGACGTCGGCGCGCAGGCAGTCGATGTGGATGTGCAACTGGTTCTGCGACCGGGAGACCGCGGAGTTGACCGCCAGGCTGATCCAATCCCGCGGCAACGTCCCGCCCGCCCTGGCCTCGGTGAAGGAACGGGCCTCCCACGCCGCCGCGAAGTAGTTCGTCGCGCCCGGCGCCAGCAGTGCCGGGCTCTCGATCCCGGTGATCCGGGCGGTGGGCATCAGCAGGTACTGTCGCGCCCCGGTGGTGTCCTTGAAGACGACGTAACCGTGGTCCTGGCCACCGTCGAGGTCGACCACCGAACACGGTGCCGGATCACGGTTCTGGAGTTGGTCGGGCACACACTGCTCGCTCACGATGCGCCACAGCGCATCCGGATCGGCTAGCGCGGGACCGCCGCAGAGCGCCAGCAGCGCAATCACGGCCAGCGTCGCCGAGCGGGTCATCGAGCGGGTCATGAAGCCCGCCACCCGACCCGATGCCATCGCAACACCCTACGGCGGCCGCCGCCCGTGGCACGCTCATCGGGTGGACGTGCCGCAGCCGGATCCCTCGGCCCCGCACCTGGCCGATGTGGTGCCCTCGGTGCTCGCGGCGATGGGGGTGGCCGGCTTCACCGGTCCGCTCACCCTGCCCGGGCCGATTCGCGGCGCCTGCGTGCTGCTCGTCGACGGCCTGGGCGCGGAGTTGCTCGACACCCACGCCGAGGACGCGCCGGTGCTGGCCGCACTGCGCGGGCGCAGCCTGGACGTCGGCTTCCCGTCCACGACGGTGGCCGGCCTGGCCGCATTGGGCACCGGCAGCAGATCGGGGTGCCACGGCATGGTCGGCATGTCGTTCCGCCTGCCCGGCGCCGGCGTCGTCAACGCGTTGCGCTGGCGGCCGCACCCGTGGGGGGACGACCTGCGGGACAGCGTGGTGCCCGAGGACGTCCAACCCATGCCGACCACCTTCGAGCGGGCGGCGTCGGCCGGAATGGCGGTCAGCGTGATCTCGGCGGCGATGTTCACCGGTTCCGGGCTCACCCGCGCGGTGTTGCGCGGCGGCCGGTACATCGGCGTACACGCGCTGGGCGATCTCGGCGCAGCCGTCCGTGCGAGCGTCGCCGACGGCGGCTTCTGCTACGGCTACCACGCCGACCTCGACCTGCTCGGCCACCTGCACGGACCCGGGTCGCCGCCGTGGCGCATGCAACTGCGGCAGGTCGACCGGCTGGTGGAGTCGGTCATCGACACCCTGCCCGCCGGCGGGCTGCTGGCGGTGGTCGCCGACCACGGCATGATCGCCGTCCGGGACGCCGACGTGGTGGACATCGACACCAGCCCGACGCTGCTGACCGGTGTGGCGGCCGTCGGCGGTGAGGCCCGGGCCCGGCATGTGTACGCGGAACCCGGCGCGGCGGCCGACGTCCTGGCCGGCTGGCGCGAGGCTCTGGGCGAACGGGCCTGGGTGCTGTCCCGGGAGGAGGCCATCGCGGCCGGCTGGTTCGGTGCGGTGGTCGCCGACGCGGTCCGGCCGCGCATCGGCGATGTGGTGGCCGCCGCCCGCGATCGTGCCGCCCTGGTGCGGCGCACGGTCGAGCCCGGGGAGTCCGCGCTCATCGGCCAGCACGGCTCGCTGACCGACGCCGAGCGGCGGGTACCGCTGCTACTCGCGCACGGGTGACGCCGGGCTCTCGGCCGGCGGGCGCAGCCGGGCTTTGTGCCGGTACATGTTGGCGTCCGCCCTGCGCACCAACTCGTCGACGTCGTCGGTGGGCCCGAAGGTCCAGCCCACCGAAGCGGTCAGCCGGACCGGCCTGCCGTCGGCGTCGTAGTCGCCGGTGAGTCCGGTGCAGATGTCGAGGGCCACGGTCTCGACCTGGGTCTCCTGCGCGTCGGTCACCAGGATCACAAACTCGTCGCCGCCCAGCCTGAACACCGAATCAGGTTCGGCCACAGCACTTTTCAGCTTCGCGGCGACCTGGGTCAGCACGGCGTCGCCGACCGCGTGCCCGTGGGCGTCGTTGACCTGCTTGAAGCCGTCCAGGTCGAGGAAGATCACCCCGACCGAGGCCCCCGCCCGGGCGGCCCGGTGCGCCTCGATGCGGTTAAGTAGCTCATTTCGGTTGTGCAGACCGGTCAGCGGGTCGGTGACCGCCCGGCGCGCCAGTTCGGCTTCGGCCTGCCTGCGGGCGGTCACGTCCTGAAACTGGGCGACGACCATGTCCTCGGCACCGTGGGTTCCGCGCACCAGCACCGCGCTGATCTGCATCCAGATCGTCGAGCCGTCCCGGCGGATGTAGCGGCGCTCGGCGCAGAACTGCGGCACCGACCCGTCGACGAGCGCACGGTAGTCGACCGCGCTGGCGCCGAGATCGTCGGGATGCACGTGGTCGCGGTAGTTGGCGCCGGCGAGCTCCTCCTGGGTGTAGCCGATCAGTTCGCACAGGGCCGGGTTGACGTACAGGGCGCGACCGCGGGGAGTCAGGGTGGCCATACCGAACGGCGCGTTGGCCATGCTGATCTCGAACAGCCGAACCGCCTCGTCGCGGGCCCGTTCGGCCTCGACCCGCGCGGTCACATCGGTGACCTGGACGTAGAAACCCCGCACCTGCCCGTCGACGATGTCGGGCAGGTAGGACGTCTGGGTGAACCGGGTGCGGCCGTTGACGTCGACCAGGGTGCGTTCGAACAGCTGCTCGGTGCCGGCCAGCACCCCCTCGACGTACGGCCGGCTCAGCTCGTACAACGGCTCGCCGAGAACGTCGCGGATATGGCGGCCCCGGATCTCGGCCGGGGTCATCCCGAAGAACTCGGTGTGGGCGTCGTTCGCGATGACGTTGTGCCGGTCGGCATCCCAGTAGGCGATCAGGGCGGGCAGGCGGTCGATGAGCAGGCGCAGCCGCCGGGTTTCGTCAGCCCCGTGGGGACCTTTCCCGGACCCCTGTCCGGATCCTCCGTCGAGCACTCTCGATTCCCCCGGACCGCCGAAGTGACCACCGTGCGTCAATTTAACACCGCGGTCATTACCGCACCCGAAGGGCTAGATTCTCGGTCGTGATCGTGCTGCTTCCACCGTCGGAGACCAAGCGTCCCGGCGGCGACGGACCTCCGCTGCGGTTGGCCGGGCTCTCTGCTCCCGCGCTACGACCGTTGCGCGCGGAACTGGTGGACGAACTGGTCGCGTTGGCCACCGACCGCGATGCCAGCAGGCGTGCCCTGGGGCTTTCGCCGTCCCAGGACGCCGAGATCGAACGCAACGCCGCGCTGCGCCGCGCCCCCACCCTGCCCGCGTTGCATCGCTACACCGGTGTGCTGTTCGACGCGCTGGACGCCGATTCGCTCCGCGGTGCCGAGGCGAGCAGGGCCCGGGCCCGGCTGGCCATCGGGTCGGCGCTGTTCGGCTTGCTCCGGGCGGATGACCCGGTGCCGGCCTACCGGCTCTCGGCGACGTCGAAACTTCCCGGCAAGCCCACGCTGGCCAGCCGGTGGCGGCCGCTGCTGGAGCCGGTTCTGGCCGAACTGGCCGCCGGTGAGCTCGTGGTCGACCTGCGTTCCGGCTCTTATGCGGCGCTCGGACGGGTGCGCGGTGCGATCGCTGTCGCCGTCATCGCCGAACGCTCCGACGGGCCGC
>CAZHUU010000075.1:0-10067 GCA_964535335.1 uncultured Mycobacterium sp.
GGCGTCGTAAGACCACGGTTCCGTTGGTGACGCAGGCCCGCGACTGGCAGCACGGTGTGTTCATCGGCGCCACCCTGGGCAGCGAGAAGACCGCCGCCGCCGAGGGCAAGGTCGGCACCATCCGCCGCGACCCGATGGCCATGCTGCCGTTCCTCGGATACAACGCCGGCGACTACTGCCAGCACTGGCTGGACCTCGGCAAGAACGCCGACGAGTCCAAGCTGCCGAAGATCTTCTTCGTCAACTGGTTCCGCCGCGGCGAGGACGGCCGCTTCCTGTGGCCCGGTTTCGGCGAGAACAGCCGGGTGTTGAAGTGGATCATCGAGCGGGTCGAGGGTAAGGCCAACGGCGCCTCCACCCCGATCGGCACGGTGCCCGGTGTGGACGATCTCGACCTGAGCGGTCTGGATGTCGATGACGTCGATGTCGCCGCCGCGGTGAAGGTGAACGCCTCGGAGTGGCGCGACGAACTGCCCCAGATCGAGGAGTGGTTCGAGTTCATCGGCGAGAAGCTGCCGACGGGTGTGCGCGACGAGTTCGAGGCCCTCAAGCAGCGCCTGGCCGAAGCCGACTGACGATGTGGGCCGGGAGGCCCGCCCACCCTGCACCGAGATCGGCGACACCGCGCGAAGATGCGGGTGCGGCACACGTTGCTACGGCTCAATGTCGTTGTCCCCGATGCCGTCCAGCGTGGCTGAATCCGTGTGCACTCCTTGAAACGACCTAATCCGTCCTCTGCCGGACTAACCTCATGCCCGGGTCAGCGGAGAAAGGGTGCTAGTGATGGACGGAGTGCTTTCCAGGCGGGCATGGTTGGGCGCGGCGGGAGCCACCGCGGCGGCGGCCGCGCTGAGTGCGTGCGGGTCCTCGACGCAGACCGCGTCGACGACGACGGTCACGGTGCCCGCCGGGGTGCCCATCACCACCGAGTCGAGCCGGCCCGACATCAACGGCGCCGACGCCGCGATAGAGCAGCTGCGCCAAGGCAACGAACGCTTCGCCGGCTCGCAGATGAAGCACCCCGACCAGGGACCGGAGACACGACTGCGAATCTCCAAGTCGCAGAAGCCCTTCGCGGTCGTGCTGAGTTGCTCGGACTCCCGGCTGCCACCGGAGGTCATCTTCGACCAGGGGCTCGGTGACCTGTTCGTCGTGCGAGTCGCGGGCAACATCGTCGAACCGGCCGGCCTGGGCAGCATCGAGTACGCGGTGGGCCATCTCGGCACCCCGCTGATCGTGGTGCTTGGTCATGAGAACTGCGGTGCGGTGTCGGCGACCATGGAGGCATTGCAGCCGCCGTTCGAAGAGCCGCACGGTGCGGTGGTGTCACTCATCACCGCGATCACCCCCGCGGTCGCCGTCGCCGAAACCCAGCCCGGTGATCTGCTGGAGAATTCGATCCGCGCCAACGTCGAGCAGTCCCGCGACCAGATCAAGAAGTCGAAGGAACTGGAGCAGCCGCTCAGCACGGGCGCGCTCAAGATCGTCACCGGCTACTACGCACTCGGCGACGGCGTGGTCAAGCTCAGCTGAGCGACCTTCTTGACACCCGTCAAACGGGCCTGTCGTACAGTTCACGCATGCAGATTCGCGAGCATGCGCTGGCCACCCCGGACAAACCCGCCGTCATCCTCTATCCCTCCGGCACGGTCGTGACCTTCGGCGAGATGGAGTCGCGGGCCAACCAGTTGGCGCATTTGTTCCGGCAGGCCGGGCTGCGCGAGGGCGATGCCGTGGCGATCCTGATGGAGAACAACGAGCACTACCACACGGTGATGTGGGCGGCGCGCCGCAGTGGGCTGTACTACGTGCCGATCAACACCCACCTGACGGCGGCGGAGGCGGCGTACATCATCGACAACAGTGCGGCCAAGGCGATCGTCGGATCGGCCGCACTGCGCCCCGTCCTCGCCGAACTCGGGGAGCACCTGACCAAGGGACTTCCCCCGCTGCTGATCGTTGTGAACGGGGCCGCGACGTCGGCGACGAACGCCACCGGCGACCTCGACGGCTGGCTGCGCTACCCGGAATGTGCTGTCAATCAACCCGATACGCCGATCGATGACGAGATCGAGGGTGATCTGCTGCAGTACTCCTCGGGGACCACCGGCCGGCCGAAGGGCATCAAGCGCGAACTGCCGCACCTGCCGCCCGCGGAGGCACCCGGCCTCATGACCGCCTTGGTCGGCTTCTGGATGAACTCAGACGGGGTTTATCTGAGCCCGGCCCCGCTGTACCACACCGCGCCGTCGGTGTGGTCGATGACGATGCAGACCGCCGGAATCCCTGTTGTCGTCATGGAGAAGTTCGACGCCGAGGGGACGCTCGACGCGATCCAGCGCCACCGAGTCACCCATGGGCAGTTCGTTCCGGTGATGTTCACCCGGATGTTGAAACTGCCTGAGAGCGTGCGCAATTCATACGACATCTCGAGCCTGGAACGGGTCATGCACGCCGCGGCACCCTGTCCGGTCGAGATCAAGCAGCAGCTCATCGAATGGTGGGGCCCGATCGTCGACGAGTACTACGCGTCATCAGAGGCGATAGGCTCGACCCTGATCAGCGCCGAGGAATGGCTGGCCCACCCCGGCTCGGTCGGCAAGCCGATGATCGGCAACGTGCACATCCTCGACGAGGAGGGCAACGAACTTCCCCCCGGGCAGGCGGGGGAGATCTACTTCGAATCCACCATGAGCTTCGAATACCTCAACGACGCCGAGAAGACCGCCGCTTCAAGGCATCACACCGGTTGGATGACGGTCGGCGACATCGGCTACCTGGACGACGAGGGCTATCTCTACCTCACCGACCGCCGCCACCACATGATCATCTCCGGCGGGGTGAACATCTATCCTCAGGAAGCCGAGAACATGCTCGTCACCCACCCCAGGGTGATGGACGCCGCGGTGTTCGGCATTCCCGACGAGGAGATGGGCCAGAGCGTCAAGGGCGTGGTCCAACTCGTCGACCACGCCGACGCCGGCGACGAACTCGCCGAGGAGCTACTGGCGTGGCTGCGGGACCGGCTGGCCCACTACAAATGCCCGCGGACCATCTCCTTCGAGGAGCAGCTGCCGCGTACCGACACCGGCAAGCTCTACAAGCAGGAGCTGATCACCAAGTACTCGGCGCCGACACCCGCCGGCTAGCCGACCGGCCCGATGCGCATCGTCGACCTGTCGGATCCCCCGCCGATCGGCGTCACCCGACTGCCGGGCGTCGTGGTGGCGGTCGGTGAGGCGGCGACCCCGCAGGCCGAATACTGGCTAGACGAATGCACTTTCGCCCTGACCGACAGCACACCCGACGATCGCCGGACGGTGACGGTGGCCTCGGTATCCGACACCCTCGCCCGGCTGACCGACCGCTGCAACCGGTGGCCCCAGGCGAGCGCGGTGTGCGATGACGTCCTTCGCTCCGTCGACCCCGTCGCCCCGGCGCTGCCGGGAGTCGTCACCGAATCACTGGCCTACTCGACCTTGCAGGCCGGGCCGGAGTTCAACCGCTGGCTCGCCGAGCGAGGTCCCGCGTCGACCCCGGACCTCCCCGATCCGCTGCAGGCCGAACGGCTCGGCGGCACGCTGCTGATCCGGTTCAACCGCCCACAGCGACACAACGCGTTCAGCACCGAAACCCGGGCGCTGCTGTTGGAGGCGCTCACCGTGGCACTGCTCGACGACACCGTCACCGAGGTGGTGCTCACCGGAAACGGCCCGTCCTTCTGCAGTGGCGGCGATTTGGCCGAGTTCGGCACGTTCGCCGACCCCACCAGTGCCCATCTCGCCCGAACCCGGCACAGCCCTGCGCTGGCCCTCGGCGAGTTGTCCCACCGGCTCGGCCGCCGCTGCCGCGCCGAGATCCACGGACGGGTACTCGGCAGCGGGCTGGAGATGGCCGCGTTCTGCGGGTGGGTGAGGTGCCGACCCGACGCGATCCTGGGGCTGCCCGAGTTGGCACTCGGCCTGATCCCGGGCGCCGGCGGCACGGTGAGCGTCACCCGCCGCATCGGACGTTGGCGCACCGCCTATCTCGTGCTGTCCGGCGAGTCGATCGATCCGGCGACCGCGCTGGGCTGGGGCCTGGTCGACGAGATCGTCTAGATGCCGCCGCGGGCGACGAGTTGGCCGGCGATGACGTTGCGCTGGATCTCGTTGGTGCCCTCCCCGACGATCATCAGCGGGGCGTCACGGAAGTAGCGTTCCACGTCGTACTCCGTGGAGTAGCCGTAGCCGCCGTGGATGCGTACCGCGTCGAGCGCGATCTCCATCGCCACCTCGGAGGCGAACAGCTTGGCCATCCCCGCCTCCATGTCGCAGCGCTCGCCGCTGTCGTAGCGTTCGGCGGCATAACGGGTGAGTTGCCGCGCGGCGGTCAGCTTGGTGGCCATGTCCGCCAGATAGTTGCCCACCGATTGGTGCTTCCAGATCGGCTGGCCGAAGCTCTCCCGGTCCTGGGCGTAGGCCAGCGCGTCTTCCAGCGCCGCCGTGGCCACACCGAGCGCCCGCGACGCCACCTGTATGCGGCCGGTCTCCAGGCCTTTCATCATCTGCCCGAAGCCCTTGCCCGGTTCACCACCGAGAATCGCCGACGCCGGCACCCGGCAACCGTCGAACGTCAGCTCGCACGACTCGACACCCTTGTAACCGAGCTTGGGCAGGTCACGCGACACCGTCAGGCCCGCCGCGGGGTTGTCCACCAGCAGCACCGAGATGCCTTTGTGCCGCGGGGTGGCCTGCGGATCGGTCTTGCACAGCAACGCGATCAGCCCGGACCGGCGGGCATTGGTGATCCACGTCTTCGCGCCGTTGATCACCAGATCGTCGCCATCGCGGCGGGCCACCGTCGTCATCGCCTGCAGGTCCGAGCCGCCGCCCGGTTCGGTCAGCGCCATCGTCGCGCGCAACTCGCCGGTCGCCATCGGCGGCAGGTAGGTCCGCTTCTGCGCCTCGGTGCCGTAGATCTCCAGCAGCTTGGCCACCACGGTGTGCCCGCCCATCGCCCCGGCCAGGCTCATCCAACCCCGGGACAACTCCTGGGTCACCTCGACGTAGCACGGCATCGATACCGGTGAACCGCCGTACTGCTCGCTGATCGCCAGTCCGAAGATGCCGATCCGCTTCATCTGGTCGATCCACGCCTCGGGGTAGGTGTTGGCGTGCTCGACCTCGCGAACCTGCGGCTTGACGTCACGGTCGATGAACGTCCGAACCGTCTTCACCAGCATGGCTTCTTCGTCGTTGAGTGCAGTGCTCACGTTGCTCCCGTCAGCTCAGTGCGGCCATGGTCGCACATGCCCGGCGGCCAACTGCGATCATGTTCGACTGTGACGTTGTACGGCCATGTGGGCGCGGGTGAGGCTGGTGGACCCTACTTCGACGACCTGGTGGTCGGCCAGGTCTTCGACTGGGCTCCGTCGATGACGCTGACCTCCGGCGCGGCGGCGGTCCACCAGGGGATCCTCGGTGACCGGATGCGGCTGTCGCTGGATGCCGAACTGGCTCATGCCGTGCTGGGCGCGTCGGCGCCGCTGGCCCATCCGGCTCTGGTCTGCGATGTGGCGATCGGCCAGACGACGCTGGTCACCCAGCGGGTCAAGGCCAACCTGTTCTACCGCGGCCTGACGTTCTACCGATACCCGGTAATCGGCGACACCCTGTTCACCCGCACCGAGGTGGTCGGATTGCGGCAGAACAGCAGCAAGCCGGGTCGAGCCCCGACCGGACTGGCGGCGCTGCGGATGACCACGATCGATCAGGTCGGGCGACTGGTGCTCGACTTCTACCGGTGCGCGATGCTGCCCCTGAGTCCCGGCGCCCCCGACACCGGTCACGCCGACGACCTGTCAGCCATCGGTGCCGATCTGGCGCCGGCTCCGGATCCCACCGTGGACTGGTCGGCCGAAGCCTTCCGCCAGCGGGTGCCCGGGCCGCACTTCTATCCGGACATCGCCGGCTCGGTCCTGCGCAGCACCGGCGACGTCGTGACGTCGGCCCCCGAGCTGACCCGACTCACGCTGAACATCGCAGCCACCCATCGTGATTCGCGAGTCGGCGGTCAGCGGCTGGTGTACGGCGGGCACACCATCGGCCTTGCGCTGGCCCAGGCCACCACACTGCTGCCCAATCTGGCGACGGTGCTGGGCTGGCACTCCTGCGATCACACCGGGCCGGTGCACGAAGGGGACACCCTCTACAGCGATCTCCACGTCGAGTCGGCGGAACCGCTGCCCGGTGACCGCGGGGGTGTGCTCACTCTGCGGTCGGTGGTCTACGCGGTGGCCGACGACGGCGGGGATCGTGCGGTGCTGGACTGGCGATTCACCGCGCTGCATTTCTAGCCGGGCGACAATGGTGCGGTGACTGACACCGCCGCCGCGTGGGGCCGCAGCGGCCTGGCCTGGCTGACCGGCCCACCGGAGGGGGCACCCGATTTCTCCCGTGCGGCCGTGCTGGCCCGGGCCCAGGCCGTGGCGACGGGCATCGGCGAGCGTCTCGGACCGCCGGTGGATGCGGCGATGACGTTGACCGGCCGCGCGGCGCTGGCCGGCCTGCACCGCCGGGGCCGGATCTCTGCGGGCGGGGCCACCCGACTGCTGCCGGCCCGCGACGGCTGGTGCGCGCTGACCCTGTCGCGACCCGACGATCTTGACGCCGTACCGGCACTCGTCGAGACCGATGCCGCGCCGGGCGACCCGTGGCCCGCGGTCACCGAATGGGCTGCAGGGCGGTACTGCTCGGCGGTCGTCGAGCGCGGTGCGCTGCTCGACC
Source organism: uncultured Mycobacterium sp. (assembly GCA_964535335.1). Classification (GTDB taxonomy): domain Bacteria; phylum Actinomycetota; class Actinomycetes; order Mycobacteriales; family Mycobacteriaceae; genus Mycobacterium. Next base: position 6,768 of record CAZHUU010000075.1, read on the forward strand.
TGCCGGTGGCCGAACTGGGCGAGACGGCCCCCGAACCACCCACCGTCACCGTGGCAGGCAGCCGGGCGACGCCGCGCCCCATGACCGACCTGCTGGTCGCGGACCTCTCCTCGATGTGGGCCGGCCCGTTGTGCGGCCGGCTGCTGGCGGCCGCCGGCGCCACCGTGGTGAAGGTGGAGAGCCCGTCGCGGCCCGACGGAACCCGGGCGGGTGAGCCGCGATTCTTCGACTGGGTCAACAGTGGAAAGCTCTCCTGCGCAATCGACTTCGACAACGCACTGCTGCGTGACCTGCTGGCGGCCGCCGACATCGTGATCGAGGGATCCCGCCCCGCCGCGCTCCGCCGACGCGGCCTCACCGCCGAGGAACTCCGCGGTCGCCCCGGCCGGGTGTGGCTCCGGCTGACCGGACACGGCGGGTCGTCGGCGCGGGTCGCCTTCGGTGATGACGCGGCGGTCGCCGGTGGGCTGGTCGGCCGAAGCGCCACCGGGCCGGTCTTCTGCGGCGACGCCATCGCCGATCCGTTGACGGGGCTGGAAGCGGCTCTGGCGGTGGGCGATTCGCTGCATCGTGGGGGTGGTGAGATCGTCGAGGTGTCGATGGCCGCCGTCGCCGCCACCTACGCCGCCCTGCCGATCGGATCGTCGGAGGGCGCCTGCGACACCCTGCCACCCCAGCCACCGCCGCCCGGCGAACCCGCCGCAGCCCTGGGCGCCGACACCGCCGCCGTCATCGATCTGATCGCCCGGCGGCGGTCAGTCCCGTGCTGATCCGCCGCGCCGCCCTGCTCAACGGCCGGGTGGTCGACATCCGCACCGGGACGCAGATCGCCGAGGTGGCGTCGTCGCTGGCGGCGCGGCCCGGCGAGGTCGAGTTCGACGCGGCCGGCGGCACGGTGATCCCCGGCTTGCACGATCATCACGTCCACCTGCGGGCGGCCGCGGCGGCACTGGATTCCGTTCAGGTCGGGCCCGCCCAGGTGCGCGGCCACGACGACCTGGCCCGGGTGCTGGCAAGCGCGGCGGTGGGCACCGACGGTTGGGTGCGTGCCATCGGTTACCACGAGTCCGCGGCCGGCCGACTGGACCGGGCCGTGCTGGACACGCTCACCCCTGCGGTACCGGTGCGGATTCAGCACCGCAGCGGTGTGCTGTGGATGCTGAACTCGGCCGGGTTGGCTGCGGTCGGAATTCCCGATCATCCCGACGGCCGGCTGCGAAGTTACGACGCCTGGGCGGATGCCGTCGCACGCCGCGAGACCACCCTGGCCGCACTGAGCCGCCGCCTCACCGGATACGGGGTCACCGCCGTCACCGACGCCACCCCCGACCTCGGTGCCGATGCGATCGTGATGCTCACCGACGCCCAGCGGCACGGCGACCTGACCCAGCACGTGCACTGGCTCGCGCCCGGCAAGCGCATCCTGCACGACGACGGTCTGGACCTCGACGAGTTGACCGGCTGGATCGCCGGGAAGCACCGGGCCGGAACCGCGGTCGCCCTGCACTGCGTGACCGCCGCCCAACTGGTCGTCACGATGGCGGGGCTGCGGTCGGCGGGCACCCGGCACGGCGACCGCATCGAGCATGCCGCCGTGGTACCCGCCGACACCCTGGCCGAACTCGCCGGGCTCGGCGTGCTGGTGGTCACCCAACCGAACTTCGTCGCCGAACGTGGGGACGACTACCTCATCGACGTCGAACCGGCCGATCAACCGGCGCTGTGGCGGCTGGCGAGCCTGGTCGCGGCCGGCGTTCGGGTTGCGCTGTCCACCGACCTGCCGTTCGGTGGTTGCGACCCGTGGGCAGCGATGCGCGCCGCGGTGCACCGGCGTACACCGACCGGGGCCGTCCTCAACGGAGGCGAACGAGTCTCGGCCACAGCGGCGTTGACGCTGTTCCTCGGCACTGCCGAGCACCCGGATGTGCCGCGAACCATCGCGCCGGGCCAGCCCGGCGATCTCTGCGTACTTTCCGCCCCGCCCACCGAGGTACTGGCCCGGCTCGACTCGTCCCTGGTGGCGGCCACAGTCGTCGGCGGCGACCTGCATGCCGTCAGCTAGTGGGGAGCTCCCGGAACGGTGTATTGCGGTAGGGCTCAGGCTCTTTGGGCAGCCCCAGTATCCGTTCGCCGACAATGTTGCGCTGAATCTGATCGGTTCCGCCGCCGATCGATGTGAAGTAGGCGTTCAGCGTCCGGAACGTCACCGCGTCGCCGACCGGGTTGTCCGGGCCGGTCAGCATCGACTCCGGGCCGACGATCTCGGTCTGCACTCGCGCCGTCTCGTGCAGGATGCGGGACATCGCGATCTTGCCCAACGCCAGCAGGGTGGCGGCCTCGGCCCGATCCGTGGTGGCCTTGGCCCGCTGGGTGTTCCAGCGATTCACCGCCGCATATCCCTCGACGCGGGCGATCCCCTGACGGATGTGCCCGTCACCGAGAGTGCCTGCCTGCCGGGCTATCCCGATGAGACTGTCCGAGTCGGCCTGCGGCTTGCGCGCCGACTTCGACGTCCGGGCCAGATCACCCATCAGCCGTCGCTCGTAGGCCAGCGCGAGCTGCAGCACCGACCAGCCGTCGCCCGGCTGGCCGACCAGGTTCGCGTCGGGCACCCGCGCGTTGGAGATGAACACCTCGTTGAACTCCGACTCACCGGTGATCTGGTGAATCGGGCGGATCTCGACACCGGGTTGGCGCATCGGGAACATGAAGAAGCTGATGCCCTTGTGCTTGGGCACATCCCAGTCGGTGCGTGCCACCAACAGGCCGTAGTCGGCGGTCTTCGCGAACGAGGTCCACACCTTCTGCCCGTTGACGATCCAATCCCCATCGCCGGAGCCGTCCCAGTCGGCGCGGGTCCGCAACCCCGCCAGGTCAGACCCGGCGCCCGGCTCGCTGTAGAGCAGGCACCATTTGGTCTCACCGCGGATCGACGGCGGGATCAGTCGCTGCTTCTGCTCGTCGGTGCCCAGGTCGTGCAGGGTGCAAGCGAACAGGTTGGCACGGTCGTGGCCGGTGCCCGGCGCTTCGACCGCGGCGAATTCCGCTGCCACGATTCGCGATTGCGAATCCGTCAGTCCGCGACCCCACCATTCTGGTTCCCAGCTCGGAACGGCCCACCCGGCGTCGAACACCAGGTGCGACCATTGTCCGCGGTCGTGGTTCGGCTGCCAGTGATCGGCCAACCACTGCTGCACCTCGGCGCGCACATCGTCGTCGGTCATGCGCCGACCTCCCGCAGTCGCACGTAGCGTTCCCGGTGCCAGGCCGGGTCACCGAACAGTTGGGCGTCGGTACGGG
>CAZHUU010000075.1:10077-23009 GCA_964535335.1 uncultured Mycobacterium sp.
AGATACAGGTGCGCCGGGTGCTCCCAGGTGAAGCCGATGCCACCGTGCACCTGGATGTTGGTAGCCGCGACGAAAACGAACGCCTCCGAGCAATACGACTGCGCCAGAGCGAGATCCGTGCGCCGGTCGGGTGCCTGGGCATCGAAGGCGGCGGCGACGTGACGGGCCGCCGAGATGGCCGACTCGGCCTCGAGCAGCATGTCGGCACACATGTGCTTGACGGCCTGGAAGCTGCCGATCGCGCGGCCGAACTGGAAGCGCGTCCGGGCGTAGTCGGCGGCCATCCGCATCGCGTGCACCGCACCGCCGGCCTGCTCGGCGATCAATGCCACCGCCGCGCAGTCGAGCGCATCGGCCAGTGCGGTTGCGCCGCCGTCGCGCGAACCGATCAACCGCGCCGGGGCGCCGGCCAAGGTCAGCGTGCCCTGCGCGCGGGTCTGGTCGACGGTGCTGGAGTCGCTGATCTGCAGGCCGGGCGCGGTGCGGTCGACGGCGAAGATCGCGGTCCCCGGGCCGGTGCCGGCATATACGTAGAACCGGTCGGCGATCGCGGCGTCCAGGACGTAACTCTTGGTGCCGGTCAGGCGCCAACCGTCACCGTCGTCGGCCGCGACCGTCTGCGGATGCACCGGTGGGCGCGCCGAACCGGTTTCGGCGAAGGCCACGGTGGAGATCAGTCCACCGTCGGCGATCCGGGGTAACACGTCGGCCTGCTCGGACGGATCATCGACTGCCAGCAGAAGATTGGGCGTCAGCACCGCGGTCGACAGATAGGGTGCACACAACAGCACCCGGCCCATCTGCTCGGCGACGACCGCCAACTCCACCGGGCCGGCCCCCGACCCGCCGAGCTGCTCCGGAATCGCCATGCCCAGCAGGCCCATCGAGGCCAGTTCGCTCCACACCGAGGTGTCGTAACCGATCTCGTCGGCCATCAGCCGACGCACCTCGGCCTCGGGGGAGCGCTTTGCCATCAGGTCTGCGACCGCCTCGCGCAGGTCGCTCTGCTCCCGGGTGAGGGCTACCGACATCGGCTCACACCTCTACCGACATGCTCTGCCGCAGGCTGGCGCACTGGCTGTCGAAGAAGTCGCGCGAGATGGAGGCCTTGGGGGCTATCCCGTCAAAGCCGTGGAAGGCACCGGGAACCAGGTGCACCTCGCAGGGCACCCCCGCCGACTGTAACCGTCGGGCGTACTCCAGGTCCTCGTCGTGGAACAGGTCAAGGGTGCCGACGCCCAGCCAGGCCGGCGGCAGACCCGCCAGGTCGGTGCGCCGTGCGGGCACCGCGACCTCGGGGTCGGCCGCGCCCAGATAGGCCTGCCAGCCGAACCGGTTGCTGGTGGCGTTCCACAGCCGGTGGCCGGTGTCGTCGAGATGCCCACCCACACTGCGGTCGTCGAGCATCGGATATACCAGCAGCTGCAGCACCGGGGTGAACTCGGCGCGGTCGCGGACCAGCAGGGCCAGCGCCGCCGTCAGCCCGCCACCGGCACTGCTCCCGCCGATGGCGATCCGGTTCGGGTCGACAGCGGGCAGGGTGGCCAGCCACTGCAGCGCGGTGTAGCAGTCCTCCAGCGCGGCGGGGTAGGGATGCTCGGGCGCCAGCCGGTAGCCCACCGCCGCGACCGTGATGCCCAGGGCGTCGGCGAAGCGGCGGCACAGCATATCGTCCTGCGCGGGGGTGCCGATCACATAGCCGCCGCCGTGAATCCACAGCAGAGCCGGCCCGCTGCCCGAGCCGCCACGCGGACGGTGCAGCCGGACCCCGGCACCGGAGGGCAGGGTCAGGGCCTCGACACCGTCGACGTCGGTCGGCTGAAGCGCGTGGAGCCTGCGGAGGATCGGCAGCGTCCAGCCGGAGACGAGTTTGCGGGGCACGAACCGCGCGGCACTGCGCAACTCGGGATGGATGTCGGTGTTCGGCACGATGATCAGTATGCGGCCTGTTAAGCCGCAAAGATCGGGACCCCGTCCTTGATGGTCTCGAGTACCTTGATGTCCTTGATGTTCGCGGGCGCCACCCGCAACGGATTGCCGTCCAGTACAACGAGATCTGCGATCTTGCCGACCTCCAGTGACCCCTTGTCGGCACCCTCGCCATACTGATGGGCGGCGTTGATCGTGATCGCCTCGAGCGCCTCGGCCGGTGTGACCCGCTGGTCGGCGCCGATCACCTCGCCATTGCGCGATACCCGGTTGACCGCGGTCCACATCACGAACAGCTGATCGAGTGGGGTGACGACGAAATCGGTGTGGTTGGTCGGGTGCAATCCGAGATCGATCGCCGCGCGCATCGGGGACAGGAAATCCGCCTGCTCCTTGCCGCGCAACCGCACGTGTGCATCTCCGAAGTAGTAGGTGTGCTGGGTGAACAGGGACGGGATGATGCGATAGTCCACATAGCGGGCCAACTGGTCGCGGCGAACGAACTGCGAATGGACCATCACCGTGCGCCGCGGCCGTGCCGGATCGTCGGCGGCCGCGAATTCGTGGGCGCGCAGCGCGACATCGATGGCCGCGTCCCCGTTGGCGTGAATGTCCAGCGGCAGGCCCAAGTCGTAGACCTGCTTGAACCAGCCATTCACGGTATCTTGGCTGAAACCCAGCTCACCGCACCAGTCGTGCTGTCCGTCTGGGCCGGCAAATCGGTAGGGCGTGGTGAAGAACGCGGTCCGCCCCTGTGGCGAGCCGTCCAGTGTCACCTTCACTCCGCCGAGCTTGAGACGATTGACGTATCGGCCGAACGTGTCGGGCGGGTTGTCGGCCAGGATCTCGTCGAGCTCCAGGATGAACGGAAAAGCGATGACATCGATGAGTGTGGCGCCCCCGGCGGCTGCCCGCTGCATCAGCGGAATATCGACCGCGTGCGAGAGGCCCTCGTGGGCGGTGGTGATCCCGGCGGCGGCGTAGAGCATCTGCCCCGCCTTGCTCCATTCGATCTCCTGAGCCGGCGTGGGTTTCGGCATGGCCGCGAAGATCGGCAGGAAGGCCGTCTCCATCACCAGGCCGTCCGGCTCGTCCGACCCCTCCTTGCGCACGATCACCCCACCAGGTGGGGTCGGGGTATCGGCGGTGATGTCGAATCGTCGCATGGCCGCGGAGTTGAGTACCGCGCCGTGCATCGAGACGTGGCCCACCAGTACCGGGACGTCGGGAAAATCGGCGTCGAGGTCTTCTTTGTGCAGGGTGCGTCCACCGGGCATGGAGGTGTCGTCGTAGCCGTAGGCGACCAGCATGTCACCGGGTGCGACGGGGTGGGCATCGCGAAACTGTCTGAGTGCCTGGACAATCGACGGCACATCGGCACCGGGACCCGCTGGTGGGGCGAAGACGTTGACCTGGTTGGCCACCGTCAGCGAGTTGATGTAGTGGCTGTGCGGGTCGATGAATCCCGGTGTCATGACCGCGCCGTCAAGGTCGACCACATAGGTGTTCCGGCCGCGGGCGGACAGCACCTTGTCGCGATCGCCGACCGCGGCGATCCGACCGTTGCGCACCGCAAGCGCGGCCGCGACGGGGTTGTTGCCGTCAACGGTGATGATCTCGCCGTTCACGTAGATGGTGTCGGCCGCCTCGGCCATGTTGACCTCCCCGTAGGCTGTAGGCGCCCGAGTCTAGGTCAACGGATCGGCACTGGGGATGCGAACGGGTCGCTCATTCCGAGTGGTCGGAGCCTTCCGCGGGCGGGGCTTCATGTGCTGAATCGGGCGCCGGGCCGGCGGAGGTGTCGCCGGAATCCGATCCAATGGTCTTGTGTACGACCGCTTGCCCACTCGGCCCACCAGCAAGCTGATTCGCCGACTGTTGATCTTCGCGTTCAAGTGCCATCTGATGCCGGAAGCCGAACACGATCGAGGAGATCAGCGAGATCGAGATGACGGTCTCGGCGATGAAGAACGACCCGAAGTCGATGATTGAACCGATCGGTGGGCTGCCCGGCACCGCGTTGCGTAAAGGGATGAGCGCGAACAGGATTGCGGCCATCAAAGAACTCGCACCGAAGACCAGTCCGCGTCTCCAGTTCAGGACGTAATAGGCGGCCACCGCGGCGGCCGTTGCCAGCCCGAGCATCAGCACCATGATGAACGTCGCGAACACGATGGTGGGTTTGCTGCGTTGGAGGTCGAGGTTGATCACCGTTCCCCCGGACGGACTGCCGCCCCGGGTGGCGGACATCTGGAAGAACGCGTCGACATTGAAAAGCGTTACGGCGGTGGGTAGTTCCCTGCCGGTGTGGTCGACGACGCGCAACTCGATGCTGGACCTGTAGTCGTCGTAGGGGTAGTCGGTGAACGCTCCCGCGAGCGTCAGGTGCTGTTCGATGTCGGGGGACGAGGTGCCGCCCTCGATGGTGTGCCGCCAATTGCCGATGCCGTTGGTGATCAGCGTCGCGTCCCCGGTGAAGTTGCCCTCCTGATCGGCCAGCGTCCCCGCGGGATTCACGTCGATGACGGTCACGTAGAAGACCTGCGTGGCGGGGTCCACCCGGGTGATCCACGCGACGACATTCACCCGATTCGGGTTGCTGAAATCACCGAAGCGGGTCTCCTGGCTGGTGCTGCGGCTCTCGCTGGCCAGGTAGCCGCCCACGCTGACGGCTATCAGCAAGGCAAGCACCGCACCGGCCAGGAACAGGCGCTTGAGGCTGATGTTCCGGACCCGCCGGAGTCGTTGGCGCATGGCGCTCAATTGTGCGCGGTGTCGGTGTCGCCCGCGTCAGTTTTTCGGTTGCGGATGACCCGCCTGCACCCAGGATAGGAACCGCTCCACCGCCTCGGCGGTGTAGTGCGCGCGCGGCGAGCCGTAGAAGTCGAACGCATGCTGGGCGTGCGGCATCTCGGCGTAGGCCACCGGCGCGGTGGAGACCGCGCGCAACGCCTCGACGAACTCACGGCCCTCGGTGACCGGAATGAGCGAGTCGTCGGTGCCGTGCAGAACGAAGAACGGCGGCGCGTCGGAACGCACCCGGGTGATGGGGGAGGCGTCGAGGTACACCTGGCGATGGCCGGCGAACGGCTTCTTGACCACGAACCTCTGCAGGAAAGCGATGAACTCCTTGCGGCCCGCACCGGTGGTGGTGAACCAGTCGTAGCGGCCGTACAGTGGCACCGCCGCCACCACCGAGGTATCCGCCTCGGTGAAGCCGGGCTGGTACTGCGGGTCGTCAGGGGTGAGTGCGGCCAGCGCTGCGAGGTGCCCGCCGGCCGAACCGCCGGTGATGGCCACGAAGTCTGGGTCCCCCCCGTACTCGGCGATGTGCTCCTTGATCCAGGCCAGTGCCCGCTTGACGTCGACGATGTGATCCGGCCAGGTGTGCGCCGGGCTGACGCGATAAGCCATCGAGACGCAGATCCAACCGCGTTCGGCCAGGTAGCTCATCAGCGGGTAGGCCTGCGGCCGGTGCATGCCGATCGACCAGGCGCCGCCCGGCACCTGCAGCACCACCGGGGCGCGGCCGTCGCTCGGCAGATCGTCGCGCCGCCAGACGTCGGCGAGGTTGGCCCGCCCATGCGGCCCGTACCGAATGGTGCTGGCGCGCTTGACGTACCGGCGCCGGGTCAGTGATGTCGCGATCACGCCGGGACGACGACGGCGCCGCTCACCCGCCGCGGCGACCGCGGCGTAGTCGTCACCGAGCGCCTCGCGCAGAGCCCGCTCCAGTGGCGGATTCGACCGGGCGTCGCGGTACATGATCAGACCCAGCAGCCCCCATGCGACGCCGGTGAGGCCGAGGGCGAACTTTCCCCGGCGGCCGGCGAAGTCGCCGCGCAGCCCGCGCCTGGCCGCGTCGAGCACGGACGTGCCCAGGTAGAGCGGAGCGACTTCGGTGGTGGGCCAGCCGAACGCGAAGACCGGCAGGGTGACGTAGCCCTCGCGGCCCAGCGGCCGTACGCCGTTGGCCGCGTTGAGCACCTCGAGCACAGCGCGCAGCACCGGCCGCGGGCGTCGCAGCCATCGAACGATGTCAGCCATATGTCCTCACCTGGGCTTGCAACTCACTGCGCAGGATCTTGCCAGTGCCGTCTGGGGCCGATTGGCGCAGGATGGCGATCGTACCGGCCGCGTTGGGGCACAAATCCCGTGGTCGTTACGATCACCGCGTGAGCGAAGAAGCCAGCACCGAAGAACCCGCCGTCCTCACCGAGCAGCGCGGCCGCATCCTGATCATCACCATCAACCGCCCCAAGGCGAAGAACGCGGTGAACGCCGCGGTCAGCAATGGGCTGGCGGCCGCCATGGACAAACTCGACGACGACCCCGGACTGTCGGTGGGAATCGTCACCGGCGCAGGCGGCTCGTTCTGCGCGGGTATGGATCTCAAGGCCTTCGCCCGCGGCGAGAACGTGGTGGCCGAGGGCCGCGGACTGGGCTTCACCGAGCGCCCCCCCGCCAAGCCGCTGATCGCCGCCGTGGAGGGTTACGCGCTGGCCGGCGGCACGGAACTCGCGCTGGCCACCGACCTCATCGTGGCCGCGAAGGATTCCGCGTTCGGCATCCCGGAGGTCAAGCGCGGTCTGGTCGCCGGCGGCGGGGGGCTGCTGCGCCTGCCGCAGCGGATCCCCTACCAGATCGCGATGGAACTCGCGTTGACCGGCGAGAACCTGCCCGCCGAGCGCGCCCACGAACTGGGCCTGGTCAACGTGCTGGCCGAGCCGGGCCACGCCCTGGCGGCGGCGATCGGGCTGGCCGAGCGGATCACGGTCAACGGCCCGCTCGCGGTGGCCGCCACCAAGCGGATCATCACCGAGGCGCGGGGCTGGTCTCCGGAAGATCAGTGGAAGAACCAGGCCAAGATCATGATGCCGGTGTTCGGGTCGAATGACGCCAAGGAGGGCGCGATAGCGTTCGCCGAGAAGCGGGCGCCGAACTGGACGGGCAGCTGAGCTAGCCGCCGACGACGACGTCCCACGGGTCGCCGTCGCGGGCCGCGGCCAGGGCTAGTCGGCCCAGCCGGCGCGCATGCAGTGCGGTGTCGCCGAACTCGTCGACCCAGCTGCGCGCCCGCATGGTGGCCAGCCACAACCGGTGCTCGATGGTGACACCGATCGCGCCGTGCAGTTGGTGCGCGGCGGTGACGACGGCCGGGACCACCCGGCCGAGCACCACCTTGGCCACCGTCACCGCGTAGTCGGTCTGGGCGCTGCCGAACCCGTGCTCGGCGGCGGCGGCGACCGCGAGTTCGGCCACCGCCCTGGCCCGTTCGACCTCGCCGGCCATCAACGCCAGCGTGTGTTGCACGGCCTGAAAAGCGCTCAGCGGGCGGCCGAACTGCTCGCGTTCGCGGGTGTGGGCCACCGAGTACTCGACGGCGGCGTCCAGCGCGCCCAAGGCCTGGACGCATCGCGCCCAGGCGCCCCGCCGGTCCAGTTCCGCCGCAGCGTCAATGGTCACGAACGCGTTGTCGGGCAGGTCGATCGCCACGGTGTCGCGCGGCTCCCCTCCGAGGTTGTGCCCAGGTGCGATGACCAGATCACCCGGAGCGGCCACCGCCACTTGCAGCAGGTCACCGTCGCGCAGCGCGAACACCACCGCGTCAGCGTCGGCGGCGTAGGGAACCCCGGTGACCGCCGACGTGCCGGCGTCACCGATCGCCAGCGTCAGCGGGCCGGCGCCGGGGACCTCGACGCCCGCGGTGGCCGCCAGCCAGCCCGCCAGCACATCGGTTTCGGCGAGCGGGACGGTCACCGCGTGGCGGGCCAGCGCGCGCAAGACCAGGGCGAGTTCTCTGGGGCCGCCGCCCGATTCGGGGTCGCTGGTCAACCGGGTCAGACCGGCATCCTCGAGGTGGCGCCACGCCGCGTGGTCGAAGCGGTCCGGCAGGTCTCGGTGGCCGATCCGCTCGTCGAAGCTGCGGATGCCGATGTCCTCGGCTAACCGCCGCAGGTCGGTGAAATCGTCTGTGGTGTTGGCGGTTCCGAACACCCCACCGGTCAGTGCCCGCATCACCGCAACCCCATTCCCCGGGCCACCACGCCGCGCAGCACCTCGTTGGTCCCGCCGCGCAGGGTGAACAGCGGCGAATGCAGCCGGCCGATCTCCAGCAGTGCGGCGACCCGGTCGCGTCCCGGGGTGGCGGCGTCGACGTAGGAGAAAAGGTCCGCTGCCAACTCCACCGACTTCTGCTCGAATCGGGTGCCGAGATCCTTCACCAGTGCAGCCTCGTTCACCGGGGACTGACCGTCGGCCAGGGCGCGGGCCACCGAAACCGACAGCTGCCGTAGTGAGATCAGCCTGGCCAGCAGGTCGCCGAGGGCGGCGGCGGTATGGTCGTCGACGTCGTCCTGCTCGGCCAGCACCCGGATCAGCGCGGTCAGCAGGGGAGCGGTGGTCAGGATCCGTTCGGGGCCGCTGCGCTCGAAGGACAGTTCGGCGGTGACCTGTTGCCAGCCCGCACCGATCTGCCCGAGCACGTTGTCATCGTCGATGAAGACATCGTCGAAGGTCACCTCGTTGAAGTGGTGCTCGCCGGACATCAGCACGATCGAGCTGATCGAGATGCCCGACGCAGGGCAGGAGCGTAGCGACTCGGGATCTCGGCTCCGGTCGGTCGGCACGATGAACTGGCTGAACCCGGCGTGGCGGCGGTCGGGGTCGACCGGGCTGGTGCGGGCCAGCACCACGATCTGGTGCGCGAGGTGCGCCCCGCTGGTCCACACCTTGGTGCCCGACAGCACCCAGCCGCCGTCGGTGCGGGTGGCCTTCGCGGCCGCCGCCGCCAGATCGGACCCGGCCTGCGGCTCGCTCATCCCGATCGCCGAAAAGTAGCGGCCCGCAGCAATTCTCGGAAGCAGCCGACGGCGTTGCTCCTCCGAGCCGTAGGCGAGCAGTCCGGGCCCGACCTGGCGGTCGGCGATCCAGTGCGCGGCCACCGGAGCGCCCGCGGCCAGCAGTTCCTCGGTCACCACGTAGCGGTGCAGATGGCTCAGACCCTGCCCGCCGTATTCCCGGGGAATGGTCAGCCCCAGGAAGCCGGCGTCGCCCAGCCGGGCGCTGAACTCCTCGTCCCAGCTGGAGAGCCACGCGTCCACCGAAGGCGTCCAACCGAATTCGACTCGATCGCTCACCAGGAAGTCGCGCACCGAAGCGCGCAGCTCGGCCAGCTCGGGCTCGTTGGCGCACAGCGCCGCGAAGTCGTCGGTCACATCCTCACCGGTATCCCGTGATACGGGCCATGATGGCCACCTTTCCGTCGTCGCCCACCGCCTGTGCGTCACCGACCGCAGAGTTGCGGCCGACCCGCACCACCGTGCCCTCGTAGCGGGATCGCGCACCGGCGACGAAGGGCCGCAGGAAGTTCACCCGGATCGACGCGGTCCGCAGCGGCTCGGACTGGCCGGCGTTGATCGCCGCCGAGGCGACGAGTTCCAGCCCGGTGCTGCTGACCCCGCCGTGCACGATGCCGATCAGGTTGTTGATGATCGAGTCCGGCCGCTGCGCCAGCAGCTGTGTCCCGCCCTCCGGCGCCAGCACCTCGGCGGACATCAGCTCGGCCAGCGAGGTCTGTGGGGTGCGCGCCAGGGTGTCCGGGTCACGCGGAACCGGCCCGTCCGGGCCACCGGTGATCGCCACGGTCCGAACGGTTCCGCCGCCGACCGTGCTGCCGCGGTGGGTGAGCGTGCAGATCGCCAGCAGGGTCGCGCCGTGCGGTCCCAGCGGCCGGCCGCTTGCCACCACCGGCTCGTCGGGGGCAGCCAGGATGCTGTCGATACCGTCCGGGCTCAGTTCGACGGTGAGCTCGCTGGACACCGTCCACTGCCCCGCGCCGCGGCGATGAAAGTTGGCCCTACCCCCGACATCGTCGACCAGGATCGCCAGCGGGGCAACGGTCGGCGCACCGGTGAACGGGTTGACCATTCCGCCCACCGGCATCGAGGCCACCACGGTGAAGTCGGTGAAGTCCTCCTCGAGCGTGACGATGCCGAAGCGGGTCAGCACGCTCTCCGGGGTTTCCGGGTCCTGCTTGCCGACCTGCGAGGAAGACGTCGTCACGTTTGGTATTCCAGCACGGCGGCCATACTCAACCGACATGGCATGCGTCTACTTCACCGCAGCGAGCCTCGACGGCTTCGTCGTGGACGACCACCAAAGTCTCGACTGGCTCACATCGCGGGCGATCGACGCCGACGGACCCTTCGGCTACCGCGCGTTCGCCGCCGGCATCGGTGCGCTGGTCATGGGTGCGACCACCTATGAGTGGATCGTCGCCAACCAGCCCGGGGAGTGGATGTACAGCCAGCCCACGTGGGTGCTGACCCACCGGCCACAGATCATCGACCCGTCGCACCCGGTGACGGCCTTCAGTGGTGTGGCCGCCGACCTTCATCCCCAACTCGTCAGCGCGGCCGGGGACCGCGACGTCTGGGTGGTCGGCGGCGGGGACGTGGCGGGCCAGTTCGTGACCGCCGGTCTGGTCGACGAGCTGATCATCAGCTACGCCCCGTGCAGTCTGGGCTCCGGTGCCCCGGTCCTGCCGGTGCGATCGGAGTGGACCCTGACCGAGTCGATCGTCAACGGTGACTTCGTCTGTGCTCGTTGGGTTTTCACGCGTTGAGCGTGGGAACACCGAATTTGGCCACGAACTCCTTGGCCTTGATCAGGAACTCCATCTGCTGAGCGACGGAATGTAGCGGCTCCAGGCTGCGGGTGGATCGGCACAACACCACCGCGCCCTCCATCGCCGAGATCGTGGTGTCGGCCAGTGCCGCGGCGTCGGTGGGTTCGAAGCCCTCGCGCAGGTAGGCCTGCCGTGAGGCCTCGCGCCACCGGCTGAAGATATCGCCGGCCGAGGCGCTCAGTTGTTGCTCGTCCTCACCCGATCCGACAGCGGCGGCCAGTACCGGGCAGCCGGCCTGATAGTCGCTGTCGATGAGGCATTGCTCCCAGAACTGGACGAAGAGCCGCAACAGGGCCGCCGCGCTCTCCCCGGCCGCCTCGTCGATCGAGGCGGTGATCTCCCGGCCGGCGTACTCGAGGGCCTCCCGGAGGATCTGGGCTCGTCCGCCGGGGAAGTGGTGGTAGACCGACCCACGCGGGGCGCCACTGCGGGCCAGCACCTCGTCGACGGTGACGGCCGCGGCACCGCGTTCGCGCAGCACCTGGGCGGCGCTCTCCAGCATCTTGGTTCGCGTCGACCCGCGGGTGCGCCGCGCGGGGTTGACCGACGGGATCTGGGGGCTCATTCAGGCGGCGCGGGATTGGCGGTGGTGGATCGCCCGCCATGGTATGCCCCGCCCGGACCAGCCGAACCGCTGCCTGCGCTCATCGGGGAGTTTGTGGGTGAACCGGTGCCCGGCGATGTTCAACTCGATCAGCCACATCGTGGTCTCCTCGCGGGCAGGGCCGGGACGGCTCCATAACTATGCTTATGACCATAATATAAGAGCAACCTGAGCGCAACTGAGATCCACGTCTCACCGGCGATAACGGCTGGACCACTGGCTGGTGCACAACCGGTGGCCCCTTCGTGAGCGCTGGAATTATGGTCTGGACCATAGTTACCGGTGTTGCGCGAGAGCCCCGCGGGACGTCTGGCCAGCGGCTACGCTCGGCCTCAGCCGCGATTGGGAGGCGCAAGCGATGGGTCATTTCAAGAGCAACGTCCGCGACCTCGAGTTCAACCTCGTCGAGTTGCTCGAACTGGAGAAGGTGCTCGCCGGCGGCGAGTACGGCGATCTCGACGCCGACACCGTCCGCGAGATCCTCGCCGAGGCGGCACGACTGGCCGAGGGGCCCGTCGCGGAGTCGTTCGCCGCAACCGATCGGCATCCGCCGACATTCGACCCCGAGACGCACGTCGTCTCGATTCCCGAACCGTTCAAGGAGTCGCTGCGGGCCTGGGAACAGGGCGAGTACTTCCGGATCGGGCTCGACGAGCAGGTCGGCGGGATGCCGGCCCCGGCGATGGTCAGCTGGGCGGTGAACGAACTGGTGTTGGGCGCCAACCCCGCAGTCTTCATGTACGTGGCGGGCCCGGTGATGGCCAACGTCGTTTTCCACATCGGCAATGCACAACAGCAGCACTGGGCCCAGCTCGCCGTCGAACGCGGGTGGGGCGCCACCATGGTGCTCACGGAACCGGACGCCGGCTCCGATGTCGGCGCCGGCCGTACCAAGGCCGTCGACGCCGGCGACGGGACTTGGCACATCGAAGGTGTCAAGCGATTCATCACCAACGGCGACACCGACGACATGTTCGAGAACATCATGCATCTTGTGCTGGCCCGTCCCGAGGGAGCTGGACCGGGTACCAAGGGGCTGAGCCTGTTCCTGGTGCCGAAATTCCTATTCGATCCCGAAACCGGCGAGCCCGGCGCCCGGAACGGGGCCTTCGTCACCAACCTCGAACACAAGATGGGTCTGAAGGCCTCTGCCACAACCGAACTCAGCCTCGGACTGCACGGCACTCCCGCCGTCGGCTACCTAATCGGGGGTGTGCACAACGGCATCGCCCAGATGTTCAAGGTCATCGAATACGCCCGGATGTTCGTGGGCACCAAAGCGATTGCGACGCTGTCGACCGGCTATCTGAACGCCCTCGAATACGCCAAGTCCCGGGTGCAGGGCGCCGACATGACCCAGATGACCGACAAGACCGCACCGCGGGTCACCATCCTGCACCACCCCGACGTGCGTCGCGCGCTGATGACCCAGAAGGCCTACGCCGAAGGGCTGCGCGCCCTGTACCTCTACACCGCTGCCCACCAGGATCCGGCCGCGGCCGCCGTGGTCTCCGGTGCGGACGCCGACCTCGCCGAGCGGATCAACGACCTGCTCCTGCCGATCGTCAAGGGCGTCGGTTCGGAACGCGCCTACCAAACGCTCACCGAATCGTTGCAGACCTACGGCGGTTCGGGCTTCCTGCAGGACTACCCGATCGAGCAGTACATCCGCGACGCCAAGATCGACTCGCTCTACGAGGGCACCACCGC
>CAZHUU010000076.1:0-18548 GCA_964535335.1 uncultured Mycobacterium sp.
ATGAGAGTTTGCGGACGGTTTTTGTTGCTGCGCAGGGTGTTCCGCAGCAGGTGGTACTCCCGCCCGAGCGGGCCGAGGCGGGCTGGGAGGTCATCGACGCGACGGGCTGGCCGGTGGAGCGGCTGCATGCGGCGGCGAGCGCGGCGGCACGTTACTGTTTCGACCTGGCCACCGAAAGTCTCTTGCGGGCAACGCTGTTCCGCGTCGCTGGGGATGAGCACGTCCTGGTGGGGGTGATGCACCACATCGCCGGTGATGGGGGATCGATCGCCCCGCTGCTGCGCGATCTCGGGGTGGCCTACGAGGCCCGCCGTGCCGGGCGTGTCCCGTCGTGGGCGCCGTTGCCGGTGCAGTATGTCGATTACACGTTGTGGCAGCGCGCCCAGTTCGGTGATCTCGAGGACCCCGACAGTGCAATCGGCGCCCAGCTGAAGTATTGGGAGCAGACCCTCGCTGATATGCCCGAGCGGTTGGTCTTGCCTACTGATCGGCCGTATCCGGTGGTGGCTGATTATCGGGGGGCCACGGTGGTGCTGGAGTGGCCGGTGCAGGTGCAGGAGTTGATCGCCCGGCTGGCTCGGGAGCACAACGCGACCAGTTTCATGGTGGTGCAGGCCGCTTTGGCGGTGTTGTTGGGCAAGCTCAGCGCGACTTCGGATGTGGCGGTGGGTTTCCCGATCGCCGGGCGTGTCGATCCCGCCCTGGATGATCTCGTCGGTTTCTTCGTCAACACGCTGGTATTGCGGGTGGATCTGGGTGGGGATCCCACTGTGGCCGAGGTCCTGGCTCAGGTA
Organism: uncultured Mycobacterium sp.; assembly: GCA_964535335.1. Lineage (GTDB taxonomy): Bacteria > Actinomycetota > Actinomycetes > Mycobacteriales > Mycobacteriaceae > Mycobacterium. The sequence goes on from CAZHUU010000076.1 coordinate 795, forward strand.
CGCCGGCGCAGCCTGGAGGCCTTCGAGAACCAGGATGTGCCCTTCGAGGTGCTCGTCGAGCGGCTCAACCCCGCCCGCTCGCTGACCCATCACCCGCTGGTGCAGGTGGTATTGGCCTGGCAGAACACCGACCTCACCGCCCCTGCCGCGGCGGCGCTGGGTGATCTCGAGGTCACCCCGCTGGCGGCGGACACCGCGACCGCCCGGATGGATCTGACCGTGTCGATGGCTGAACGTTTCACCGACGACGGACAACCCGGCGGGATCGGGGGCGCGGTCGAGTTCCGCACTGACGTGTTCGATCCCGCCACCATCGAAACACTCATCACCCGCCTGGGCCGGGTACTGCAGGCGATGGCCGCCGATGCCACGCAGCGACTTTCGGCGATCGACGTCCTCGACGACACCGAGCACGCTCAGCTTGAGCAGTGGGGCAACACCGCGGTGCTGACCGCGGCCGAGCCGATGCCGACCTCGATCCCGCAGGTGTTCGCCGCCCAGGTGGACCAGACCCCGAACGCGCCGGCGGTGACCTTCGAGGGCGCCTCGATGAGTTATGCCGAACTCGACGAGGCCTCCACCCGGCTGGCGCACCTGCTGGCCGCGCAGGGTGCCGGCGCGGGACGGTTCGTGGCGCTGCTGCTGCCACGATCCGCCCAGGCCATTGTGGCGATGATGGCCGTGCTCAAGACCGGAGCGGCCTACCTGGCGATGGATCCGGCCGCTCCCGATGCCCGGCTGGAATTCATGCTCGACGACGCCGCCCCGGTCGCGGTCCTCACCACCACGGACATGGATGCGAGATTGGCCGGGTTGGGCCGGGTGGTTCTCGATATGGATGAGCCAGGCATAGCGGCGCAGCCCACCACGGCGCTATCGCTGGGCGCGGCGCCCGATGATATTGCGTACATCTTCTATACCTCGGGGACGACCGGGGTGCCGAAGGGTGTGGCGACCACCCACCGCAATGTCACTCAGTTGATGGCGTCGTTGCCTGCTGCGATCCCTGCGGGCCCCGGGCAGGTGTGGTCGCAGTGGCATTCCTACAGTTTCGACATCTCGGGCTGGGAGATCTTCGGTGCCCTGCTCAACGGCGCCGGCTTGATAGTGGTGCCGGATTCGGTGGTCCACTCGGCGGACGATCTGCAGGCATTGCTGGTCGCCCAGAACGTCAGTGTGCTCAGCCAAACCCCCTCAGCGGTGGCTGAGTTGGACCCGCAGAAGTTCGGATCCATGGCGTTGCTGGTCGGTGGTGAGGCCTGCCCGGCCGAGGTGGTGGAGCGCTGGGCGCCGGGCCGGGTGATGATCAACCAGTACGGTCCCACCGAGACCACCATGTGGGTGGCGATGACTGCGCCGCTGACACCGGGTAGCAGGACGGTGCCGATCGGCTCGCCGGTGGAAGGCGCGGCACTGTTCGTCCTGGACGGCTGGTTGCGACCGGTTCCGGCCGGGGTGGTCGGCGAGTTGTATGTCGCGGGTCGCGCTGTCGGGGTGGGCTATTGGCGGCGGGCGGATCTCAGCGCGACACGGTTTGTGGCGTGTCCGTTCGGGGCGCCGGGGGCGCGGATGTATCGCACCGGCGATCTGGTGCGCTGGAACGCTGAGGGCGAGCTGGAGTATCTGGGCCGTGCTGATGAGCAGGTCAAGATCCGCGGCTATCGCATCGAGCTGGGCGAGATCCAGGCGGTGCTGGCGGACTTGGAGGGGGTCGAGACCGCGGCGGTGATCGCTCGCGAGGACCGCCCGGGAGACAAGCGCCTGGTGGGGTATGTGACCGAAACCGGCTCGGGTGCTGTCAACCCCGATGTGATGCGGAAGGCGCTGTCGGAGCGATTGCCGGCCTATATGGTGCCGGCGGCGATCGTGGTGATGGATGGCTTGCCGTTGACGGTCAACGGCAAGCTCGATGTGCGGGCGTTGCCGGCCCCGGAGTATCAGGACGCCGACCAGTACCGCCCGCCGGCCGATGCGGTGGAGGAGATCCTGGCCGGGATCTACGCCCAAGTCCTCGGTGTCGAACGCGTCGGGGTGGATGACTCCTTCTTCGACCTCGGTGGGGACTCGATCTCCTCGATGCAGGTGGTGGCCCGGGCGCGGGCGGCGGGGCTGATCGTGCGGCCGCGGGATGTGTTCGTCGAGCAAGGCCCGCGCCGCCGATGCGGATGGCGCAAGCCGCCCCGGCCATGCGCTGGCTGCACGACCTTGACGGTGCGGTCGATCAGTTCAACGAGACCGTGGTGTTGCAGGCCCCGGCCGGGGTGGGCCAGGCCGATGTCGAGGCGGTGCTGCAGGCCCTGCTGGACCGCCACGGCACCCTGCGCCTGCGCGTCGACGACGACGGCTCCGGCGACTGGTCGCTGAGCGTGCCCGAGGTCGGTGCGGTTCCGGCGCGCGACTGCATCGAATCGGTGTCGGTGTTGTCCGACGAGACGCTGGCGGCGGGGCGTTCCCGGCTGGATCTGGCCGGCGGACGGATGCTGCACGCGCTGTGGGTGCCCGAGACCGGCCGGTTGGCGTTGATTGTGCATCACCTGGCGGTGGACGCGGTCTCGTGGCGAATCCTGTTGGAGGACATCAACATCGCCTGGGCGCAGCACCACAGCGGGCAGCCGATCACACTTCCGGCCGGCGGCACCTCGTTTGCCCGCTGGGCCAATCTGCTCGACGGCCACGCCCGCACGTCGGCCGTCACCGGGCTGGCCGACGCCTGGCGGCAGGTCGGCGAGGTTGCCGCGGTGCTGCCCGCCGTCCAGCCCGACCGCGACACCTATGCCGGCGCCGGGCAGTTGTCGATGTCGCTGGACGCTGAGATCACCCGTCAGGTGATCGGCGAGGTGCCTTCGGCGTTCCACGCCGGTGTGCAGGACATCCTGCTGATCGCGTTCGCCCTGGCGTTCAACGAGTTCCTCGGCACGGCCACCCCGATCGGGATCGATGTCGAAGGCCACGGCCGCGACGAGGAACTGGCTCGCGACGTCGACCTGTCCCGCACCGTGGGCTGGTTCACCGCCAAGTACCCGGTGGCGTTGAACCTGGGTGAGATCTCCTGGGACCAGGTGACGGCCGGGGACGCCGCGCTGGGCGCGGTGATCAAGGACGCCAAGGAACAACTCCGCGCCCTGCCCGACGGTCTGACCTACGGCCTGCTGCGTTATCTGAACCCCGATGTCGACCTTGATGCTCGCGACCCCAGTATCGGCTTCAACTACCTGGGCCGCCTGGGCGCGGGTGCGGGTGAGCTGGGCGAGGACCTGTGGCGCATCGATCCCGAGGCTGCCGAACTCACCGCGCAGGCCGGCAAGGTGCTGACCCCGCTGGGCCACGCCGTGGAGCTCAACGCCGGCACCATGGACACCGAGGCCGGCCCGGCGCTGCACGCGTCGTGGACCTGGGCGCCCTCGGCCCTCGACGACCAGCAGGTCAGCCGGCTGGCCGGGCTGTGGTTCGACGCCCTGGCCGGGATCTGCGCGCATGTGCGCGCCGACGGCGGCGGGCTCACCCCGTCGGACATCCTGCCGGCCCGGTTGGCCCAGGCCCAGATCGACGAGCTCGCGGCCGAGTACGCGGTCGCCGACGTGTTGCCGCTGACCCCGCTGCAGCAGGGCCTGCTGTTCCACACCGAGACCGCCCAGGGCACCGAGGAGCTGTACTCGGTGCAGCTCGACATCGAACTGGTGGGCCAGCTGGACACCGAGCGGCTGCACAACGCCGTGCAGAACGTCATCAGCCGGCGCCCCAACGTGGTGGCGCATTTCGTCGAGCAGTTCGGCGAACCGGTGCAGGTCATCCCGGCCAACCCGGAACTGGCCTGGCAGTACGTCGACCTCGACGGCGTGCCCGACGCCGAGGCGCAGGTTCAGCAACTCGCGCTGGCCGAGCGGGTGGCGGTGTGCGACCTGGCCCACCAGCCGCCGTTCCGTGCCGCGCTGGCCCGCACCGCGCCCGAGGAGTACCGGCTGCTGCTGACCAACCACCACATCGTGCTCGACGGCTGGTCCAAGCCCATCCTGCTGCAGGAGATCTTCGCCAGCTACTTCGGCGCCCGGCTGCCGGCGCCGGTGCCCTACCGGCGCTTCATCACCTGGCTGGAGCGCCAGGACAACGACGCCGCCGAGGCGGCGTGGCGCAAGGTCTTCAGCGGTTTCGAGACAGCCACGCTGGTCGGCCCGCCCGGCCGGATGGCCCTGGGCAAGCGCGGCGTCGAATCATTCATGGTCTCGGAAGAGACCACCCAGGCGCTGGCCGATTTGGCCCGGTCCTGCCACACCACGGTGTCCACGGTGCTCCAGGGCGCCTGGGCGCAGATCCTGATGTGGCTGACCGGCCAGCACGACGTGGCCTTCGGCACCGCCGTCTCCGGCCGGCCGGCCGACGTGGCCGGCGCCGACGAGATGGTGGGCCTGCTGATCAACACCGTGCCGGTGCGGGCCAGCATCACCCCGTCCACCACCGTCGCCGATCTGCTCGGCCAGATCCAGGGCCATCACAACGACACCCTCGAGCACGACCACCTGGCGCTCAACGAGATCCACCGCGCCACCGGACACGAACAACTGTTCGACACGATGTTTGTTTACGAGAACTACCCCCTGGACACGACAGCGCTGTCGGGCGTGCAGGGGTTGGCCATCAACGGCTACACGAATCGCGAGTACAACCACTACCCGCTGTCAGTGCAAGCGGTCCCCGGTAACGAGCTGGAGCTTCGCGTCGAATTTGACGTAGAGGTGTTCACCAAGGCCCGGATCGAGAAGCTGGCTGATCGGTTCCGGCGGGTGCTGGAGGCGATGACCGCAGATACGAGAGAGAAGCCATGACCGCCGAACCAACAACGAGGACCCTGCTGTCGTTCGACCTCCTGGACGACGACGAGCACGAGCAGCTCCACGAGTGGGGCAATCGCGCGGCCCTGACCGAGCCCCGGCCCGACCCGGTGGCGATCCCGGCGCTGTTCGCAGCGCAGGTGGTGCGTGCCCCCGGGGCGTTGGCGCTGGTCTGCGGCGACCGGTCCTGGACCTACCGCGAGCTGGACGAGGCTTCGAACCGGCTCGCGCACGCACTGGCCGCTGAGGGCGCAGGCCCCGGCGAAACTGTCGCGCTGCTGATCCCGCGCTCGGGCGAGGCGATCCTGGCCATCCTGGCCGTCCTGAAGACCGGTGCGGCCTACCTGCCGATCGACCCGGCCCACCCGGACGATCGGATCGAGTTCATGCTTGCCGACGCCGCGCCGCTGGCCGCCGTCACTACCGATGAGCTGCGTCCGCGGCTGGACCGTTCCGGTGTGACGGTCGTCGACATCGCCGATCCGGCCATCGCGAGCCGGCCGGCCACCGAGCTGCCGGTGCCCGCGCCCGAGCACCTCGCGTACATGACCTATACCTCGGGCACCACCGGTCGCCCCAAGGCCGTCGCCGTCACGCACCACAACGTCACCCAGCTGATCTCGGGGCTGCATCCCGACCTGCCGTCGGGTCCGGGTCAGGTCTGGTCGCAGTGGCACTCGCTGGTCTTCGACGTCTCGGTGTGGGAGATCTGGGGTGCGCTGCTGCACGGCGGCCGGCTGGTCGTCATTCCCGACTCGGTGGCCAGCTCGCCGATCGACCTACACAACATGCTGGTCACCGAAAAGGTGAGCGTGTTGTGCCAGACGCCGTCGGCGGCCGGGATGCTCTCACCGGAGAAGCTGGAGTCCACCACGCTGGTGGTGGCCGGGGAGGCCTGCCCGCCGGATCTGGTGGATCGCTGGGCGACGCACGGGCGGACCATGATCAACGCCTACGGCCCGACCGAGGCCACCGTGTACGCCGCGATGAGCTCGCCGCTGACCCCGGGCTCCACCGTCGTTCCGATCGGTTCGCCGATCCCGGGGGCCGCGCTGCTGGTCCTCGACAAGTTCCTGAGGCCGGCGCCGGAGGGCGTCGTCGGCGCGCTCTACATCGCCGGAGGCGGGGTGGCGAGGGGCGAGGTGCGCCGGCCGGGGCTGTCCGCATCGGGGGCCGTCGCGTGGCCGCTCGGGCCTGACCGCCTCGCGCTTCGTGGCCAGCCCGTTCGGTGAGCCGGGCACGCGGATGTACCGCACCGGCGATCTGGTGCGTTGGGGTGACGACGGGCAGCTGGAATACCTCGGCCGCGCCGACGAGCAGGTCAAGATCCGCGGCTATCGCATCGAGCTGGGCGAGATCCAGGCCGTGCTGGCCGGATTCGAGGGCGTCGAGCAGGCGGCCGTGATCGCCCGCGAGGACCGCCCCGGCGACAAGCGGCTGGTCGGCTACATCACCGGTAGCGCCGATCCGGCCGAGATGCGCAGCCTGCTGGCCAAGCGGCTGCCCGCCTACATGGTTCCCGCCGCGGTCGTCGCCCTCGAGACGTTGCCGCTGACCGTCAACGGCAAGCTCGACAAGCGCGCGCTGCCGGCGCCCGAGTACGGCGGCGGCGCGGGGGAGTACCGCGCCCCGGGTAACGCGGTCGAGGAGATCCTGGCCGACATCTACGCCGAGGTGCTCGGCGTGGAGCGCGTCGGCGTGGACGACTCGTTCTTCGACCTGGGCGGCGACAGCATCCTGTCGATGCAGGTGGTGGCACGCGCCCGGTCCGCCGGGCTCAAGTGCCGGCCCCGCGACATCTTCGTCGAGCAGACCGTGGCCCGGGTGGCCGCGGTGATCCGGGTTTCCGGCGGCGAGGCCGGCGTGGTCGACGAGGGCATCGGCCCGGTGGTGGCCACCCCGATCATGGGCTGGCTGCACGACGTCGACGGCCCGGTCGACGAGTTCAACCAGACCCTGGTGCTGCAGGCCCCCGAAGGTGTGACCGAGACCGACGTCGAGACGGTGCTGCAGGCGGTGCTGGATCACCATGCCACGCTGCGACTGCAGGTCGAGGACGACGGCGCCGGTGACTGGTCGATGGCCGTGCCGAAGGTGGGTTCGGTCAACGCCCGCGCCTGCCTCGAGTCGGTGCGGGAGTTGTCGGACGAGGCGCTGGTCTCGGCCCGCTCACGGCTTAACCTGGCTGCGGGCGTCATGCTGCGCGCGGTCTGGGCCGCCGAGACCCGCCAGCTGGCGCTGATCGTCCACCACATCGCCGTCGACGGCGTGTCGTGGCGAATCCTGTTGGAGGACATCAACATCGCCTGGGCCCAGCACAACAACGGCGCCCCGATCGCGCTGCCACGCGGCGGCACCTCGTTCGCCCGGTGGTCGGGGGTTCTCGAGGAGTACGCGCACAGCGCCGAGGTGCTGGAACAGGCCGAGGTGTGGCGGCAGATCGTGCGGACCCCGGCCGTGCTGCCCGCTGTGCAGCCCGATCGCGACACCTACGCCACCGCGGGCCAGGCATCGGTGTCGCTGGACACCGCGACCACCCGACGGCTGCTCGGCGAGGTTCCCGCGGCGTTCCACGCCGGTGTGCAGGACATCCTGCTCATCGCGTTCGGGCTGGCCTGGGCGGAGTTCCTGGGCACCGGATCGGCCCCGATCGGCATCGACGTCGAGGGCCACGGCCGCGACGAGGAGATCGCCGGTGACGACGTCGACCTGTCCCGCACCGTCGGCTGGTTCACCACGAAGTACCCGGTGGCCCTGACCCCGGGTGCGATCTCCTGGGAGCAGGTCCGCACTGGTGACACCGCGCTGGGTGCGGTGATCAAGGACGCCAAGGAACAACTCCGCGCGCTGCCGGACGGCCTGACCTACGGCCTGCTGCGCTACCTGAACCCCGATGTCGAGATCGGTGGCGCCGAGCCGGGCATCGGCTTCAACTACCTGGGCCGTCTCGGGGCCGGCGCGGGGGACCTGTCCGAGGAGCTGTGGCGGATCAGCGACGACAGCCTCACGCTCAGTGCCGCCGCGGCCGCGATCGACATGCCGCTGATGCACACCGTCGAGCTCAACGCCGGCACGCTGGACACCGACGCCGGCCCGCGTTTGCAGGCGTCGTGGGCCTGGGCGCCCTCGGCGATGGATGCCGAGCAGATCGACCGGCTGAGCCGGTTGTGGTTCGAGGCCCTGGGTGGCATCTGCGCGCATGTGCAGCACGGCGGTGGCGGGCTGACCCCGTCGGATCTGTTGCCGGCCAAGCTGACCCAGCCCCAGATCGACGAGCTGAACGGCAAGTACGCGGTCGCTGACGTGCTGCCGCTGACCCCGGTTCAGCAGGGCCTGCTGTTCCACTCCACCTTCACCCGCGGCGCCGACGACATGTACGCGGTGCAGCTGGATATCACGATCACCGGTGTGCTGGATCAGCATCGGCTGCGCGACGCGGTGCACACCGTCGTGGCCCGCCACCCCAACCTGGCGCCGCGCTTCACCGACCAGTTCGGCGCGCCGGTGCAGGTGCTGATGGCCGAGCCGCAGACCGCATGGCGTTTCGTGGATCTGCGCGGCGATGACTGCGACCCCGCCGCCGAGGTCGACCAGCTGTGCGCCACCGAGCGCTCTGCCGTGTGCGATCTGCTGTCGCGGCCGACCTTCCGGGCGGCGTTGATCCGCACCGCGGCCAACGAGCACCGCTTCGTGCTGACGTTCCACCACATCGTGATCGACGGCTGGTCGCTGCCGATCCTGCTGCAGGAGATCTTCGCCAGCTACTTCCGCCAGCGGCTGTCCGCTCCGGTGTCGTACCGGCACTTCGTGACCTGGCTCGCCGAGCAGGACCGCGAGGCCGCGAATGCGGCGTGGCGTTCAGTCCTTGAGGGCTTCGACACCCCCACGCTGACGGCGCCCCCGGCGGCCCCGGGTCCGCGTGCGGTGAACTCGTACAAGCTCTCGGCACAGACCACCAAGGCGGTGGCGGACTTGGCCCGCGCCCAGCACACCACGGTCAACACCGTGCTGCAGGCGGCCTGGGCCCAGGTGTTGATGATGCTGACCGGGCATCGGGACGTGGCCTTCGGCACCGCGGTGTCGGGCCGGCCCGCTGAGTTGGCGGGCGCCGACTCGATCGTCGGGCTGCTCATCAACACGGTGCCGGTGCGGGCCAGGGCCGGTGCCGACAGCACCGTGGCCGACCTGTTGGCCGAGGTGCAGCGCCACCACAACGACACCCTCGAGCACGAGCACCTGCCATTGACCGAGATCCATCATCTCGCGGGGCAGGACCACCTGTTCGACACCCTGTTCCTTTACGAGAGCTACCCGGTCGACACCAGCGCCTTCATGGGTGTGCACGAGTTGGCGGTCACCGATTTCGTCAGCCGCGAGTACAACCACTACCCGCTGTCGGTGATGGCCCTGCCGGGTGCCGAGATGGGCCTGCGGGTGGAGTACGACACCCACGCCTTCAACACCGGCCGCATCGCCTCGGTGGTCACCCGCTTCGAGCGGGTGTTGGAGGCCATGACCGCCGATGCCACGCAGCGACTTTCGGCGATCGATGGACTCGATGACGCCGAGCACCATGAGCTCGACGGGTGGGGCAACGCCGCGGTTTTGACCGAGGCGGAGCCGATGCCGACCTCGATCCCGCAGGTGTTCGCCGCCCAGGTGGCGCAGACCCCGAACGCGCCGGCGGTGACCTTCGAGGGCAGCTCGATGAGTTATGCCGAACTCGATGAGGCCTCCACCCGGCTGGCGCACCTGCTGGCCGCGCAGGGTGCCGGCGCGGGGCGGTTCGTGGCGTTGCTGCTGCCACGCTCTGCCCAGGCGGTCGTGGCGATGATGGCCGTGGTCAAGACCGGAGCTGCTTACGTGGCGATGGATCCGGCCGCTCCCGATGCCCGGCTGGAATTCATGCTCGACGACGCCGCCCCGGTCGCGGTGATCACCACCGCGGAGCTGCGTTCCCGCGTGGATGGGCACGACCTCCGCATCATCGACATCGACGATCCGGCCGTCGCGGTCCAGCCCACCACGGCGCTGCCGGCTCCGCTGGCCGATGACATCGCGTACATGATCTACACCTCGGGAACGACCGGGACGCCGAAGGGGGTGGTGATCAGTCACCGCAACCTGACTCAGCTGATCGAGTCGGCGCTGTCGAAGTTGCCGTCGGGTCCGGGCCGGACCTGGTCGCAGTGGCATTCGCTGGTGTTCGACGTCTCGGTGGGGGAGATCTTCGGGGCGCTGTTGTCGGGCACGCGGCTGGTGATCGTGCCCGAGGCGGTGGCCGGATCCCCGGCCGATCTGCACGATCTGCTGGTGACGGAGAAGGTCGACGTCATCCTGCACACCCCGTCGGCGGCGGCGATGCTGGATGCGGCAGGCCTGGAGCACGCGACGCTCGTGCTCGGTGGTGAGGCGGTGCCGGTCGAGCAGGTGGATCGCTGGGCAGCGGCGGGCCGGGTGCTCATGAACGGCTACGGGCCCTCGGAGTGCACGGTCTACTCCACGATGGGCACGCTGGTGCCCGGGGAGTCGGCGGTGCCGATCGGGGTGCCGGTGCCCGGTGCGGCCGGGTTCGTCCTCGACGAGTGGTTGCGGCCGGTGCCGGCCGGTGTGGTGGGGGAGTTGTATGTGGCTGGTGCCGGGGTGGGTGTGGGGTATGTGCATCGGGCGGGGTTGACCGGGTCGCGTTTTGTGGCGTGTCCGTTCGGTCCGGCGGGCTCGCGGATGTACCGCACCGGCGACCTGGTGGCCTGGGGCGCCGACGGACAGCTGCGGTATCTGGGTCGTGCCGACGAGCAGGTCAAGATCCGCGGTTATCGCATCGAACTGGGCGAGATCCAGGCGGTGCTGGCCGGCCTGGACGGTGTGGAGCAGGCGGCGGTCATCGCCCGCGAGGACCGTCCCGGGGACAAACGTCTCGTCGGCTATGTCACCGGTTCCGTCGAGGCGGGGGCGGCCCGGGCCGCGCTGGCCGAGCGGCTGCCCGCGTACATGGTGCCCGCCGCGGTGGTGGTGATGGACACCCTGCCGCTGACCGTCAACGGCAAGCTGGATCGGCGTGCGCTACCGGCTCCGGAGTATCAGAACGTGGCGAAGTATCGGGCCCCGCAGAGTGCGGTCGAGCAGGTGATCGCCGATATCTATGCGCAGGTGCTCGGGTTGGCGCAGGTGGGTTCCGATGACTCGTTCTTCGAGATCGGCGGGGATTCGATTTCGGCGATGCGGCTGATCGCCGCGGTCAACACCGCCCTGGATGTCGAGTTGGGTGTGCGGGCCGTTTTCGAGACCCCCACGGTTGCCGGGCTGGCTCGCCAGGTCGATGCCGGGGCCGGGGAGTCCGCGCCGGCGCACGGGCCCAACTTCACCGAGGTGCACGGTGTGGCGCCCAGCGAGGTGCACGCCAGTGACCTGACGCTGGAGAAGTTCATCGACGCCCCCACCCTGCTGGACGCGCCGAATCTGCCGCGCCCCACGGGTGCGATCGCCACGGTGCTGCTGACCGGGGCGACCGGATTTCTCGGGCGCTACCTGGTGCTGGACTGGCTGGCCCGCTTCCAACGGGATGGGGGAACGCTGATATGCCTCGTTCGCGGCGACTCCGATGCGCAGGCCCGGACCCGACTCGAGCGGGTCTTCGACACCGGTGACCGTGAGCTGCTGACCCACTTCCGGGCGCTGGCCGGCGGCGGCCGGTTGCAGGTCATCGCCGGGGACAAGGGTGAGGAGAACCTCGGCCTCGACGAGCAGCGCTGGGCCGAACTGGCCGAATCCGTCGACCTGATCGTCGATTCCGCCGCCCTTGTCAACGCCGTCCTGCCCTACAGCGAGTTGTTCGGCCCGAACGTGGTGGGCACCGCCGAACTGATCCGGTTGGCGATCAGCACCAAGCTCAAGAGCTTCACCTACGTCTCCACCGCCGATGTGGGCCGCCAGGTCGAGTCCGGACTGTTCACCGAGGATGCCGATATCCGCGAGATCAGCGCCACCCGGGTGGTCGACGGCAGTTACGCCAACGGCTACGGCAACAGCAAGTGGGCCGGCGAGGTGCTGCTGCGCGAGGCCCACGACCTGTGCGGGCTTCCGGTGTCGGTGTTCCGCTCCGGGATGATCCTGACCGATCCGCGGTTCGCCGGTCAGCTCAACCTGACCGACACCGTGACCCGGATGATCTACAGCGTCATGCTGACCGGGCTGGCCCCCGGATCGTTCTACCGACTCGGCGCGAACGGCAAGCGCCAACGCGCCCACTTCGACGGCCTGCCGGTCGATTTCGTCGCCGACGCCATCACAACCCTGGGCGCCAACCTCAAGGACGGGTTCGTCACCTACCACGTGATGAACCCGCACGACGACGGCATCGGGATCGACGAGTACGTCGACTGGCTCATCGAGGCCGGCCACCCCATTCAGCGCATCGACGACTTCGGGCAGTGGGTACAGCGATTCCACCTCGGCCTGACCATGCTGCCCGAGGACAAACGGCACAACACCGTGCTGCAGATGCTCCTCATCCTGCTGCACACCACGCCGGACCCGCACGCCCCGGAGCCCACGATCGGAGCGTCCGCGTCCACGGATCGGTTCCAGGGCGCGGTCCAGGCGGCCGGAATCGGCCCCGACGGCGACATCCCGCACGTAACCCCCGAGGTCATCACCAAGTATGTGACCGACCTCAAACTTCTCGGGTTGCTCTAGGCACTTGATCGGCGGATTGCCAAGCGCTGCAATCACTTTCCCGAGCAGGGCCGACTCGGCGCGCCGCGGTCAGCCCTCGTCGCCCGGCATCACCGACGTCACGCGATGAACGGCGAACTCCCGCGGGCGGCCCTGGGCCGGATCCCAGGCCATCAACTGGCCGCCGTGCACCGCCAACGGTCGCACCAGCCGCTGGGTGGCCACCCCGGCGGCGTCGACGTAACCGATCACCACGTCCCGCTGCAGGTGCGCCGCCTGCTGCAGCAGGGCCATCGCGACCGCCGGATCCAGCCGCGCACCGGCGAACGGGGAGGAGTCGATCCTGCGCAACGTGGCGACCAGGGCGGTCAGCGTCTCGCGGCCGGGTCGGGTCAACGAGCGCAGCAACCGGCGCTGGGGCGGGGCGGGCACCCGGGCCCACCGCTGCCGGATGTCGACGATCGCCCCGGTGGAGTCCTCGGCGGCGGGCGCGAAGCCGGCCGTCCGCAGCGCCACCAGCACCTCGCCGATCGGGGCCTGTGACACCGCGACGGTCGGCGCCAGCAGCCGTAGATCGACCGCCTCGGTCGCGGGCGCCGCGACGGCATGGGCCAACAGGGTGGCGTCCTCACAGCGGACGAAGCTGCTCGCCATCCCCACCCGCAGTTGACCGTGACGGCGCGCGACGTCATCGATCAAGTAGCTCAACCCCTGCGGCACAGGCGTTTTGGAGTACTTCGCGAAGAACGCGTGCAGTGCGCCCGCCGTTCGGCCGGTGTCGAGTGCGTGCCTGAGCGAGGCCTCGCTCACCCGGTAGACCATCGCCGCGCCGGCCGACTCCACATCGGCGACGACCGCGAGTTGACCGGCCAGTTCCCGTTCCAGCGGGCCCGGCACCACGACGGTGAGATCGGCCTGTACCAGGAAGTAGTCGATCGGTGCGGGCAGGATCTTGGCCATCGCGTCGACGGCGGCCTCCTCGCCGTCACCGAGCAGAGCCAGTGCCGCGGTGCTGAGGGCACCGCGGCCGACCAATCCCAGGGCGTGGGCCTCGTCGAGCAGATGGGCGACGGGTTCGGGCTGCAGCCGCACGGCCCAGCGTGGTCGCCGCCACACCAACGCCCGGGACGCATGTACCCCATCGGTTCCCGCCCCCGGCGGCAGGTCGGCCAGCAGGTTCAGCAGCAGCCAGCGATCCAGTGGGGCCGCGGTGGAGTACAGCGAATCAGACAGGGCCGCGTAGGGTTTGCCGTCCGGGCCGCGGCTTCCGATAAGGCTGGGACGCGACGGCAGATCCAGCCAGGTGGACGCCAGCAGGTACCAGCGGGCCGCGGTCGAGGACTCCAGGAACCGGTCGGCGGCCACCGTCGGTGTCCAACACGGACCCGGGGCGTCGGGCGGTTCCGGATCGGGGATGCCACTGGCGATCAGACCGGCCGCCGCGGTCACCTCCAGCACAAAACCGAGTCGCTTCTCGTCGACTCCGATGACCTTGCTCAGCCGTTTGGCCTCCCGGACGCCGAGCCCGCCGCTGCGCAACTCCGGAACCGGTGCAGCGGAAAGGGTTTCGAGGAGCACCTCGGTCTCGCGCATCAGGTCGATCACCGCACCGGCGGCCGCTGCGTCGACATCCTTGCCGGTGGTCGTCGACACCACCGGGTCGGGCGGGACCAGATGGGTGGGGCCCGGATCCTCGCCGCGCAGCACCTGGCCGACCTGACGCGGCAGGATCACGGTGTCGGCGTCGATCTGTCGCAGCAGGCCCGCGGCCAGCAGGCGGGGCACCGGCCGATCCGCGGGGGTGCCCGGCGCCGCGTCGCGGGTGCGGCCCATCGGTGAGCCGACGAGCAGTCGCTCCAGCAGTTCGCGCCGGGGTTCATCGAGGTCCTCGACGGCCGCGGCGATCTCGGCCGCGGGTCGCGAGGCGTCCTCGAGGATGACCTGACCGGGATACCAGGGCAGCGCGGAAGACGCCTCGGCGGGCACTCGCACCTCGGCCTCGCCCCACACCAGCGCCCGCTCCCGCAGATCGTCCAGCGCGGTGAGGATCGCGTCCGGTGTCGCCCGCTCGCCGATGAGGGCGAGCAGTTTGGCCACCGGCACCGTCGTCGAATCGGCGCGCAGCACCAGCAGCGCGTCGATCACAGCCAACCGAAGGAAGTCCAGGTCGTCGGTGGCCGCCTTGACCGACTGGCGCGCCACCGCCCGGGCAGCCAGGGCCGCGATGCTGCCGGGCGCCGGTTGGGCCAGGTCGGGTCGCAGTTCCAGCAGGCGGACGAGGCGATCATCGGGCAATTCCGCCAGCCAGGCACCCAGCGGGACCGGTGCCGGTTCCCCGGCCGCTCCGCTCCTGCGGTTCGGGTGAACGTTCTCGGTCATCGCTGACCAGGGTAAAACAGCCAACCATGTGCGCGAGTCGGGCCGCGAGGTGTCAGAATGGTGCAGTGGCAGATAAGACGCATAAAGCCAGGTATGTCGACAACGGCTGGCCGACCAGGGACCCCGAAGATCACGCGGTGAGCGAACTGGCCGCCGACCGGGTGGGCGCACTGTCCCCGTTCGGCGATCTCGAGTTCCCGTTGCCCGCCGCCGACCTGCCCTACCTGCACCCGGTCACCGTAGTAAACAAGTAGCGGTGACCAGCGGGCCGCAGCGCCGCCTCTCGCACCTCGACGAACACGGCGCGGCGCACATGGTCGACGTTACCGACAAGGCCGCCACCACGCGTACCGCGGTGGCGGCCGGCACCGTGCACACCACCGCGGAGGTGGTCGCGCTGATCGCGACGGGCGGTCTACCCAAGGGCGACGCGCTCGCGACCGCGCGGGTGGCCGGGATCCTGGCCGCCAAACGCACCAGCGATCTCATCCCGCTGTGTCACCCGCTCGCCCTGACCGGGGTGGACGTCGACTTCGCCGTCGGCGAGGCCGAGGTCGAGCTCACCGCGTCGGTGCGCACCACCGACCGGACCGGGGTGGAGATGGAGGCGCTCACCGCCGTCAGCGTCGCCGCGCTCACGCTCTACGACATGATCAAGGCGGTCGATCCGGGCGCCCGCCTCGACGACATCCGGGTGCTGCGCAAAGAGGGCGGCAAGACCGGGCTGTGGACTCGTCGGCCGTGAGCCGCTCGGCCCGGGTCGTCATCGCCTCGACCCGCGCCGCGACCGGCGTCTACGAGGACCGCTGCGGTCCGATCATCGTCGACTGGCTGGCCGGGCGCGGCCTGGCCGTCCCGCCGCCGGTGGTGGTGGTCGACGGCAGCGCCGTCGGTGACGCCCTGCGGGACGCGGTCGCCCACGGCGTCGACCTGGTCATCACCTCGGGCGGGACCGGGATATCGCCCACCGACGCCACCCCGGAGGCCACCCTCGGGGTGATCGACTATGAGGTGCCCGGGCTCGCCGATGCGATCCGGCGCTCCGGACTGCCGAAGGTGCCGACGGCGGTGTTGTCCCGCGGCATCGCCGGGGTGGCCGGGCGCACGCTGATCGTCAACCTGCCGGGGTCATCCGGCGGCGTGCGGGACGGCCTGGGCGTGCTGGCCGATGTCCTGGACCACGCATTGGACCAACTGGCCGGAGGAGACCACCGCCGATGACACGGATACTGCGGGCGGCGCTGACCGACGGTCCCCTCTCGCTGCGCGAGCACGAGGAGCTGGTCGCCAACGAGGCCGCCGGAGCGGTCGTCGGCTTCGCCGGCGTGGTGCGCAACCACGACGGCGGGCGCGAGGTGGTGCGGCTCGAGTACTCGTCGCACCCGCTGGCCGAGGAGACCTTGTTCGAGGTGCTCGCCGAGGTGGCCGGTTCGTGCACCGGGGTGCGGGCGATGGCGGCCAGCCATCGCATCGGCAAGCTGCAGATCGGCGACGCCGCCCTGGTGGCCGCGGTCGCGGCGGACCACCGGGCGGCGGCTTTCGAGACCTGTGCCCGGCTCGTCGACACCATCAAGGAGCGACTACCGGTGTGGAAGCACCAGTTCTTCGCCGACGGCTCCGACGAGTGGGTGAACTCGGCCTGAGCCGAGCCGGTTACTGAGCCGGCGCGGCGTCGACCGGGATCGCGGGCGCGGCCGGATCGACCGGAGCAGCCGGAGCACTGCCCATCCGCGGGTCGTTGGTGACCGGCGTGGTCATCGGCCGCTGGGCCAGGGCCATCAGGGCGTCGTTCTTGCTGATCTCCTGGGTCTGGACGGCGTGCCAGAGCTCCTTGAGATAGCTCACGTTGGGGCCCGACTGCGGGCCGACCGGCTCGGCGCTGGTCCCGGGCGGCGGGTTGTCCGGGCTGGTCAGGTGCGGAACACCGTCCGGCAGCTGCCCGGAGGCAACCGCGGTGGTCCCGTCGCTGCTCGGCGCGGTGGTCTGCACCGGCGGAACGGCGGGATCGGTGGCCGGGGCCAGCGGCGCCCCGTGCAGGGACCACACCTGGGCCTGGTCGGCCGGCTGCTCGGTATGGGTCCAGTCCGCCTCGACGGTGACGACCTTGTCGGCCGGGGCCGGGGGCGCATCGGGGGCCGGCGCCGCGGTGTTCACCACCGGGGCGGTGACCTCGGTGGTGACCTCCTCGGAGACCGCGATGACCTGAAGTTCAGGCGCGGGCGCATCGGCGGCCGGGGCCGGAGCGTCCTGCGGGGCCGGGGCGGGAGCCTCGGGAACCGGGTTGTCCAGCGGCGCGGCGGCCGGGGAGTCGGTCGCCGTCTGCGCCGGAGCGGCAGGCGCGGGCTCGTTGACGACGTTGCGCGGCGTGGCGCCGGACAGGCCGCGGCCGCACACCGGCCACGCACCCCTGCCCTGGGTGGCCAGCACGTGCTCGGCGATGGCGATCTGCTGATCCTTGGACGCCATGTTGGCGGCGGGCGCGTACTTGGTGCCGCCGTGTGCGGCCCAGGTGCCGGGGGAGAACTGCAGCCCGCCGTGGTAGCCGTTGCCGGTGTTGATGGCCCAGTTGCCACCGGACTCGCAGCGGGCTACCTGATCCCACTCGGCGTCGGGAGCCGCCTGGGCCTGCCCGGCGAGGGTCAGGCCGCCGCCGCCGATGACCGCGCCGGTGACGGCGATCTTGGCGACGCTGATGGACGAGGAAGTGGGCTTACGATGCCGTCCACTCATGAGTTCGGGGTATTCCTCTCTTTATCGCGCCTGCGAGGTCAGCTGTCGGGTTCGGGCTGGAGAGGTTGCCCGGCCGTCGTCGTCTCGGTGGAAACGATGTCGGCTTCACCCCTAGGAGCCGCGTGCGGCTCCAGGTCCGATCTTC
>CAZHUU010000076.1:18558-22987 GCA_964535335.1 uncultured Mycobacterium sp.
GCTCCATGGATGGAGCTAGGCGCTAGGAGCGAAGAGGGTCTGCCACGGGTGAGGAGGCGGACCTCGCAGAGACGCTAACGGGATCGCAGAGCGCCGTCACCTTTTGGATCCCGCGGCGTTTCCCCTACTGGCAAATCTTAAAAAAGGTCTAAAGGCCCATGAAAAAGGGACGTCCGCCCAGGTAAGTCAGACGCCCTGGTGCGCGTGGGCCACTTTGAGACCTGATCGTGATGTGACGTAAATCACCATCAGCCGCCGGCAAACGGGGGTAGCACGTCCAAAGTCTGGCCGGAATGCAGCGCAATCGTGCGATCCCGCACCGCCATTCCGTCGCACAAGAATGAACACATCTGCAACACCCGTGCCAATTCGTCACTGCGGCAACACAGTTCGCGCACGATGTCGTCGACCGTGGCGCCGTCCCCGAGCGGCATCGATTCCGTGTCGGCGCCCGCCGCGGCTCGGGCAGCGGCAAAGAACCGAACCGTCACCACACCCGTCCTGGGCGTCCCAGCGGGCTCAGCCACCGATCGCGCTCATCGGTCGCTGCGGCTGGATGAAGTCCGGGTCGTTGATCCCGTGTCCGGCGGCCTTGCGCCACATCGCGGCTCGCCAGGCCGTCGCCAGCGCGTCATCGTCGGCGCCGCCCCGCAGCAGCGTCCGCAGATCGGTCTCCTCGGTGGCGAACAAGCAGCTGCGGACCTGACCGTCTGCCGTCAACCGGGTTCGATCGCACGCCGAGCAGAACGCCTGGGACACCGACGCGATGATGCCGACGGTGGCCGGCCCGCCGTCGACCTGCCACAGCTGTGCCGGTGCCGAGCCACGCGGCGCCGGATCGGGGCGCAGCGTGAAATGTCTGCCGAGGGCGTCAAGGATGTCGTCGGCGCTCAGCGCCGCATCGCGGCGCCACTGATGGCCGGCATCCAGCGGCATCTGCTCGATGATCCGCAGCTGATAGCCGAACCGCAGACAGAGTCGCAGCAGTTCGACGGCATCATCCAGGCCGCCGGCCGGGTCCAGCACGGCGTTGACCTTCACCGGACCCAGTCCCGCCGCCGCCGCTGCCGCCAGGCCCGCCAGCACGTCGTCGAGGCGGTTCCGCCGGGTGATCGCCGCGAACCGCTCGGGGTCCACGGTGTCCAGCGATACGTTCACCCGGTCCAGGCCGGCCTCGGCAAGCCCGGCGGCGCGGCGTGCCAGACCGACCCCGTTGGTGGTGAGCGCGATCTCGGGACGCGGACGCAGCGCCGCGGCGGCGGCCACCACCTCTTCGAGCCTGCGGTAGAGCAGCGGTTCACCGCCGGTGAAGCGGACGCTGGTGATACCGAGCCGGGTCACGGCCACCGTCAGCAGTCGGGTCAGCTCGTCGAGCGTCAGCAGATCGTCGCCGGGCAGCCAGTCCAAACCTTCGGCCGGCATGCAGTAGGTGCAGCGCAGGTTGCAGCGATCGGTCAGCGACACCCGTAGATCGGTGGCGACCCGGCCGAAGGTGTCGACCAGCGGTCCGGCCAGTGGCATGCCACCCGGATGGGCGGTGTTGTTGTGGGCGCCCGCGTCCTGCCGAATCGCGGGCAGGCCCAGTGCCGTCACCGTCATACCGGCACCCGGGCTCGGTCGACCGGACCGTCGACCGGAACGATGTCCTTGCCCAGCGGCATCAGGGACACCGGGATGAGCTTGAGGTTGGCCAGTGCCAGCGGGATGCCGACGATCGTGATGGCCATCGCCACCGCGCTGACCACGTGGCCGATGGCCAGCCACACCCCGCACAGCAGAACCCAGATCACGTTGCCGATCAGGGCGCCGGGGTGCGCCCCGGGTTTGTCGACGACGGTGCGCCCGAACGGCCAGAACGCGTATGCCGCGATCCGCAGCGCCGCGAAGCCGAACGGGATGGTGATGATGAGGACGAAGCAGATGAGCGCCGCCACCAGATAGCCGAGCGCCAGCCACAGGCCACCGAAGAGCAGCCAGATGATGTTCAGGATCAGGCGCATGTCTCCTCCAGCGGTTAGGCCAGCCTACCGAACCAAACAGGGATGCTTTGCGCCTAGTCGTCCGAGTAGGATCGCTTCACGCGTCCTGCACAGCGGGGCGCGTCGTCATGTTGTCACGGACCCGTCAGACAAGCAGGTGAGACCAGTGCCGACCGGCAAGGTGAAGTGGTACGACGCCGAGAAGGGCTTCGGCTTCCTGTCCCAGGAGGAAGGCGAGGACGTCTACGTGCGGGCCTCCGCCCTGCCCGCGGGCGTCGAGGGCCTCAAGGCCGGTCAGCGGGTCGAGTTCGGGCTGGCCTCGGGCCGGCGCGGGCCACAGGCGCTGACCGTCAAGCTCATCGACCCGCCGCCCAGCCTGAGCCGCACCCGCCGGGAGGCGGCCGCCGCCGAGCACAAGCACTCGCCGGACGAGTTGCACGGAATGGTGGAGGACATGATCACCCTGCTGGAGAGCGCCGTGCAGCCCGAGTTGCGCAAGGGCCGCTATCCGGACAAGAAGGTGGCCCGTCGGGTCTCCGAGGTGGTTCGCGCCGTCGCCAGCGAGCTCGACGCCTAACTGGCTTCGCGGCCGCCGACGGGGGAACACTGGTCCACGTGGGTTCCTATGTGGCCGCCGGCGGCGAGTTCAATCGCGACACCAACTACATCAACACCAGGATCACCGCGGACGGCCGTGACGGCTATCCCGTCGAAGCCGGCCGCTACCGGCTGATCGTGGCGCGGGCCTGCCCGTGGGCCAACCGCGCGATCATCGTGCGGCGGCTGCTCGGGCTGGAGGACGCGCTGTCCATCGGGTTCTGTGGACCCACGCACGACGAACGCAGCTGGACCTTCGATCTGGACCCCGGCGGGGTGGACCCGGTGCTGAAGATCCCGCGGCTGCAGGACGCCTACTTCGCCCGGGACCCCGGTTATCCCAAGGGGATCACCGTGCCCGCCATCGTCGAGGTGGCCACCGGTCAGGTCGTGACCAACGACTTCGCGCAGATGACGCTGGACTTCTCCACCGAGTGGACGGCCCACCACCGCGACGGTGCGCCGCAGCTGTATCCCGAGCACCTCCGCACCGAGATCGACGAGGTGGCGCAGCGGGTCTACACCGAGGTGAACAACGGGGTCTACCGCTGCGGCTTCGCCGGCTCTCAGGAGCCCTACGAGCGGGCCTACGACCGGTTGTTCACCGCGCTGGACTGGCTCTCCGAGCGGCTGGCCGGGCGGCGGTACCTGGTCGGCGACACGATCACCGAGGCCGACGTGCGACTGTTCACCACCCTGGCCCGGTTCGACCCGGTGTATCACGGCCATTTCAAGTGCAATCGCGCCAAGCTGGCCGAGATGCCGGTGCTGTGGGCCTACGCCCGGGACCTGTTCCAGACACCGGGCTTCGGTGACACCATCGACTTCGTCCAGATCAAGCGGCACTACTACATCGTGCATGCCGACATCAACCCCACCCGGATCGTCCCGAAGGGCCCCGACCTGTCCGACTGGCCGACCCCGCACGGCCGAGAAGCCTTGGGCGGCAGACCCTTCGGTGACGGGACGCCGCCGGGTCCGACCCGCGAGGGGGAGCGGGTGCCCGCCGGGCACGGCGCCGGCGGGCAGGCCTAGCTCCAGAGCACCCGCACCGACCACTCGGCGTGCGCGGCTTCGTGCAGTTCGCCCTTGGGATCGCGCACCATGGTCAGCAGCTGGACCACGATCCCGGTCAGCCGGCCCCGCTTGGCGTCCACTGTCGGAATCGTCATTGCCAGCAGGGTGTTCGGCCGGATGATGGTGTCGGTCGAGTCGTTCTCGTTCTCGTAGACCTGCAGCAGCCGCCAGGGCGCGCGCCCGATCGCCGTCGGCACCGAAAGCTGAATCGGGTAGCGCTTGTCCACCGGCAGCTCACCCTGAGTCTGCGGGTTCTGGCAGTCGTCGAGGTTGATCACGTTGCAGTAGAAGTAGGGACCCACCCGGACCGAATGACCGTGCGAGTACAGACTGATCTGCGGCAGCGACTCACCGGTTCCGCGGGTCAGCAGCCAGGCGCCCACCCCCGCGCCTGCCGAGGCGAGCACCACCACGACGACCAGCAGCCAGCGAGCCATCCGGGTCACCGGTTGGTCACCGCCGCCGCCTCCTCCTGCTCGGCCACCACCGGCCGGTTGCCGCCGAAACCGGGGATCAGGGAATCGCCGCGATAGCTCACCACGGTCTGCGCCAGACCGAGGATCAGGACCGAGGTGATCGCGGTGAACCCCACCCACAACTCCGTGTACACCAGCACGCCGATCGCGCCGCCGAGCACCCAGGCCAGCTGCAGCACCGACTCGGATCGGCCGAAGGCCGAGGCCCGCGACTCCTCGGGTAGGTCGTCCTGCAGCGAGGCGTCCAGCGACGCCTTCGCGATCGCACTGCAGGCCGAGGTGATCAGCGTGGCCACCGCG
>CAZHUU010000077.1:0-10606 GCA_964535335.1 uncultured Mycobacterium sp.
CTACCGCTGGTGCTGGTGATCGACACCGCGGGGCCGGCGCTGTCCGCCGACGCCGAACAGGACGGCCTGGCCGGCGAGATCGCGCGCTGTCTGTCCGAACTGGTCACGCTGGACACCCCGACGGTGTCGGTGCTGCTGGGTCAGGGCAGTGGCGGCCCGGCGCTGGCGATGGTGCCCGCCGACCGGGTGCTGGCCGCCCGGCACGGCTGGCTGGCGCCGCTGCCGCCGGAGGGTGCGAGCGCGATCGTGTTCCGCGACACCGACCATGCCGCGGAATTGGCTGCGGCCCAGGGCATCCGCTCGACCGATCTGCTGCGTGACGGGATCGTCGACGTGATCGTGCCCGAGCATCCCGACGCCGCCGACGAACCGGTGGAGTTCGCCCGCCGGTTGTCGACGGCGATCGCCCGCGAACTGTGCGACCTGCGCGCGGCGCCGGCCGACGGGCGGTACGCGGCCCGGTTGGCGCGCTACCGGCGGATCGGGCTTCCGGGCTAGAGGTTTGTGCCCGGCTACGAGCGACTATGCGGGGGCGCCGAGTCGCGGAGTCGCTCAAAGGTGGGCAGAGGGACATCCGCTCAGCGGCGGGCCCGCTCCAGCAGCGCGCAGACCTCATCGTCGGAGGTCTGGCGGAAGTCGCGATAACCCTGGCCCACCGCGATGAAGGTGGCCGGGGCGCCCAGGCACACCACGTCGTCGGCGACGGCCCGCAACGCGGCGACGGTGTCGGCGGACCCGATCGGCGCGGCCAGCACCACCTCGGCGGCGCCCTGGGCGCGGGCCACCAGGCAGGCCGCCTGAGCGGTGGAACCGGTGGCGAAACCGTCGTCGACGATCAGCACCACCCGCCCGCGCAACGGCACCCGCTCCCGCCCGCCGCGGTAGCGCTCGACCCGGCGCTGCAGTTCGGCGCTCTGAGCGGTCTCGACCGCGGCCATGTCAGCGTCGGTCAGCAGGACATGGCGCAGCACCGCGTCGTTGAGCACCCGCACCCCGCCCTCACCGATCGCGCCGAACGCGAGTTCGGGCTGATCCGGCACGCCGAGCTTGCGCACCACCAGCACGTCCAGCTTCGCGTCGAGGGCGGCGGCCACCTCGTAGGCCACCGGAACCCCGCCGCGTGGCAGACCGAGCACCAGGACGTCCCGGTCGCGGTAGGACTCCAGTGCCGCGGCAAGCCGCCGGCCTGCATCGGTCCGGTCGGCGAAGCCCTTCACACCGGCACCGTCAGGCCGGGGCCCACTGATCCCACGGCACGCTCCAGTCGCCGTTCTGCCACAACTGCAGCGGCTTGCCCCCGGTGTTGCGCACCTCGACCACATCGCCGGGAACGGAGAAGTTGTAGAACCAGGCCGCGTTGTCGTGGTTGAGGTTCAGGCAGCCGTGGCTGGTGTCGGTGTTGCCCTGCGCCCACACCGTCTCGTCGAGCTGGTGCAGGTACACCCCGTCGGTGCTGATCCGCACCGCGTAGTTGATCGACTCCTTGTAGCCGAGGTGGGAGTTGATCGGCAGCCCGTAGGTCGAGGAGTCCATCACCACCGGATTGCTCTTGTCCAGCACGGTGTAGACGCCCGGTTGGGTCCAGAAGCTCAGCGTCGTGTTGCCCACCTTCTCGGTGCCGCCGCGGCCCATCGAGGTCGGCATGGTGCGCACCAGCTTGCCCCCGTCGAAGACGCTGACCTGCTTGGTGGCGTCGTCGGCGATCGACACGTGCGATGCGCCGATCGTGAACGTCACCGGCGGCGCCCCGCCGGGGCTGACGGTGACCACCGTGCCCGGCGCGTAGTACTGCGGCGGGCGCCAGTGCGCGGTGTGGTCGTCGACCCAGTGCCAGGCGCCGGCGACCGGCGGCTCGGTGGACACCGCGAGCTGTTGGTCGGCCGCGCCGAAATCGCCGACCGGCCCGTCGAAGTGGGCGACGATGACCATGCCCACGCCATAGGTCGCACCATCACGCAGCGGAGCACCCGAGGTGCCGGTGAGTGTCACCCCGGGCAGGTCGTCGGCGCGCGCCACGCCCGCGGGTATGAGGACCAGCGCCAGGAGCACCGCCAGGACCGAGCACATCACCGCCGGGCTCCGCCAGCTACTCACTCTCGTCACATCCACGGCGCCCTCCTTAGGACTCAACGCGACCCTAGGCCAAGGAATCGACCCAGGCGCGGTGCAACCCGGCATAGTGGCCGCCCGATCCGATCAGCTGCTGCGGGGCGCCGTCCTCGACGATGCGGCCGTGCTCGAGCACGAGCACCCGGTCGGCGACCTCCACGGTGGACAGGCGGTGCGCGATGATCAGTGCGGTCCGGTCGGCCAGCACGGTGCGCAGCGCCCGCTGCACCAGCCGTTCACTCGGGATGTCCAGCGACGAGGTGGCCTCGTCGAGGATCAGCACGGCTGGGTCGGCGAGGAACGCCCGGGCGAACGCGACCAACTGGCGCTGCCCGGCGGACAGCCGCCCGCCGCGTTTGGCGACATCGGTGTCGTAGCCGTCCGGCAGTGCCGCGATGAACTCGTCGGCGCCCACCGCGGCAGCAGCGGCGCGCACCTCGGCGTCGGTGGCGCTCGGCCGGCCGAACCGGATGTTGTCCGCGACGGTGCCGGAGAACAGGAAGTTCTCCTGGGTCACCATCACGACGTGCCGCCGAAGATCGCTCTGCGCGAACCGGCGCAGGTCGACACCGTCGAGGGTGACCGACCCGGCGTCCGGGTCGTAGAAGCGGGCGATGAGTTTGGCGATGGTGGTCTTGCCCGCGCCGGTGGTCCCGACGAGTGCGACCGTCTGCCCGGGCGGAACCGTCAGCGACAGCCCTGGCAGCACCGGGCGCTCCGGCACGTAACCGAAGATCACGTCGTGAAAGGCGATCTCGCCCTTGACTTTCGGCAGCACCACCGGTTGGGGTGGGTCGGCGATGCCCGGCTTCTCGGCCAGCACCCCGGCGAGCTTCTCCAGCGCCGAGGACGCGGACTGGAAGGTGTTGAAGAACTGCGAGATCTCCTGCATCGGCTCGAAGAACATCCGTAGGTAGAGCAGGAAGGCGGTCAGCGTGCCGATCGTCATGTCCCCGTGCAGAACCCGGTAGCCGCCGTAGAGCAGGACCACGCCGGTGGTGAGGTTGCCGACCAGCTTGACCCCGGGCATGAAGATGGCTAGCAGCCGGAAGGTCCGCTCGTTGATCTCGCGGTAGTCGTCGGCGATCTCTTCGAAGATCTCCTGATTGCGGGGCTCCCGGCGGTAGGCCTGCACCGCCTTGATGCCCGTCATGGTCTCGACGAACTGCACGATCACCAGCGCTGCGCTCTCGCGAACCTTGCGGTAGGTCTTCGCCGATTCGTTACGGAACCACCACACCAACCCCACCAGTACGGGGAAGGCCGCCAGGCACATCAACCCCAGCCGAAAGTCGAGCGCCACCAACAGGATCGCGGTGCCGAACAACGTCAGCACGGCGGTGATCAGGCTGTCGAACCCGGTCTCCAGCATGTCCTGGATCGCTTCGACATCGTTGGTCGAGCGGCTCACCACCCGGCCCGAGGTGTAGCGGTCGTGGAAGGCGACATCGAGCCGCTGGAAGTGCCGGAACACCCGGCGACGCAACTCCAGCAGCACCTGCTGACCGATGCGTCCGGAGCGATTGAGGAAGAACAGCCTGCTGCCGGCCTGCACCACCGCCACCCCGGCCAGCATGGCGACGATGATGATCAGCTCGCGCGCCGAGCCACCGGCCAGCAGCGGCGGAACCCCGTGGTCGATACCGCGCTGCACCAACAACGGAACCGACAGCCGCGCAGCGTTTTCGGCGACCACCACGACCGCCAGCAGACCGACCGTCAGCCGGTACGGCCGCAGCAGCGAGCCCAGCACCGCACGGGCTTCCCGCCGCCGCGGCACCGCCTCGTCGATCGGCAGGTCGTCGTCGGCCTCGTCGAGGCGCCCCCGCCATTCGGTGGCCGTCATCGATGCCGTCCCTCCGATGCGGCGTAATCGGCCGGCCTGCGGGCCGCCGCGCGCTGCTCGCAGGCCTCCTCGTAGGCGCGATCGAGGCGCTCGCGGTCGTCGTCGTCCTCCCATTCCGGCCGCGGCGGGCAGCCGTCGTCGAGTTCATCGTCGGCGGCCAGCAGGTAGCGGTAGCGCGGCACCGTGGCCAGCAGTTCGGCGTGGGTGCCGATGTGGGTGACGGTGCCGGCACCGTCGACGGTGTCGAGCAGGGCGACCTTGTCGGCCAGCAGCACCGTGGAGGCCCGGTGCGCGACGACCACCCCGGTGACCGCGCCAAGGACCCGGCCCAGTGCCTCGGTGACGGCCGCCTCGGTGTGCACGTCCAGCGCCGAGAGGGTGTCGTCGAGCACCAGGATCCGCGGCGCGGCGAGGATGGCCCGCGCCAGCGACAGCCGTTGGCGCTGGCCGCCGGACAGGCTCATGCCCTGCTCGCCGATGCGGGTCTGCAGGCCGAAGGGAAGCCGGTAGACGAACTGCGCGGAGGCGATGTCGGTGGCCTGGGCGAGTTCGTCGTCCGTCGCCTCCGGGCGGCCGAGCCGGAGGTTCTCGGCCACCGACATCGAGAACAGTGTCGGATCCTCGAACGCGGTGGCCACCACCCGGCGCAGCGTCGGCAGGCTCAGATCGCGAATGTCGTTGCCGTCGATCAGGATCCGGCCTTCGGTGACGTCGTAGAGCCGGGGCAGCAGGGCGGCCAGCACCGACTTGCCGGACCCGGTGGCGCCCACCAGGGCCAGCGTCTCGCCGGGTTCGACGGTGAGGTTGACGTGCCGCAGCGCCCAGCCCTCCGGAGCCGCTCGGCCGGCGACATCAGGGCCTGAGTCGGGGAAGCGGAAGCCGACGTCGACCAACTCGAGCCGGCCGCCGCGCGGCGCGACGGTGCGGACGCCGTCGGTGATCTCGCGCGGTGCGTCGAAGATCTCGGCGATGCGGTTGGCGGCGGTCATCGACTCCTGGGTCATCGACAGCAGGAAGCCCAGCGAGGCGATTGGCCACACCAGCGACAGCATCATCGTGATGAACGCGACGAGCGTGCCGAGCGTGATCAGGCCGTGGCCAGCGGCGTACGCACCGAAGCCGAGCACGATGATCAGCGTGACGTTGGGGATGATCTCCAGCAGCGTCCAGAACTTCGCCGACACCGCGACCTTGCGGATCTGGGTGGCGTACAGCGTGCTCGCCTGCTCGTCGAAGCGCTGGTAGACCAGGTCCTCCCGACCGAACGACTTGATCGCGCGCAGTCCCAACGCGGATTCCTCGACGTGGGTGGCGACGTGGCCGGCCTGGTCCTGCGCCTGCCGTGACAGCCGGGTGAACTCGCGCTCGAAGTGCAGCACGATCAGCGTGACCGGCACGATGGACGCCAGCACCACCACGCCCAGCGGCCAGTACATCGCCAGCAGGATCGCGGTCACCACGGTGATCTGCAGGACGTTCAGCAGCAGGAACACCAGGCCGAACGACAGGAACCGCCGAATGGTGCTCAGATCGTTCATGATTCGGGACAGCAGCTGTCCGGACTGCCAGCGCCCGTGAAACGACATCGGCAGGATCTGCAGGCGGGCGTAGAGATCCTTGCGCACGTCGGCCTCGACGCCCATGGTCGCGCGGGCCACCAGCCAGCGCCGGATGAACCACAGCACGGCCTCGGAGATCCCGACCGCCAGCGCGGCCGCGCCCACCAGCCACAGCCCGTGCTGATCGCGGTGCCGGACCGGGCCGTCGATCACGGCCTTGGTCATCAGCGGGATGGCCACCGTGGCGACCAGGCTGGTGATCGCGACGGCGAGCATGGCGATCCAGCGCGCACGGTACGGCAGCAGATAGGGCAGCAACCGCAGCAGATCCGACACGGCCCGCGGGCGCGCGGGAGCCGGCGCGATGGCCGGCTGCGACCGCAGGCCGGCCGGCGCCACCGGTTCCGTTGTCAGCTCGTCCACGACGGATCGTCTCCCTGCAGCTACACCTCACGTGCGACTTGTCACGGCGGCCGACCCCCGGGAACGATCATGTCACGCGACCCCGACAGCGGGCCGCTTCGCCGCGACGGCACCCACGGTAAAACCTCAACAAAGAGTGAGGTCAAATCGTTCCCTCCGCCTCCCACTCGTGGGACTGACGATCAGGCAAGATAGGGCGCATGGACAGTACTTCGGCCTCACCACGGGTGCTCGTGGTCGACGACGATCCCGACGTCCTGGCGTCCCTGGAGCGGGGGCTGCGGCTTTCCGGGTTCGAGGTGTCCACCGCCGTCGACGGCGCCGAGGCCCTGCGCAGTGCCACCGAGACCCGGCCCGACGCGATCGTGCTGGACATCAACATGCCGGTGCTCGACGGCGTCAGCGTCGTCACCGCGCTGCGCGCCATGGACAACGACGTACCGGTGTGCGTGCTGTCGGCCCGCAGCTCCGTCGACGACCGGGTGGCGGGCCTGGAGGCCGGCGCCGACGACTACCTGGTGAAACCCTTCAACCTGGCCGAACTGGTGGCGCGGGTGAAGGCCCTGCTGCGCAGGCGTGGCTCGACGGCCACCTTCTCCTCGGAGACCATCCAGGTCGGACCGCTCGAGGTCGACATCCCGGGCCGGCGCGCGCGGGTCAACGGCGTCGACGTCGACCTGACCAAACGCGAGTTCGACCTGCTGGCGGTGCTCGCCGAGCACAAGACCGCCGTGCTGAGCCGGGCCCAGCTGCTGGAACTGGTGTGGGGCTACGACTTCGCCGCCGACACCAACGTGGTC
The DNA here is from genome assembly GCA_964535335.1 of uncultured Mycobacterium sp. GTDB lineage: Bacteria > Actinomycetota > Actinomycetes > Mycobacteriales > Mycobacteriaceae > Mycobacterium. The sequence goes on from CAZHUU010000077.1 coordinate 6,738, forward strand.
GATGTGTTCATCGGCTACCTGCGCCGCAAGCTGGAGGCCGGCGGGGCGCCGCGGCTGCTGCACACGGTGCGGGGTGTGGGCTTCGTGCTGCGCACGCAATGACGGGTTCCCGTCCGATCTGCCGGTGACGTCCCGATGACCCCGCCATGACCCTGTCGCGGTTCTTCCGCCGCACCCCGTCGCTGCGGACCCGGGTGGCGTTCGCGACGGCGATCGGCGCCGCGATCGTGGTGACGATCGTCGGCACCATCGTCTGGATCGGCATCAGCAACGACCGCCTGGAGCGGCTCGACCGCAGGCTGGACGAGGCGGCCGGGTTCGCGGTGCCGTTCGTGCCCCGCGGTCTGGACCAGATTCCACCGTCGCCCAACGACCAGAACGTGGTGATCACCGTTCGCCGGGGTGACCAGGTCCGGTCGAACTCCCCCGTGGTGCTGCCCAAGCTGGACGCCGACTACGCCACCACCAACGTCGACGGCGTGCGCTACCGGGTGCGCACGGTCGAGATCCCGTACGCCGCCGAGCCGACGACGCTGGCGGTCGGCGCCACCTACGACGACACCATCGCCGACACCAACAACCTGCACCGCCGGGTGCTGGTGATCTGCGTGTTCGCCGTCGGCGCGGCGGCACTGCTGGGCTGGCTGCTGGCCGCGTTCGCGGTCCGGCCGTTCCGCAGGCTGGCCCAGCAGACCCGCCAGATCGAGGCCGGCGACGAGGCCCCCGACGTGGAGGTGGGCGGCGCCACCGAGGCGGTGGAGATCGGTGAGGCGCTCAAGGGCCTATTGGAGCGGATCTGGAAGGAGCAGGACCGTACCAAGGCGGCGCTGGCGTCGGCGCGTGACTTCGCCGCGGTCTCGGCCCACGAGCTGCGCACCCCGCTGACCGCGATGCGCACCAACCTCGAGGTGCTGACCACGCTGGACCTGCCCGACGACCAGCGCAGCGAGGTGCTCGGCGATGTCGTCCGCACCCAGAGCCGGATCGAGGCGACGCTGGGCGCCCTGGAGCGGCTGGCACAGGGCGAGCTGTCCACCGAGGCCGATCAGGTGCCGGTCGACATCACCGAGCTGCTCGACCGCGCCGCCCATGACGCGATGCGGGTGTACCCGGACCTCGACGTGTCGCTGGCGCCCTCACCGACGTGCATCATCATCGGGCTGCCCGCCGGCCTGCGGCTGTCGGTGGACAACGCGATCGCCAACGCGGTCAAGCACGGCGGTGCCACCCGGGTGCAACTGTCGGCGGTCAGCTCACGCGACGGTGTGGAGATCGCCGTGGACGACAACGGCACCGGGGTGCCGGAGCACGAGCGGCGGGCGGTGTTCGAACGGTTCGCCCGCGGGTCGACGGCATCTCGATCCGGGAGCGGTCTGGGGCTGGCGCTGGTGGCGCAGCAGGCCGAGATCCACGGTGGCACAGCGGCATTGGAGGACAGTCCGCTGGGCGGCACCAGGCTGATCCTGCGGCTGCCCGCGCCACACTGACGCTGATATGGGTAGTGCCCACCTCCGAGCGACAGGGGTGCGGAGTCGCGCAGAGGTGGGCACCAGCTATGCCCCCGGGGTTACTTGAAGTTCTTGTCCCACTTGTCGAAACCGGCCGCCTTGGCGGTCTCCTCGTCGAAGAACCAGACCTCGGCGATGGTCTCGTTGTAGGCCGGGCTGTCCGGCGGGTGGTAGAGCATCGAGTCCTCGTTGCCCTTGATCAGCCAACCGGCGGGGCCGCTGCCACCGGCACCGGCCTTGGCCGAACCCTTGCCGTAGGGGCCTGCCGGCACGTCGGCGATCGCGGCGATCTTGACACCCTTGCTCTTGTCGTCCCAGCGGGTGAACCCGGCAGCCTTGGCGACCTTCTCCTCGTTGAACCACACCTCGGCGATCGTCTGCTTGTACCAAGGGCTTTCGAGGGTGTGGTAGAGCATCGAATCCTCGTTGCCCTTGATGGTCCAGCCCTCGGGGCCGCTGCCGCCGGCACCGGCCTTGGCCGAGCCCTTGCCGTACGGGCCTGCCGGCACGTCGGCGAGCTTGGCAACACCGGAGGCACCCTTGTCCTTGGCGTCCCAGCGCGTGAAACCCGCACGCTGAGCGGCTGATTCGGCGTTGAACCACACCTCGGCGATGGTCTGCTTGTACCACGGGCTCTCCGTGGTGTGGTACAGCATCGAGTCCTCGTTGCCCTTGATGGTGTAGCCCGACGGGACAACCGTGCCCGCGGCCAACCGCAACGACCCGGTGCCGTAGGGCTCCTCGTCCGCTCCGCCGGTCAGCTTCGCCGCGGTAGCGCCCGCGGCCGCCGCACCGGCGACCTTGGCAGCCCCGCCGACAGCCGCCGACACAGTGCGGCTGACCGGCACCTCACGGGTGACCTTGCGGACGGTCAGCAGCAGCGTGCCGACGAAGCCGAGAACGAAGGCCAGCGCCATCAGCCACCAGTTGAGGTTCTGCATCACCGCGCTCCAATCTCACGCGAGCCGGGCAGGTCCGCGATGGCTTCTTCCCTACTGGTGTGCCGGATGGTCGCAACGGTGAGCACCCAGGCGACCGCCGATCCGACCGCGAAGGCCAGCAGGTACCACAACCACTGAATGACGAATCCCATGTCTCTCCCTAGCTCACTGTGATGTCGGTGCGGCGGTTCTGCGCCCGCCCGGCATCGGTGTCGTTACCGGCGACGGGCTGGCTGGAGCCGACACCCTTGGTGCTGATCTGGCCGGCCGCAACGCCCTGGGAGACCAGGTAGTCGCCCACCGACTCGGCCCGATTGGCGCTCAACGGATTGTTGATGGCGTCATTGCCGGTGTTGTCGGTGTGGCCGACGATCGCGATCTTGGCGTCCGGGCAGGCCTTGATCTTGTCGGCCACCGCGGAGAGTTCCTGCTTGGTCGCCGCCGTCAGGGTGAACCCGTCGGTCTCGAAGTTGATCGGCGTCTTGAGCGCGGCGGTGATGTCGGTCTGCAACTCGCCGCAGCTTCCCGAGGTGGCCGGCGCCGCACCCTTGACCACGATGTTGTTGACGATCGTGACGTTCGGCCACGCCGCCTTGGCAGCTGCCTCGACAGCGGCCTTGACGTCCTCGGACGGCGCTGTGCCGGTGAGGGTCAACGTGCCACCCTCGATGTTGAAGTTGAAGTCCGGGATGTCGATCGCGGCCTTGAACAGCCCGCCCAGCCCGGAGAAGTCGGGGCTGCTGATGCCGGCCTTGATGTTCAGCTTGTCGATCAGGTTCACGCCGGAACCGAACGCCGCCTTGAGCGCATTCAGCAGGGCGGTCTTGACGTTCAGGTCGGGCAGGTCACCGGTGAGGGTGAAGTCGTTGCCGTTGCGCAGAATCGACAGCGGCGCGAAGTTCAGCGACGGCAGCGAGGGCACCGAGATGCTGGGCGCGGTGATGCCGATGCTCGGCGTGCTCACGCTGACCTTCGGCTTGCTCAGGGTGCCCCAGCCGATCAGGCCGAGCAGGAGCGGGATGAGCAGTAGACCCAGTAGCCAGCCCCATCCCGGCGGACGGCGGTAGTACCTCGATTCGGTCCGCCACTCGGTTGCCGTGGCACTCACCCGCGCATCACCGGAACCCGTCATCGGTTCCCTCCTCCGCCGTCTGACCGGCGCGTCAATTACTCGAACCGATGCACGATACGACGGCGAACCCGCCAACACAAACGTATCGCCGGATTTCTGATGCAATCGGCAATTGGCGTCGCCAGCGAACCACCGGCTCTTCACTGAGCGCGCCGGGCGGCTACCCGCTCCGCCACCGTGGCGTGACGGTGCTCGCCCAAGTCGCCACCCCGCGCGGCGCCGAACTGCTGAAGAAGATTCCCGAGAAGCAAAAGGCCGACACGTCGAAGCTCATCGTCTCGCCCATGC
>CAZHUU010000077.1:10616-22898 GCA_964535335.1 uncultured Mycobacterium sp.
TTCTGATGCAATCGGCAATTGGCGTCGCCAGCGAACCACCGATTCTTCACTGAGCACGCGCCCGCTGTTCATTGGCAGGGGTGCAGGCCGATGACGAAGATCAGGTCATCGGGTGGCCAGCAGGTCGATGACGAAGATCAAAGTCTTGCCGGACAGCCGGTGACCCGAGCCGGCCGGCCCGTACGCCTGTTCCGGGGGGATGGTCAGCTGGCGGCGGCCGCCGACTCGCATGCCGGGGATCCCGTCCTGCCAGCCCTGGATCAGCCCGCGCAGCGGGAAGGAGATGGACTCGCCTCGATTCCAGGAGCTGTCGAACTCGTCGCCGGTGTCGTATTCGACACCCACGTAGTGCACCTCGACCGTGGCGCCCGGCTTGGCCTCGTCACCCTCGCCGACCACCAGGTCCTTGATGACCAGTTCGGCGGGTGCGGGTCCGTCGGGGAATTCGATTTCAGGTTTCGTCGTCACCGCACCCACGCTAGTCGGCCGCTCAACCGCTGCCGACGGAACGTCACAATCAGACAGTCCGGCGGGTCTCATCCCCCCGAGCCGAAAACAGCCTCCCGCAACCAGGTTCGATCCTTGAGGTATCGCTCGGCCAGCCGGGCCGTGCCGGGGGCGAACTCCTCGCCCACTCCGATCGCCGCGTCGGCGTCATGGTGCGAGGCGATCCAGGCCGTCAGCATGATCCGGCGCATCATCACGAAGGACGGGATCAACTCCAGGTGCGTGGCCGGAATGGATCCGATCTCGAAGTAGCCGGTGAGCCAATCGGCGATGATCCGCTCACCCGCGGGCGTGTCCTCGATGAACGACACCGCGGCCCCCAGATCGGCGAGATACCAGGACCAGCCGCAGTCGTCGAAGTCGATCACGGTGATACCGGCCGTCGCGTCGGCCGGGTCCACCATCAGGTTGGCCAGCCGCAGGTCTGCGTGTACCAGGCCGAACCGGTCTGGCGCACAGCCGAACTCGGCCAGCCTGACTGTGACGTCGGCGGCGGCCCGCTCGATCCAGTCGTGGTCGGCATCGGACAGGCCCGGCGCCAGTCGCCAGTTGCCCCAGCGAGCATGCGGTCCGAGAATCGTCTCCAGATCCCAGCGGAACCGGGTGAAGCCGGCGGGCGCGGTCCACCGCCGGGCATGGTCGTGCATGATCGCGGTGATCCGTCCCAGCTCGTCGAAACCGACCGCGTCCGGATCCTCCTCGGCCGTGCAGCCCGGGATGAAGGTGACCGCATCGACGTGCAGGGTCTCGCCCGCGACCTCGGCAACCACCACGTCACCACCGTTCACGGCCGGGATCAATTCCGGCGTGGTGACGATGGTCTCGGTTCGCAGTGCCTTCATCCAGGCCAGCTCGGATTGGATCGCAGGCAGCGAGTGATAGCCGGGCCGATGCACCCGCAGCACGATCGGGTCGTCGTCGTCGACCAGGTAGGTGGCGTTCTCGGACAGGCTCAACAACCGCAGCGGGGCATCCGCCGCCCGGCCGTAGGCCGGAAGGGCCGCCCGACCGAACAACTCATGGGTCGGCGGCAGTCCCGGCATCTGGTCAGTGTGAACCACCACGCCCCTCCCGAGCAGACCACATCAACACGTTCGACACCGGTGTAGCGCGGCGGCGGGATCGGAAAGCACCGTCGAAACGCACTGGCGGACTTGGATTCCGCCCAGTTGCCCAAGGGTAGCCGAACGGCATCGCTCCGGTGCGGCGGGTCAGAGCAGATCACGTCCGGCAGCGCGTACCCGTCGCTCATGCGGGTCGGATCGACGTGTCAGTGGAATAATTCACCCCCTGTCATGCGCCCGCGGTGTCGGGCACACTGGTGGAGTGGCAGAACAACGCAAACCCTCCGACCGCGACACGCTCGCGCGCATCCACGACCTCGTCGCCGAGGAGCGGGAATTGCGCGAACGGGTGCAGCACGGTGACCTCGACCCAGCCGAGGAACATCAGCGGCTGCGCCTCGTCGAGACCGAGCTGGATCAATGCTGGGACCTGCTGCGTCAACGGCGGGCGCTGCGGGAGTCCGGCGGCGATCCCCGAGAGGCCCAGGTCCGGCCGGCCGGTGAGGTCGAGGGCTACCTGAGCTGAGCCGGCTAGCGGGCCAGCTTGCCGAGGATCAGGTGCAGGGCGGCGAGATCCTGCTCGCCGAGCGCCGCGAGCGCCTGCGGGGCGGGATCCTCGATCTCGTCGAGGATCCCGACGACTTCACGGCCGGCGTCGGTCAGCGACACCAGCTTGCACCGCCGGTTGTCCGGGTCGATCTCGCGCACCACCAGCCCGCGCGATTCCAGGTCGTTGACCGCCACCGTCGCCGCCGGGGCATCGAGGGTGGCCGCCTCGGCCACCTGCTTCACCGTCATCGGCTGCCGTGACAGCCGGCGCAGGATGCGAATCCTGCTGAACGGCAGACCGGTTCGGTTCACCGCCGCCCGCCGCCAGGCGTCCTTGTTGTCGATCACCACGGCGGACATCAGCCGCCAGACCTGATCGGCCATCGGGTCATGGGACATGGACATCCTCGATCCGTCGATCCTCGATCAGCGGGGCCAGTCGCTCGGCCGATCGTCGGGCCCGCTCCGATGTGGAGAACACCGCCAGCACCGCGACCACCAGACCCAGCCCGACGCCGGTGAACCACAGCGGCCTCGCCGCATGCAGGAAGTCCACCCCGGCACTGGCCAGCGCCGAGCCCGCGATCGAACCGCACAGCGCCACACCGATACTCACGCCGACCTGCCTACTTGTGGAGGTCACCGCGGAGGCGGCGCCGGCCCGGTCGCGGGGCATACCGCTGACTGCGGCGTTGGTGATGGGGGCGTTGACCATGCCGAAGCCGATCCCGTACACGGTGAAGATCACCAGCAGCGCCCACACCGGGGTGGTCGGTGTCAGAAACGCCAGCATCGCCGACGCGCCGGCGATCAGCAGCCCCGACACCAGCAGCGACGGGCGAGCGCCGAACCGGCCGACCATCCGGCCGGATAGCGGCGAGAAGAACAAGGCACCGATCGCGATCGGCAGGTAGATCAGGCCGGTGTGCGCGGCGGAGTAACCCCGCTGGCCCTGCAGGTAGAGCGACATCATGAACAGGAAGGCGCCCCAGGCGGCGAACACGCACACCGCGGTCACGGTGGCCGACGCGAACGGGATGCTGCGGAAGAAGCGAAGGTCGATGAAGGGATCGTGCCGCCGGGATTCGTAGCGCAGGAAGGCCAGGAACGCGGCCGCCGCGATCACGGCGATCGCGACGATCCGCGAATGCGTCCAGCCCAGCGCCGGGCCCTCGATGAGGACGTAGACCAACCCGAACAGGGTGAATACCGCCAGCAGCTGACCGATCGGGTCGATGTCGCGCATGGTGGCCGACTTGCTCTCCGGCACGTAGATCGCGGTGAGCAGGATCGCCACCGCACAGATCGGCAGGTTGATCCAGAAAACCGCCCGCCAGCCGATCGCCGCGATCAGGAGGCCACCGACGATCGGCCCCAGCGCCATCGAGATCCCGACGACGCCACCCCAGAAGCCCAGCGCCCGGGCCCGTTCCACCCGGCCGGTGAAGATCTGCGAAATGATCGACAGCGCAACCGGATTCAGCATGGAGCCGCCGATGCCCTGGATTAGTCTGGCGCCGATCAGGGTGTGGATGTCGGGGGCGACACTGCACAACAGCGACCCGACGGCGAAGACCGTCAAGCCGATCTGGAAGACCCGGCGCCGGCCGAACCGGTCGCCGGTGGCCCCCGACAGCATCAGCAGCGATGCCAGAACCAGGGTGTAGATGTCGACCACCCATTGCATCTGCGGTCCCGAGGCGTGCAGGTCGGCGCGGATCGACGGAATCGCGACGTTCACGATGGTTGCGTCCATCGACACGATCAGCAGGCTCAGGCAGCACGACGCCAAGATGATGGTCTTGCGCCGGGCGCTGAACTCGCCGACAGTTGTAATCACACAACTATTGTTAAACTACAACCGTCCGGATGGCAAGCCGATGTGACCCATCAGACCGGGTTGGTGCCCGCGGGACGCAGCGCGCCGCCCGTCAGCGGGCGTCGATCGTCGTGTAGTCGCGCTCGGTGTAACCGGTGTAGATCTGGCGCGGTCGGCCGATCTTGGTACTGCCCTCGTCGTGCATCTCGCGCCAGTGCGCGACCCAGCCGGGCAGCCGGCCCAGGGCGAACAGCACGGTGAACATCCGGGTCGGGAAGCCCATCGCCCGGTAGATCACCCCGGTGTAGTAGTCGACGTTCGGATACAGCTTGCGCTCGATGAAGAATTCGTCAGTCAGCGCGATCTCCTCGAGCGCCTTGGCGATGTCCAGCAGTTCGTCGTCACCGCCCAGCTTGCCCAGGATCTTGTCGGCCTGCTCCTTGACGATGCGCGCACGCGGGTCGTAGTTCTTGTACACCCGGTGCCCGAAGCCCATCAGCTTCACGCCGTCCTCGCGGTTCTTGACCTTGTTGACGAAGTCGCGGACGTCGCCGCCGCCGGCCCGGATCTTCTCCAGCATCTCCAGGACGGCCTGGTTGGCCCCGCCGTGCAGCGGCCCCCACAGGGCGTTGATGCCGCCGGAGATCGAGGTGAACAGGTTGGCCTGCGACGAGCCGACCAGCCGGACCGTCGAGGTCGAGCAGTTCTGCTCGTGGTCGGCGTGCAGGATCAGCAGCATGTCCAGGGCGCGGACGATCTCCGGGTCGACCTCGTAGGGCTCGGCCGGGAAACCGAACGTCATCCGCAGGAAGTTCTCCACCAGGGTCAGCGAGTTGTCCGGGTACAGGAACGGCTGGCCCACCGATTTCTTGTAGGCGTAGGCCGCGATGGTCGGCAGTTTCGCCAGCAGCCGGATGGTGGACAGCTCGACCTGCTTGTTGTCCAGCGGGTCCAACGAGTCCTGGTAGTAGGCGCTCAGCGCGTTCACCGCACTGGAGAGCACCGGCATCGGGTGGGCGTTGCGCGGGAAGCCGTCGAAGAATCGCTTGAGGTCCTCGTGCAGCAGGGTGTGCCGCTGGATCTGGGTGGTGAACGCCTCCAACTGCTCCGGGGTGGGCAGCTCGCCGTAGATCAGCAGATAGCTCACCTCGATGAACGTCGACTTCTCGGCCAGCTGCTCGATCGGGTAGCCGCGGTAGCGCAGGATGCCGGCGTCGCCGTCGATGTAGGTGATGGCGCTCTTGGTCGACGCGGTGTTGACGAATCCCTGGTCGAACGTCGTGTAGCCGGTCTTCGACAGCAGCGGGCCCAGCGCGATTCCGTCGGCTCCCTCGGTCGCGTGGACGATCTCCAGATCCAGCTCGCCGCCCGGGTACTGGAGGCTGGCGGTGTCGTCGGTTGCGGCCACATGAACCCCTTCTGCGCAGTTCGACGCCTGACAAGGCAGTCCTATCAGGGAAAGGTAGTCGCTGTCGTTCCGGGGCGCTTGCGGGGGGCCGCTCCCCGAGGCCCGGCGGGTCCCCGCGTCGCTAGCGCGACGGTGCCACCGAGCGCACCACCTCGGCCGAGACCTCGACGAACACCTCGAAGGTCCGCTCGATCGCGTCGGCCATCATGTCGGCGGCGGTGTCCACCTCGTCGGGAGCGAACCGCAGGTCGGCGCAGGCGGTGAGGATCAGCGCCGCCCAGGTGCCGGTGGTGACCTCGACGCGTTTGTCGCCGGGCGCAACGCCGAGGCGCCGGGCGACGTCGGCGACGATGGCCGGCGGCCGGGACTCCAGCGCGGCGGCGCGCAGGCCGTCCGAGGAGTTCAGCACGTTCAGCATCAGCGCCACCCGGCCCGGGGTCAGGCCGGGCACCACCCCGGAGGCGACCCGGCGCAACATGCCGACATGGGCCCGGGCCAGGGCCAGCAGCGCGGGCACCGACGGTTCGATGGTGGCCAGTTCGGCGCATGCCGCGGTGAGGAGATCCTCGATCATCGGCTGGGCCAAGGCGTCCTTGGTGGCGAAGTACCGGCTGAAGGTTCGCGGTGAGACGTCGGCGACCGCCGCGATCTGCTCGACCGTGGTGTCGTTGTAGCCGCGCTCCAACGAAAGCCCGACCGCGGCGTCGATCAGCGAGGCACGGGTCCGCTGCTTCTTGCGCTCTCGCAACCCGAGAGCGGCCTCCCCCCTGAGGTGGCTCACAGGGGAGATGGTAGCCGCGGCGGCCGATCCGGATGGCTACTTCTCGGCGGGATCGTCGCGGCGCCGAGGCGCCTGCCCCGGGACGCGGTAGCGCATGAAGGCCGGTGCCGCCACGGCGGCGATCAGCACGCCGATCACGACCAGGCCTCCCCCGCCCGCGGCGGCCGCCGTGGTGCCGATCGCCGCGGCCGCCGCGCCGTGCACGGTGTCGGCCAGCCGCGGGCCGCCCGCAACCACCACGAGGAACACGCCCTGCAGCCGGCCGCGCAGATCATCGGAGGCGACTTCCTGCAGGATCGTCGACCGGAACGCCGCCGAGACCATATCGGCGCCGCCGCCGACCGCCAGGAACGCCAGCGCCACCCACAGCAACGGCCCGGCCCGGCCGCCCGCGGCTCCGCCGGCCACCCCGAAACCCACCATCGCCAGCCCCCAGATCACGATCGCCGCGACGACCGCCAGGCCCTGCCGCTGGATGCGGGGAAACCACCCGGAGAACACGCCGCCGGCCACCGCGCCGACCGACATCGCCGCCGCCAGCAGCGCCATCGTGGTGCCGCCGGTCACCGGACCACCGAAACTCTCGTGTGCCATCTGCGGGAAGAGCGCCCGCGGCATGCCGAAGATCATCGCGATGAGGTCGACGACGAACGACATCAGCACCACCTGGTTGCCGGCCAGGTAGCGGAAGCCCGCCAGCACGGCCCCCAGGCCCCACCGCGACGCGGCCGGCGCGGCGGTGGCCTCGATGGCCGGTTCCGTGACGGGCATCCGCGCCAGCCGGAACGTCACCCAGATCGGCGCCAGGCACGTGATGGCATCGAGCAGATACAGCGTCGACAGATCGATCCAGCGCAGCAGCACACCGGCCAGCAGCGGCCCGACGATGGCGCCGAACTGCTGCACGGTCATGTTGAGCGAGTTGGCGGCGGGCAGCTGCGCGATCGGCAGCATGCGCGGGATCGCCGCGGCGCGGGTCGGCGCGTTGATCGCGTAGAACGCCTGCTGCACCGACAGCAGCAGCAGGACGGCCCAGACGTTGTCGAGTCGCACGGCCGCCTGCAGCCACAACAGCACCGAGGCCACGGCCAGGCCGCACGAGGTGATGATCAGCAGCAGCCGACGGTCCATCGCGTCGGCCCATGCCCCGCCGAGCAACCCGAACACGATCAGCGGAATCAGGGCGAACAGCCCCGCCAGCCCGACGTAGGCCGAGTTCTGGGTCAGCGCGTACAGCTGCACCGGCACCGCGAAGATGGTCAGGTTGCCGCCGATGACGGTGACCACCCCGGCCAGCCAGAGCCGGCGGAAGTCCGGCGTTCGCAGCGGCGTGGTGTCGGCGAGCAGGCCGAAGCGCACGGTTAGGGCTGCAGCCGCTCGATCAGCTTGTCCGCCGTGGTGATCCGGATGCGATTGTGGATCCGGTTCTCCCGGCCCTGCCAGAACTCGACGACCTCCGGGGCGATCCGGTAGCCGCCCCAGTGTGGCGGCACCGGCACCTGCTCCTCGCCGGCGAAACGTTCCGTCACATCGGCCAGCCGGGCCAGCAGGTCCGCCCGCGACCCGATGGGCTGGGACTGCGCCGACGCCCACGCGCCAAGCTGGGATCCGCGCGGGCGTTTGGACCAGTACTCGGCGGTCTCCTCCGGGCTGACCTTGGTGACCGCACCGCGGATGTGCACCTGCCTGCCGAGCGCGAACCACGGAAACGTCACCGCCGCGTGCGGCGTCGCGGCCAGTTCGGCGCCCTTGGCGGAGTCGTAGTTGGTGTAGAACGTGACGCCGGTCTCGTCGACGCTCTTGCACAACACTGCCCGGCTCACCGGCTTGCCGTCCTCGACGGTGGCAAGCACCATGGCATTCGGTTCGGCCACGCCGCCGCCTTCGGCGTCGTTAATCCATCTGTGCAACAACGCAAGCCAGCCGTCGGCCAGCCAATCCACATCGAGGTCGCTGCTGCCGTCCTTCTCGACGGATCCGTACTCCACCCGCATCGCCGCCAGGCGATCACCTGCTGGAAAGTCCACGGGCCAACGGTACGCCGTGGTGGCCGGCCGGTGGGTTACCGACCGGTAGCAACCGGTCCGGTGGCAGGTGCGAGAATCGGTTCATGACTGCGGTACCGGAAGACTTCATAGCCGGCCTGGAGGGCGTGGTCGCGTTCACCACCGAGATCGCCGAGCCGGACAAGGACGGCGGGGCGCTGCGCTATCGCGGCGTCGACATCGAGGACCTGGTCCGGGAGCGGGTCACCTTCGGGGACACCTGGTCGCTGTTGGTCGACGGCCGGTTCGGCGAGGGCCTACCTCCGGCCGAGCCCTTCCCGCTGCCGATCCACACCGGCGACGTCCGGGTCGACGTGCAGGCCGGGCTGGCGATGCTGGCGCCGATCTGGGGCTACGCGCCGCTGCTCGACATCGACGACGATACCGCGCGTGCCCAGCTGGCCCGCGCCTCGGTGATGGCGCTGTCCTACGTCGCCCAGTCGGCCCGCGGCATCCACCAGCCCGCGGTGCCGCAGCGCGTCATCGACGAATGCTCCACGGTCACAGAACGTTTCATGACCCGGTGGCAGGGCGATCCGGACCCCCGGCACGTCGAGGCGATCGACGCCTACTGGGTGTCGGCCGCCGAGCACGGCATGAACGCGTCGACGTTCACCGCGCGGGTGATCGCCTCCACCGGAGCCGACGTGGCCGCGGCGCTGTCGGGTGCCATCGGCGCGATGAGCGGGCCGCTGCACGGGGGCGCGCCGGCCCGGGTGCTGCCGATGATCGAACTGGTCGAGCGCTCCGGTGACGCCCGCGCGGTCGTCCGCGGCATCCTGGACCGCAAGGAGAAGCTGATGGGCTTCGGCCACCGGGTGTACCGCGCCGAGGACCCGCGGGCGCGGGTGTTGCGCGCGACCGCCAAGCGGCTGGATGCCCCGCGCTACGAGGTGGCCGTCCAGCTCGAGCAGGCAGCGCTCGCCGAACTGCGCGAACGAAGGCCGGATCGGGCCATCGAGACCAACGTCGAGTTCTGGGCGGCGGTGATCCTGGACTTCGCCGAGGTACCCGCCTCGATGATGCCGGCGATGTTCACCTGCGGCCGCACGGCGGGCTGGTGCGCACACATCCTGGAACAGAAGCGACTGGGCAAGCTGGTTCGCCCGGCGGCCATCTACGTGGGCCCCGCACCGCGATCCCCCGAGGCGGTGGAGGGCTGGAACCGGATCGCCCACGTCGGGGTCTGATTGGCCGGCGCCGGTGATTTCCTTCGCCCGGGCCGGTCAATACCGGATGCGACCCGGCACGGGTCGTGCCGAGAATCCGAGGAGGCCTCATGGCGATTGATGTCCAACCCGCACTGTCCCCGTACCTGATCGTCGATGACGCGGCCGCGGCGATCGACTTCTATGTCACGGCGTTCGGCGCCGTCGAACTGGGCCGGGTCCCGGGGCCGGACGGCAGGCTGATCAATGCCGCCGTCCAGATCAACGGCTTCACCGTGATGCTCAACGACGACTTCCCCGAGATGACCGACGGGACATCGATGACGCCCAAATCCCTCGGCGGTACGCCGGTCACCATTCACCTCACCGTCACCGATGTGGACGACTGGTTCCAGCGGGCGCTGGACGCCGGCGCCACCGTCGTCCAGCCCCTGGAGGACCAGTTCTGGGGTGACCGCTATGGCGCAGTGCAGGATCCGTTCGGTCATCGCTGGTCGATGGGACAGCCACTACGCGAGGTCAGCTTCGAAGAGATCCAAGAGGCTGTCAGCCGGATGTGACATCACACGCGGCGGCACCTAACGCCGAAGGCTCACCCGGATCCGGGTGGGCCGCGCGGGCTCGGCCGTCGCGGCGGCGACCATGTCGGGCACCGCGATGAACTTGACCCTGGGCCTGCCCTCGGCTTCACCGCGGAGGCGTTCGGCGGCGTCGATGGAGCGCCAGCCGACCGCGTCCACCACATCCGGGCGCCGCGTCCGGATCAGCCGGTTCAGCGCAGCCGAACCGGCGACCGGATCATCGAGCAGGCCCGCATTGAAGTCGTCCACCAGCGCCGAAACCGTCTGCATCGCACACGATTTGTTGGTGCCGATGAAACCGGTCGGACCGCGCTTGATCCAGCCGGCGACGTACACACCGGGCACCGGCCGACCGTGGCCGGGATCGACGACCCGGCCGCCGGCATTGGGGACGGTGTTGGAGTCGTCGTCGAACGGCAGGCCGGGGATCGGCTTGCCGCGGTAGCCGATGGAACTGAGCACCATCCCGGCCTCGAGACGCACGGATTCCCCGGTTGCGCTGTGGCGGAACTCGATTCCGTCGACCCGGTCGATTCCGACCACGCGGCGCGGTGTCAGTAAGTAGGCCAGTCGGATTCGCGGGCCCGCCGCGGGTTCGGCGGAGTCGGGAAGCTTGGCGAGGATCTCCAGCTTGGCCCGCGTGCCGGGGTCCTCGACGATCGCCAGGTCGCGCAGCACCAGGTCGCGGTCGGCGGCGTCGAGGACGACGGTGGCGGTCGAGGTCAGCCCGATCAGTTCGGGCAGGGTGAACGCGGAGTCGGCCGGGCCGCGGCGGGCGGCGATGACGACTTCGCGGACCGCCGAATCACGCAGCGCGGCCATTGCGACCGACGAGATATCCGTGCGCGCAAGTTCTTCGGGGTCGGCGGTCAGGATCCGCGCCACGTCGAGCGCGACGTTGCCGTTGCCGATCACCACCACCCGCCGGTGGCCGAGGTCGACGGGCAACTGCGCGAAATCGGGGTGTCCGTTGATCCAGGCGACGGTCTCGGTTGCGGTGGCGGCCCCGGGAAGCGTCATGCCGTCGATGTCGAGCCGGCGGTCGTCGGGTGCGCCGACGGCATAGAGCACAGCATGGTGGTGCGCCAGCAGTTCGGCGTGTGTGACGTGCGTCCCGACTTCGACGTTGAGGTAGAAGGTGAATCCCCGGCGGCGGGTGATCCGGTCGAACAGCCGGGTGACACCCTTGGTGTTCTGGTGGTCGGGCGCCACGCCGGCGCGGACCAGTCCGTATGGGGTGGGCAGTTTCTCGAAGACGTTGACCCGCACGCCTTTCTGCGTCAGCAGCTCGTCGGCGGCGTACATCGCCGCGGGCCCGGATCCGACGACGGCCACGGTCAGCGGCGTGGCGCCGCGGCGCACCCGCGGCGCGGGCAGCACCGGGGCGAGCTTGGAGGTGGGCGGCAGCTTCACGTCGTCGGGCCGGTCCGGGTAGTAAGCAGCATTGACGGCGACGAACGGCTGCTGCTGTGCGGTCAGCCGGGACTGCGGCGCGATCGCCCCGACCGGGCAGGCGCTGACGCAGGCGCCGCAGTCGACGCAGGCGACCGGGTCGATGTAGAGCATCTCCGCGGTCGCGAACCCGGGTTCGTCCGGAGACGGATGGATGCAGTTGACCGGGCAGGCGTACACACAGGACCCGTCGCTGCAGCACGACTGGGTGATGACGTGGGGCATGGCGTGCGGCGCCGCGTCCTAGGCGGCACTGACGGCGTGCCGGCGTTGCGGCTCGCTGCGGTAGCGGCTGGGCGGCCCGTCGATCTTGCAGATCCGCCACATGATCTTGGCCGCCGGATTCATGAGTTTGGTTTCGTGGCACAGCATCCGGACGTCGGCAAACATGTCACGCAGCATCTGGCGGGACTCCGGCGCGCGGAAGAACAACTCCTTGCGGACCTCGCGCGGGATGTCGAACTGCCGGAAGAAGCTGCGCGGCGGCACGATGATCGCCTGGCACAGCACCCGCATGATGATCGGCACGTGCAGTGAGAGCCAGAACCTCTTGCGCGCCCGCATGTAGGGCAGGCGCTTGCGCAGGTACTCGTGGGCGAACGAGATGTGCCGCGCCTCCTCGGCCACGTGAATGGCCATCACCCGCTCCATGATGGGGTGCAGGTTCTTGCCCTCGCGCAGCACGTTCTTCTGGGTATGGTCGATGGGCTCCTCGCCGGCGAGCACGCCGAAGAAGAACGGCACCGGCAGCGGCCCGGAGATCAACGGGATGAAGGGCGACAGCCAGCGCAGCAGCCGCGGCATCCCCGGCACGTCGGCGCCGATGTGGTTCACCATCTCCTGGAACATCATGGTGTGGTTGCACTCTTCGACCGCCTCGTGCAGGCAGTACCGGTACTCCGGGGAG
>CAZHUU010000078.1:0-22421 GCA_964535335.1 uncultured Mycobacterium sp.
TGGTGGCCGCGACCGGCTCGCGCAGCGCCAACGCCGGGCCCGTGCAATTCGACATCCCGGTGCGTGAGCCCCTGGTGCCCGACACGGCGGACAAGGAGATCCCGCCCGGACGCCCGGACGGCAAGCCGTGGACCTACACCCCGCCGGTCGCCTTCGACCAGCCGCTCGAGATCGACCTCACCCCCGACACAGTCGTGATCGCCGGGCACGGCGCCGGGCTGCACCCCAACCTGGCCGGCCTGCCGACCGTCGCCGAACCGACCGCCCCGCACGCCGCCAACCCGCTGCACCCGCTCGCGCTGCCGCTGCTGCGTCCGCGCAAGGTGATCATGCTGGGCCGGCCCACCCTGCACCGCACGGTGTCGAACCTGCTGGCCGACCCGGCGGTGCCGGTGTACGCGCTGACCACCGGCCCGCGCTGGCCCGACGTGTCGGGCAACTCGCAGGCCACCGGCACCCGGGCCGAGACGTCCGGAACCCCGGACCCGGCCTGGCTGCGCCGCTGCGCCGAGGTCAACCGCCATGCCATGGACGCGGTGCGCTCGCAGTTGGCGGCGCACCCGCTGACCACCGGCCTGCACGTGGCCGCCGCGGTGGCCGATGCGGTGCGCCCGGGGGACCAGCTGATGCTGGGTGCGTCCAACCCGGTGCGCGACGCGGCCCTGGTCGGGCTGAACACCGACGGCATCCGGGTGCGGTCCAACCGCGGGGTGGCCGGGATCGACGGCACCGTGTCGACGACGATCGGCGCCGCGCTGGCGCACCAACGGAGCCGCGGGGCCGGCGACATCGGATCCGGCCGGACCATCGCCCTACTGGGTGACCTGACCTTCGTGCACGACAGTTCCGGGCTGCTGATCGGGCCCACCGAACCGGCGCCGAAGAACCTGACCATCGTGGTGTCCAACGACAACGGCGGCGGCATCTTCGAGCTGCTCGAGCAGGGTGACCCGCGGTTCTCCGATGTGTCCTCGCGCATCTTCGGCACCCCGCACGATGTCGACGTCGGTGCGCTGTGCCGTGCCTATCACGTCGAGGCTCGTCAGATCGAGGTCGGCGAACTCGTTGCCGCACTCGACGAACCGCACGACGGTATGCGGGTCCTGGAGGTCAAGGCGGATCGATCCTCGCTGCGTGAGTTGCACGCCGCGATCAAGGCGGCGCTGTGATCGGCAGGCTGCGAGCCCTGCTGTCAGCCGCGCTGCCCCGGCGCAACCCGGACCTGCCCGACACTCCCCGTCGAAAAGCGTTGCGCTGGGCCAAGTACGGCGCCTGGATCCTGATGGGTCTGGTCACGCTGCAGTCGGTGCTGCTGGTCGCCGGGGCGTGGCGCAACGACCGCCAGATCGAGCGGAACATGGGTGTGGCGCAGGCCGAGGTGCTCTCCGCGGGCCCGCGCCGCTCCACCATCGAGTTCGTCACCCCGGACCGGATCACCTACCGGCCCGAGCTCGGCGTGCTGTACCCCTCAGAGCTGGCGACCGGGATGCGGATCTACGTGGAGTACGACAAGAACAACCCGGATCTGGTTCGCGTGCAACACCGTAACGCCGCGCTGGCGATCATTCCGGCCGGGTCGATCGCCGTGCTCGGCTGGTTGGTCGGTGGGGCGCTGCTGGCCGGGCTGACGTTTCTGGAGCGGCGTCTGGACGCTCAGGAGTCCGACATCAGCTTGGACAGCCAGTTGTCGTCGTAGATGTCGATCTTCTTGTCCTTCTCGAGGTTGTAGACCGTCGGCGTGCCGGTGTTGATCGGGTCGATCTCGTAGAGATACTCGAAGTTGGTGTCCGCCATGTCCTTCAGGTCGACGCCGCTCTTGCCGGCCTTGATTGCGTCGACTGCCGCGCCGTCGACACCACTCTCGCGGGCCATCTTCGCCATGTCGTCGTTGCTCGGGCCCTTGCCGCCCGGATCCTGGTGGCCCCAGAGGTCTTCGACGAAGGTCTGGAAGGCCCGTGCGGAGGTCTTCGGGCCGGCGGCCAGGAACAGCGCATTGGCGACGTGATCGGAGTGGCCGCCCGGCTTCTGGTCCAGGAACGTCAGCGGGCGATACGTCACCGCGAGCTGGCCGAGGTCGAGGTAGCCGGCAAGCTCCTTGCCGAAATCCCTCTGCAGGTCGGCACAGTGGGTGCACTGCGGTTCGGTGTACAACTCGAGCTGCACCGGTGCCTTCGGGTCGCCGACGATGATGCCGAAGCCGTCGTCGGTGATCGCGGTCGCCGGGCCGTGCGGATCCCGCTGTGCCACACCGCTGATCTCCCTGGCGCAGCCGCTGACGAGAACCACGAGCGCGACGACCAGCAGGGTCAAGTACCGCATGCAGGCACGGTACCTTTCCACCAGGTTTTCGTGTCCCGTATTCCTGGACGCAACCTCGCTGACAGGCGTCGCTGGGACGGTTGTGGCGTGCGCGTTGCGATTGTCGCCGAGTCCTTTCTGCCCAACGTCAACGGAGTGTCGAATTCGGTGCTGCGGGTGCTCGAGCATCTGCGCCGCACCGGCCATGAGGCGTTGGTGATCGCGCCGGACAATCCGCGTGGTGAGGCCCGCGCCGATCGGATTCACGACGGCATCCGGGTACACCGGGTGCCGTCTCGGATGTTCCCCAAGGTGACCTCGCTGCCGCTGGGGGTGCCGCGGCCGCGGATGGTCGGGGTGCTGCGCGGATTCGATCCGCACGTGGTGCATCTGGCCTCGCCTGCGCTGCTCGGCTACGGCGGGCTGCACGCCGCGCGGTACCTCGGGGTGCCGACGGTCGCGGTGTTCCAGACCGATGTGGCCGGGTTCGCCGCTAGCTACGGCATGGGGGTGGCGTCGCGGGCGGCCTGGGCGTGGACGCGGCACCTGCACTCCCGGACGGACCGGACGCTGGCGCCGTCCACTGCGGCGATCGAAGACCTTGCGGCGCATCGGATTCCGCGCGTGCACCACTGGGCGCGCGGGGTGGACATCACCGGCTTCGCGCCGTCGGCCCGGGACAACTCGCTGCGCCGAAAATGGTCACCGGAGGGTAAGCCGATCGTCGGGTTCGTCGGCCGGCTTGCCCCGGAGAAGCACGTTGAGCGGCTGGCGGTACTGGCGCGCCGCGACGACGTGCAGGTGGTGATCGTGGGGGATGGGATCGATCGGGCCAAGCTGCAATCACGGCTTCCCGCAGCGGTTTTCACCGGCGCGCTGTACGGTCCGGAGCTGGCGGCGGCGTACGCCAGCATGGACGTGTTCGTGCACCCCGGTGAACACGAGACCTTCTGCCAGGCCGTGCAGGAGGCGATGGCGTCCGGGCTGCCGGTGATCGCGCCCGACGCCGGCGGTCCGCGCGACCTGGTCGCCCCGTACCGGACCGGGCTGCTGCTGCCGGTGCGCGAGTTCGAGGCCCGGCTCAGCCAGTCCGTCGACCATCTGCTGGACGAGCGGGCCCGCTACGGCGTCGCCGCCCGGCGCAGCGTGCTGGGCCGTACCTGGCCGGCGATCTGCGACCAACTGCTCGGTCATTACGAGGCCGTGCAGGTCGAGGGCCGTGCTCGGCGCCGCGCCCGCGCGGCCTAGGCACTGGTCCGCCGCCCTGTCCCGGGTGACCACCGTTGTGCCCGGCTACGAGCGACTCCTGCCGCCGTCGCCGCGCATAGTCGCTCAAAGCCGGGCACAAGGGGTACCGGCTCCCGGAGCGATGCGCCGGGCCTCGCCCGCCGGCCCAACCGATAGTCGCTCATAGCCGGGCACAACGGATGCCCCCTCCCGGACCAGGCGCGGCGAACGACCCAGATGGACGTCCGCTGAAATGTTCCTGAAATGGGTTTCCTTTCAGTGTGATTGGGGGCACACTGAGAGCCATCGGGGAAATTTTCGCGGAAGCAAGCCGCCGTCCGAACTGCACACCACTCCATGACGGGGGAAACGTCTGATGAGTGATCTGTCCTATCGCCAAGAGCTGCAAGCCTTTGCCGTCGAGTTGCGTAAGTTGGCCTACACGATGCCCGCCGGGCACGAGGATCGGCTGCTTCACCTCAGCGAACGCATGGTTGGGCGTGCGCGTCAATTACTTCAGGTCGACGCGCACGCGATGTAACTAACCCTGCGCCTCGACCGCGACCGGCTGCCACTGCTCCCAGTTCGCCAACCGGCTCTCGTAGTCCGCCCGTGCCGTCTGCAGCGGGGTCGCGCCGAAGAACACCCGCAGCGGAGGCTGCTCCGCATCGACGACTCGAAGCAGCGCGGTGGCCGACGCCTTCGGGTCGCCCGGCTCGGCCCACCGCTGCTTCCGCGCCTCGGCCACCTGCTGATGCAGTTCGGCGTAGTCGGGCAGTGGATCGGAGATCTTCGACGACGGGCCGGCCCAGTCGGTGTCGAACCCGCCCGGCTCGATCAGCGTCACGTGGATCCCGAACCCGGCGACCTCCTGCGCCAACGACTGCGACAAGCCCTCCAGCGCCCATTTCGAGGCGTGGTAGATGCTGACGAGCGGAAACGCGGTGATGCCGCCGATCGAGGACACCTGGATGATGTGGCCGCTGCGCTGGGCGCGCAGGTACGGCAGCGCGGCCTGGGTCACCCAGAGCGCACCGAACAGGTTGGTCTCCATCTGGGCGCGGGCGTCGGCCTCGGTGAGCTCCTCGACGAAGCCGAAGTGCCCGTAGCCGGCGTTGTTGACCACGATGTCGAGCCGGCCGAAGTGGTCGTGGGCCGCCTTGACGGCGGCGAAGTCGGCGTCCCGGTCGGTGACGTCCAGCGCGATCGGCAGCAGCGCCTCGCCGTACTTGTCCGCCAGGTCGGCCAGGGTGTCGGTGTTGCGGGCGGTCGCGGCGACCTTGTCGCCGCGCTCCAGGGCGGCGATCGCCCACTCCCGGCCGAAGCCGCGAGAGGTACCGGTGATGAACCAGACTTTTTCGCTCATGCGTCTACCCAACACATCGAGAGGCTCTCCATTCCCGCTCCGGTAGCGTCGCCACTGTGAGCCGCGCGTCCCTGGACAAGGATCCCCGTGACGTGGCGTCGATGTTCGACGCCGTGGCCCGCCGCTATGACATCACGAACACCGTGCTCTCGGTGGGCCAGGACCGGTCCTGGCGACGGGCCACCCGCGAAGCGCTGGACCTCAAGCCCGGCGACACCGTGCTGGACCTGGCCGCCGGCACCGCGGTGTCGACGGTGGAGCTGGCCAAGTCGGGGGCGTGGTGTGTGGCCGCCGACTTCTCGGTCGGGATGCTGCACGCCGGGGCAACCCGCCCGGTGCCCAAGGTCGGCGCCGACGCCACCAGGCTGCCGTTCGCCGACGCCGTGTTCGACGCGGTCACCATCAGCTTCGGCCTGCGCAATGTCGTCGACCACACCGCCGGGCTGCGCGAGATGGCCCGCGTCACCAAACCCGGCGGCCGGCTGGTGGTGTGCGAGTTCTCCACCCCGGTGGTGCCGGTGTTTTCGACGGTCTACAAGGAGTACCTGATGCGGGCGCTGCCCCGGGTGGCCACCGCGGTGTCCAGCAACCCGGAGGCCTACGTCTACCTGGCCGAGTCCATTCGCGCCTGGCCGGATCAGGCCGAACTGGCCCGGCGCATCGAGGCGGCCGGCTGGTCAAACATCCGCTGGCGCAACCTGACCGGCGGCATCGTCGCGTTGCACGCCGCCGTCAAGGCCTAGCGACCGGCGTCGGCCAGCACCTGATACCCGGCGTTGTACCCCGGGATGAACGTGATGCCCGGCCCGCCGTGGCAGCCCGCACCGCCCAGGTAGAGGCCCTCGATCGGAATCGGCTCGTCGATGAAACCCTTGGGCCCCGGCCGGTTCGGCCCCATCAACTCGGGCTGCAGCAGGCCGTGGCAGAAGTCGCCGTTGGGTGCGCCGAACATCGTGTTCATGTGGTACGGCGCGAAGGTGATATCGCGGATCAGGATGTCCTTGAAGTTCGGCGCGAACCGGGTGATCTTGTCGATGACCTGTTGCGCCATCTCGGTTTTCAGCCGGCCGTGCTCCTCGCGGGGTGCCTCGACGGGGAAGGCGTAGGCGTACACGCTGGCTGCGTGCTTGCCCTCGGGCGCCATCTCCGGGTCGCCGACGGTCGGGATCTGGATCGACAGCGCCGGGTTGTCCGGGACCGTGCCGAACCGGCAGTTGTCCCATTGCCGTTGCTGCTCCTCGGGCGAGCCGAACATGCCGACCGACATCTGCATGCCGGGCTCGTTGAGGAAGTCGTACGGTGCGGCGTACTGCGGCAGTCCGTCGAGGGCGAAGTGGATCTGCATGAACGACGCCCGGTGGTCGCGGCCGGCCAGCCGGGTCACCAGCGATGACGGAAGGTGCTCGGCGCCAACCAGATCCAGCAGGGTGGTGTCGGGCGCGAGATTGGAGACGACGACGGGTGCGGTGATCTCCGTGCCGTCCTTGAGCCGTACCCCGGTGACGCGGCCGTTCTCGACGAGGATCTTCTCGGCCTTGGTTCGGTAGCGGAGTTCGCCCTTGGCCTCGGTGTACAGGTCGCGCAGGTGGTCGGCCAGCACGCCGATGCCGCCCTTGAGCTTGGTGGTCATCTGGCCACCCTCTTCGGGGATGGCCAGTGCGAACGCCAAACATGTTGCGCTACCAGGCGTGTAGGGCCCGCGGTAGGTGGAGTTCACCGCCAGGAAGGCCAGCATGCCGCGGATCACCGCGTGCTTCTCCTTGTCCGGGACGAACCGGTCGACCACGTCCATCGCCGAGCCGAACAGCATCTCGTGGATGGCCCGGCGCTCGTTCTCGTCGGCCGCGCAGGCGTACATCTCGTCGATGGTCTTCGGTGGCTCCAGTGCGTCGAAGCGGCCCAATGCCTTTCGAGGCCCGGTGCTCCACGCGTACAGGTTGGCCATGCCCATCACGGCCTCCATGCCGTGCTTCTCGGACAGGTGCGTCATCATGGCCATCGGGTCGTTGTGGAAGACCATCGCCTCCTCGCCGTGCTCGCCGATGTTGACCGACATGATCTCGTTCTCGATCGTCGGCAGCGTGTCCAGGCCGAGCTCGCTGTTGATCTTCGGCGCGGTGGGGAAGCGCACCGAGCCGGCGATCTCGTACTTGAACCCGTCGATCAGCTCGACGGTGGCCGCCATGCCACCGCTGTAGGTGTTGCCCTCCAGGCACAGGGTGCGCAGCCCCGCCCGCTGCAGCACCACGGCCGCGGTCAACCCGTTGTGTCCGGCCCCCACGATGATGGCGTCGTAGTCAGTCATGGCGCGGAGTTTATGTCAGTAATGACGCAATTACGACGGTTATGACGAATATGTCGGTTACGATCGCCTGACCATGTCCGGCAACCTGCATGAGCAGCGCAGCCGCAGCACCCGCGAGGCGCTGCGCCGCGTCGCGCTGGACCGGTTCGCCAAGGACGGGTTCGCCAACGTCACCGTCGCCGAGTTGGCCGAGCAGGCCGGCGTCACCCAGCGGACCTTCTTCCGGCATTTCCCCACCAAGGAAGCGGTGCTGTTCGCCGACTACGAGACCCACTTCGAGTGGTTCGCCGAGGCGCTGGAGCGCAGGCCGCAGAACGAGCCCCTGTTCGACGCCGTGCTGGCCGCGATGGACAGCTTCCCGCACGACGTGGAAGTGGTGCGCCAGGCCGCGCTGGCCCGGGCCAGCCTGATCGACGGTGACCGGGCCGCCGGGCACATCCGGCTGGTGCAGGCCTCGTTCGCCGCGGTGATCACCGACTTCGTCCGCGACCGCTACCGGCACGTGCCCGATATCGACCTGGTCGCCGAGGTGGCCGGGGCGGCGGTGGCCGCGGCACTGATCGTCGCGACGGAGCAGTGGGGCCGCGACAAGTGCGAGAGCGACCTGTCCGCGCTGTCGGCGGAAAGCCTTGCGCTACTCAGGTCGGGCCTCGCACCACTCAACTGAATGGCTTGCGGCGGTCCAGGATTCGCGAGCCGTAGCCCGTCGAGCGCCACACCCGCGCCACCCAGTCGGCATCCTCGTCGGTGACCAGGTTGCCCATCACTCGGACGGCCAGACCCATCAGTCGCGAGGAGCGCATGGCCACCGGCCCGGTCAGCGGTAGGAAGCGGGGCAGCGTCAGCAGCAGCCCCAGCCTGCGCGCCACCGAGAAGCCCCGCGCGTAGTGCTCCTGCAGCAGCGCCGGCCACACCGCGGCCAGATCCGGCGAGCCAAGCATGTCGGCGGCCAACCGCCCGGTCTCCAGCCCGTAGTCGATGCCCTCGCCGTTGAGTGGGTTGACGCAGGCGGCGGCATCGCCGATCAGCAGCCAGTTCGGCCCGGCCACCCCGGACACCGCCCCGCCCATCGGCAGCAGCGCCGAGGACACCGCCCGTGGCGCCCCCTCGAACCCCCACGACGCCCGCTTCAGATCGGTGTAGTGCTTGATCAGCGGGCGCAGCGCGACATCTGCCGGCCGGCGAGCAGTGGCCAATGCCCCCACGCCGATGTTCACCTCGCCATTGCCCAGCGGGAAGATCCAGCCGTAGCCCGGCAGCACCTGCCCGTCTCCGGCTCGATTGCCGGCACCGCCGGCGGGCGAGCGCAGTTCCAGGTCCGAGGAGATCCACGGCTCGTCGGCCCGCGGCGAGGCGAGATACCCGCGGGCGGCCACCCCGTACACCGTCTCCTGATGCCACTGCCTGCCCAGCGCGCGGCCCAGCGTCGAGCGGGCGCCGTCGGCCACGATCAGCGACGCGCACCGCACCCGGGATCCGTCGGCCAGCACCACCGCCGCCACCCGGCCCGCGGAATCCCGGTCCACCTCGACGGCCTTGACCCCGAGCAGCATCGCGGCCCCGGAGTCCTCGGCGACCTTCCGGATCCGGTCGTCGAGCTCGGTCCGCGGCACCGCCGAGCCGTACGGCGGGAACGACGGGCCGGGCCACGGCACCTCCACCGCCGCGCCGAATCCGGACAGCCGCAGCCCGTGGTGCCGGATGTGTCCGTCGAGCCAGTCGCCCAGGCCGAGGCGCTGCAGCTCGAGGACGGCCCGCGGGGTCAGCCCATCGCCGCAGGCCTTGTCCCGGGGGAACTCGGCGGAGTCGATGACGAGCACCTCGCGCCCGGCCCGGGCGGCCCAGGCCGCGGCGGCCGAGCCGGCCGGCCCGGCCCCGACCACGAGGACATCGGTCCCGGGTCGCTCCGCTCCTGCCCGCCGGACCACGTCTGCGTCGGTCTGCACCCCCCCAGTATGTTGGCAGGGTGAGTACACCGGCGACCGTGGTAGCGGGGGTGGACTTCGGCGACCCGGTCTTCGCGCAGAGTGTGCGCGACGGGGTGGGTCGCGTCGAAGAGCTCATGAGCACCGAACTGCGCGGCGGCGACGCGCTGATGACCGAGGCCGTGGTGCACCTGTTCGAGGCCGGCGGCAAGCGGTTCCGCCCACTGTTCACCGTGCTGTCCGCCCAGATCGGCCCGCGGCCGGACGCCTGGGAGGTCACCGTCGCGGGGGCGGTCATCGAGCTGGTCCACCTGGCCACGCTGTATCACGACGACGTCATGGACGAGGCGCAGCTGCGCCGCGGGGCGCCCAGCGCCAACGCCCGCTGGGGCAACAACATCGCGATCCTGGCCGGCGACTACCTGTTCGCGACGGCCTCCCGGCTGGTGTCCCAGCTCGGCCCGGACGCGGTGCGGATCATCGCCGAGACGTTCGCCGAACTGGTGACCGGTCAGATGCGCGAGACCAAGGGCGCCGCGGCCGGTATCGACCCGATCGAGCACTACCTGCGGGTGGTGTACGAGAAGACCGCCTGCCTGATCGCGGCCTCCGGCCAGTTCGGCGGCACGTTCTCCGGGGCCACCGACGACCAGATCGAGCGGCTGGCCCGCATCGGCGGGATCGTCGGCACCGCGTTCCAGATCTCCGACGACATCATCGACATCGACAGCGAGCCGGACGAGTCCGGCAAGCTGCCCGGCACCGACCTGCGCGAGGGGGTGCACACCCTGCCGGTGTTGTTCGCGCTCAGCGAGACCGGCCCGGGCGCCGACCGGCTGCGCGAGCTGCTGAAGGGCCCGATCGAGGACGACGATCTGCTGGCCGAGGCGCTGACGCTGCTGCGCGCCTCCGGCGGGATCACCAAGGCCAAGGCCACCGTGCAGAAGTACGCCGAGCAGGCGGGCGAGGAGCTGGCCGGGCTGCCCGACGTGCCCGGTCGCCGCGCGCTGGCCTCGCTGGTCGACTACACGATCAACCGGCACGGCTGAGGATTTCGGAACCTTCCGGCACTGCGCGGGCGTTAGTCTCCCGGAGAAACTAGCTCGTAGGAGGACTTGTGACCTGGCATCCGACCACCAACCGGATCAAGACGTTCGTGCTGCTCGTCGGCATGTCGGCGTTCATCGTCTTCCTGGGCTCGTTGTTCGGCCGCAACATCATGTTCCTGGCGCTGATCTTCGCCATCGGCATGAACGTCTACGTCTACTTCAACTCCGACAAGCTGGCGCTGCGCGCCATGCACGCCCAGCCGATCACCGAGGTGCAGGCCCCGCAGATCCACGCGATCGTCCGCGAGCTGGCCACCACCGCGCACCAGCCGATGCCGCGGCTCTACATCAGCGACACCGCCAACCCCAACGCGTTCGCCACCGGACGCAACCCGCGCAACGCCGCGGTCTGCGTCACCACCGGCATCCTGGACCTGCTCAGCGAGCGCGAGCTGCGCGCCGTGCTCGGCCACGAGCTGTCGCACGTGTACAACCGCGACATCCTGATCTCGTGCGTGGCCGGTGCACTGGCCTCGGTGGTCACCGCGCTGGCGAACATGGCGATGTTCGCCGGGGCCTTCGGCGGCGGCAACCGCAACGGCGGCACCAATCCGCTTGCACTGCTGCTGGTTTCGCTGCTCGGGCCGATCGCGGCCACCCTGATCCGGATGGCGGTGTCGCGGTCGCGGGAGTACCAGGCCGACGAGTCCGGCGCCGAGCTATCCGGTGATCCGCTGGCGCTGGCGTCGGCGCTGCGCAAGATCAGCGGTGGGGTGGAGGCCGCACCGCTCCCGCCCAACCCGCAGCTGGCCGACCAGGCGCACCTGATGATCGCCAGCCCGTTCCGCTCGGGGGAGCGCATCGGCAAGCTGTTCTCCACCCACCCGCCGATCCCGGACCGGATCGCGCGGTTGGAGAAGATGGCCGGGCACTAAGCGCCAACGGTGCTGCTGCGCCGCAAGTGACTCTTGCGTATGGTGTCGTGATGCTGAGCAGAATGCTGATCGGCCTTCTCGCATTCGGGGCGGTGGTGCTGGGTATCCCGGGCACGGCAGTGGCGGATCCCACCCCGGCCCCGGGGCCGGTGCTGCCGAACGTCAACGCCTACACCCCGGTGAACCCGGCGGACTACAGCGTCATGAACGGACTCTGGTACGCGTTCCCGGGCCCCGACGGCGTTTTCTGCGGGCTGAACCGGGGGACCGGCGGATACGGCTGCTACGGCGCGCTGCCGGGAGCGCCGGGCGGGGCGAATCTGGTCAGCGGCGGTCCTTCGGGGCCGCCCGGATTCGCGACCGCCGATCGGTCGATCTTCTCCGGCGTCGACATGGTCAAGATCTTGCCGCCGAACAGCCGGCTGAGCTTTCGGGACGTCAGTTGCGGCATCGACGGCGGCGGCACGGTGACGTGCGTCAACCAGCGCGAACAGGTCGGCTTCGTCGTCGGGCCCGGCGGCACCTACATCACCGACACCAACCCGCTGGTGACCCGGCCCTCGGGCACTCCGATGATTCCGGGCTTCCCCGGCTAGCTCACAGGTAGTTGCCGACCGGCATCGCCGGTTTGAAGCGGCCCGACCGCACCGTGGCGACGAGGTCGTCGGTGCACACCGTGCCGGTGCCCGAAAGTACCGACCGCCGAACGACTTCCCGGATGTCGGCGCCGCTCATGGCTGGCGGAAAGCGGGCGGCGACCGCGGTGGGGTTCACGGTCTCGGCGCCGGGGATGCCGTCGAGGTAGCGGGCGAGGATCTCGGCGGCCGCGTCGGTGTCGGGGTGGCCGACTTCGATGATCGAGTCGAACCTGGCCGACCGCACCGCGGCGACGTCGAGGGTCGTCACGTCATTGGTCGAGGCCATCGTCAGGATCGGCGCCATCGGGTCGGTGTCCATCGCGGCCAGGAACTCCGAGAGCGTCGACGACGGCCCCGCGTACCGGCTTTCGACGATGAGGTCGACGTCCTCGAGGATGATCAGCGTCGGCCCGAAGCTGCGGGCCTCCTTGAACACCTCGGCCAGCGCGTGCTGCCCGGCGCGGGCGTCGACGATGATGACGGTGAAGTCGCCGAGCAGTTCGCGGGCGATCACCTGGGAGATGACGGTCTTGCCGACGCCGGGCGGGCCGGCCAGCAGAATGCCGCGGCGCACGCCGAGGCCGAGGCGTTGCATCAGTTCGCGGCGCACGGTGACGGCGGCGACGTTGAGGTCGATCTCGTCCCAGACCGCGGCGGGCACGATGACGCTGCCGCGGGTCACGTGCGGCAGTTCGGTGAGTTCGAGGCGCAGGCCGTTGTTGACCGAGGCGACCATCGCGCGGCCGCGGTAGAGGTTTCGGGCGCCTTCGGCGTCGGCGACCAGTGCGGCGAGAACGTCGGTGGCGTGGGCCCGGTCACGCGGGTGGGCGTAGACCTTCAGGTTCGAGGTGTAGATCGTTTCATCGGTGATGCGCACGACCAGGGGGACCGGCGCGAGCCGGCCGGGTTCGAAGTACGCCGAGAGGTTCTGCGGCGGGGTGAGGCGGGCGCCGCCGATCTCGACCGAGCCCCAGGTCGGTGGTTCGTCGTCCTCACCGGGGCCGATCACCGGGTCGTGCTGGTCGATGACGGCGGCCAGCGCGAGCCCGGCGGTCACCTGGCTGATCGGGGAGAGCTTGTGCGATTCGCAGACCAGGTCGGAGCCGTAGCGGCCGAGGTGGGTGTGCAGGAAGCCATCTACCGAGACGCGTGCGTCCACCGACCCGGTCAGGATCTGACCGAGCACTTCGACGGCACGCTGGACCGCGCGGGACTCCCCCGCGAGGACGGCCGGTGGCGAACTCTCTGTGGACACGGAAGAGCATTGTGCCGGTCGCAACGACATGCGGCCAGCGAATTATGTGCTGGGGCTTCAGAACCCCGAGCCGTGCACCTCGTGGCCGGGTTTCTCGGCCACCAGGCCGCGGTAGGCCTGCTCGACGCCGGCGCCGTGGTTGACCACCGCGTCGACCTCGCGGGCGATCGGCATGTTCAGCCCGTACTTCTCGGCGAACTCCATGATCACGCTGCAGGCCTTGACGCCCTCGGCCACCTGGTTCATCGAGGCGATGATCTCCTGCACGGTCTTGCCCGAGCCGAGTTCCTCGCCGACGTGGCGGTTGCGGCTGCGCTTTGAGGTACAGGTGACGATGAGGTCGCCCATTCCGGCCAGCCCGGAGAAGGTGTCGCGCTGGCCGCCGACGGCCTCGCCGAGCTTGGACATCTCGCGCACGGCGCGGGTCATCACCATGGCGCGGGTGTTCTCGCCGATGCCCAGCGAGTAGCCCATACCGACGGCGATGGCGTAAACGTTCTTCAGCGCTCCGGCCATCTCGACGCCCACCACGTCGTCGGTGGTGTAGGTACGGAACCGCTTGGTGCGGAACATCTTTGCCAGGTTGGAGGCCAGGTTCTGGTCGGGCATCGCCAGCACGGCGGCCGCGGCGTAACCCTCGGCGACCTCCTTGGCGATGTTGGGGCCGGCCAGGATGCCGGCCGGGTGCCCGGGCAGCACCTCGTCGACGATCTGGCTCATCCGCATGTTGGTGCCCTGCTCGAGGCCCTTGACCAGGCTGACCACCGGCACCCAGGGCCGCAGTTCGGCGGCCAGCTGTTCGAGCACACCGCGGAAGCCGTGGCTGGGCACCCCCATCACGATGACGTCGGCGCAACCGGCGGCCTCGCTGAAATCGGTGGTGGCGCGCAGGGTGTCCGACAGCTCCACCTCATCGCCCAGGTAGGCGGAGTTGCGGTGGTTGTTGTTGATGTCGTCGGCCGTCTCCTGCGAGCGCACCCACTGCAGCGTCGGCACGCGGCGGGAACAGATGGACGCGACGGTGGTGCCCCAGGAGCCCCCGCCGAGCACGACGACATTGGGTTTGCGGCGGTCAGGTGTCATGGCGATCAGGGTATTGGTGCACCCCGGGTGTTCACGGCAAGTTGGACAATACGACCGCCCCGGCGTCAAGAGCCTGAGCGCGCTGTTCCTCGGTGCAGCGGTACACCTGGGCGCAGGTGTGCAGATCCTGGGCGTGCGCGCCGATCCGGGTGACCAGCGCGGTCGATTCTGCCGACCAGCGCGCCACGCGGGTCTGCAGGGCGGCGGCCGACCGGCCGGTCCACCCCGGTGCCGCCGCGTCGATGCGGCTGTCGGCGCCGAGGTGCTGGGCGGCCAGGTCCTCGCCGTGGCCGGTGACGGTGACCGCCGAGGTGACCAGGTCTTCGAAATCGGCGAACCAGGACATGGTCCCTGGATAGCAAGGCGTGCGATCGGTCGCCAGTCACCCTGGTCTGTACAGCCACAGGGGCTAGCATGGCGGTCCGTGAGGCACTGTTGAGCGGGGCCAACCCGCAGGAGGTCCGGCGCCGGCTCGAGGAGCGGTACCGGCGCTTGGCCGAGGACCGCCGGGTCAAGCCGCTGACCGCAATCATGGCCCGCTTCAACGAGATTGACGGCGGCACGCTGGCGGCCATGGTCTCGGTGCAGCTGTTCACCACCGTCATCCCGCTGATCATCCTGGGCTTCAGCTACATGTCCGGCTTCGCCGACAACGCCAGCCCGGGCACAGTGATCATCCGCGAGCTCGGCCTGGTGTCCCCGCTGCGCGAGCGGGTGCGCGACGCATTCGGCCACTCATCGGGGTTGAAGTCGAGCTGGACGCTGCTCGGGGTGGCCGGGTTTCTGATCTGGGGCATCCCGATGTCGATCACCATCGCCGGGATCTTCGCCAAGGCCTGGCGGCGCCAGCAGTTCGGGCTCGCCGGCAAGGTGTGGCGGGCGGCGGTCTGGTTCGCGCTGTATCTGGCCATGGTGGCGCTGCGGGACCGGATCGCGTTCGGCGGTATCCACCACCACGCCTATCTGCGGGTGCTGCGGTTCATCGGCTCGCTGGTGCCGGTGTGGATCTTCTGGTCGATCACGCCGGCGCTGCTGGTGCGCGACGGCGGGCGGGCCCGGAACTATCTGGTGCTCGCCGGGTTCGCCGGGGTGGTCATCGACGGGGTCGCCATCCCGCTGGCCGCGCGGGTCTTCTTCCCGCCGTTGCTCGACGGGTGGGACGAGTTCGGTCCGATCGGGGTGGCGATGGCGCTGCTCACCTGGTGCGGGGTGATCGGCACCGGCTGGGTGGTGACGGCGTGCGTCGGCGCGATCATGTGGGAGCGCACCGCCCCGTCGGTCGATGTGATCGAGTCGCAGATGGCATGAGACCGCCCCGCATCGGGGTGCCGATGCGGGGCGAGCGAGGGGGCTAGTTGTCGGTGGGGTTGAGGGCGCGGAATGCCAGGCCCGCGGCGACACCGGCGATCCCCTGCACGATCAGGAAGACCACCGCGGTGGTGCCGCTCAGCATGCCGATGCTTGCCCCGGCGAAGCCGACGGCGGGGTTGAAGACCGCCCCGGAGATGGGGCCGACCGCGACCGCACCCGCCGCGACGGTGAAGCCGATGGCCAGCCCGTAGAACGAGTTGTCCGGGTGGTCCTTGCTGGTGGCCACGTTGAGCACGACGAAGCACAGCACGGCGGTGAAGACGAGCTCCGCGACGACGGCGGCGATCGTGGGGCCACCGGCCGGCGCCGACGGCCGCGCCACCAGCAGCCGGACCACCGCCGCGGCCGCGAGTCCGCCGGCGACCTGAGCAACGACGTAGCCCACCGCCTCGGCGGCACTGATGCGTCCGCGCACCAGCACCGCGATGGTGACCGCCGGGTTGTAGTGCGCGCCGGAGATGTGGCCGCCGGCATAGATCATCGCCATCAGCGCCGCGCCGATCGCGAAGGGCGCCAGCGCCGAGCCGCCCAACACGGTTGCCCCGACGGTGAACATCAGCACGAAGGTGCCGATGGCCTCCATGGCGTATTTAGCGGCGTACTTGGTGACGTGCTTGGTGGTGATGTGGGTCTGCGTGAGAGTTGTCATGAGCATCAGCCTGCGCCGGGGCCGGGGGTGGCCACAGCGTCCGAACGCACGACCGTGGGGATGAACCCGGTGTCGTCCGAACGGATGAACGCCCGCCTCACTCCAGCAGGTCGTTACGCATCGCGTAGGCGACGGCCGCGCCGCGGTCGGAGACGCCGAGCTTCTCGTACAGCCTGCGGATATGGGTTTTGATCGTGGTCTCGGCGAGGAAGAGTTCCTTGGCCATGTCGCGAACGGTCTTCCCGTCGGCGATCATTCGCAGGGTCTGGCGTTCCCGCTCGCTGAGCAGCGGTCCGTGGGTCTGGGCGTGCCGGTGCACCTGCGTGGCCAGGCTGGTCACCAGGTCGGGCGGCAAGACCTTCTCGCCGCGGGCGCAGGCCACCACGGCGTTGACGATCTCGTCGCGATCGGAGTCCTTCGACAGATAGCCGGCCGCACCGTCCTGGATGGCCTTGTACACCACCGAACCCTCGGTGGTGGCCGAGAGCAGCAGCACCCGGGTGGACAGCCCGTCGCGGGTGACGGCATGCGCCACGGCGATCCCGTCCAGGCCGGGCATCTTGTAGTCCAGCAGCGCGACATCGGGGGCGTGCTCGACGATCGCGGCCAGCGCCGCCTGTCCGTCGGCGACCGCGGTGACCACCTCGGTCTGTTCGCTGCGGTTCAGCGCCGCCACGATGCCGTCGCGGTAGATCGGGTGGTCGTCACCGACCACCACCCGCACCTTGCGATTCGAAACGCTCACGTCTTCTCCCTGTCATCGTGCAGTGGCACCGTCACCCGCACCCACGTTCCCCGCTCCACCGGCTCGAATTCCCAACTGCCCCGGAGTGTTTCGACTCGCGATCGTTGTGACGCCAGCCCGATGTGTCCCTCGGCGACCCGGCGGGCGATCACCGCCTGGTCGATCCCGACGCCGTCGTCGCGCACGTCGAGCGTCGCGGTAGCACCCTCATCGCGCAGGCGCAGCCAAATCATTGTGGCCTGAGCGTGTTTCGCGACGTTGGTGAGCAGTTCGCGGGCAACCCCGTAGATCATCGAGTCCTCGCGGTGGCGGCTCGGGTAGTCGATCTCGCACTGCACTGCCGCGCCGGTGCGCTCGACCAGGGTTTCGACCAGGCCCTGCAGCGCCGGCTCCAGGCCGGCCTCCTCCAGCACCGACGGGTGCAGTTGTTTGGTGAGCTGGCGGAGTTCTCGGGCGACATCCCCGACCAGTTCGGCGGCCCGGGCAGCGCTGGCCGGGTCGGCGTTCGGGCCCGTCGATTCGCGTAGGTCCTGGCGGGCGGCGAGCAGGGTTTGCAGCGGACCGTCGTGCAGCGCTTCGGCGACCTGCCTGCGCTCGCGTTCCTCCGCGGCCATCACATCGGCGAGCAGCAGTTCACGGCTGGCGATGATTTCGGCGAAGGTTTGTAGCCGATGCTGCTGGATCGCGGAGATCGCGTAGGAGCACAGGCACAGCAGGGTGAGCATGACCAGCACGGTGGTGATCTGCAGCGGCGTCATCTGACTGCGCAGGGCCGAGTCGGTCACGATCGTCAGGCCGCCGGCGACGATGGCCGCGATGGCCATCACCACGGCCCAGCGGCCGTACTGGGTGGCGATGAAGAACGGCAGGAACGCCAGCAGTCCCAGCATGAGATAGCTGCCGGTGGAGGGCAGTTGGAGCAGGCAGATCGCGGCGAGGTCGACCGGCATCATCGGGACAACGGCGCGCATCCGGCTGGCCGACGGCCGGCGGCGCAGATGGACGTAGGCCGAGAGGATCGCCAGCACGGTGTACACCCCGACGACAGCGAACGCCAGGGGCCAGCTGGAGCGTTCGGTCCCGGCGAAGATGGCCAGCACCATGACGGCGACCAGGATCAGCCGCAGGATGGCTCGCCGGCGTTGGGCCCGCTGCTCGAATTGGAGGAAGACTGCCTGAACCGCGTCGTGGGCGATCCCGCCGACCGGGATCGGCGGAATCACCAGGGCCGCCAAGAAGCGGCCAGGCCGCTTCTGCTGGCTGCCGTTCTGGCGCACATCGTGGAGTGTAGCCAGGTGTTCTGCGTCTTCCGCGGCGCTTTCGACCGGTTCGTCACGAACCTGTGTCGTCCGAACGGATGACACCGGTTCATCCCCCCGTCCATGTGTTTGCGCGACAGACCTCGTCCTCAACTCCCGCGATGGTTGGTGCATGGCCGAAGACGGTCGGACAGCAACTCACACAGGAGAATTCAGATGAACCGCACCATCACCCGCTCGCTCGTCCTTCCGCTGCTCACGGCGGGTGTCATCGGTGGCGCCGCACTCGGTCTTGCCGGCACCGCCGCCGCGGCCGAGATGAACCCGCAGCCCGGCATCGTCGCCATCCCGCAGGATCACGCGCAGCCCGCTCCCGAGGCGGTCCCGGGCAGCCAGTGGCACCGGCACCACACCACGCTGCTGGCCCCGCAGACCGCCGCCGGCTTCCCGCGCACGGTGAACTGACGCGAACGCACTCCGCCCCCTCCGGCCCCGGCCGCAGGGGGCGGAGTCGTCTGTGCGCACGGTGAAGTGACGGGTGTGGCGGCCGCTGCCACACTTCGGCCTGATGAGTGGTTTGTCGGTTGCCGATATCGAGCGGTGGAGTTCGCAGGCCGTTCGTGAGGTCTTCGCCGCCGCCCGGCAGCGCGCGGGAGCGGCCCTCGACGCGGCCCGCGGACTGGAGACGCTGCAGGTGTTCGGCAGCTGGGGCGGCGATGCCGCTACCGCCGCGCATTCGGCGCTCGCGATGACCCGCGCGGATCTCGATGCCCACGGCGCCGAGGCGATGGCCGTCGCGCACGCCGCCCGCGATGCCGCCGACCGTATCGACGCGATCAAGGGCAGGCTGCAGCGGCTCGCGGACCGGGCCGCGGCGCTGGGTCTGGCGCTCGACGCTGAGACGAGCCGGGTGGATGTGGGCCGCCATCCGGTCGGCGGACCGGTCGACGGACTGTTGAATGCGCTTGCGCTGCAGCATGATCTGGACGAGATACTGGCCGACGCCGATGCCGTCGACGACGAGTTGGCCACCGCGATCAACATGGCCGACGGCGATGCGCCCATTCCGGTGATCCCCGGCCCGCCCGAGCGCGCGGAGACCCGGCTGCAGAACCAGATCGACGCGTTCACGGCGGTCTTGGGTCGGCCGCCGTCCTCGGCGGCGGACTGGGAAACGGCGGCGGCACTGGACACCCACGCCTACCACACCTGGTTCGACCAGGACGTGCCAGCGACGGCGGTCGCCGGCCGCATCGAACCGGTGCCGGGACAGGGGGTGGTGCGGATGAACCTGTTCATCCCCTCGGCAACGGTCAACGATCCCGTGCTCGGGTTGGGAGGTTTGGACTTCAGCAGCAACATCGGCGACAAGCGCGGGTTCACCCCATCCGCCACGCCCGAGCAGTCCCGGGTGGCGTTGCTCGTCGACTATGAGAACGGGCTGGTTCTGGCCCGCCAGAACCCGTCGGTGGACATCGAACGTCGACAGGTCAAGGTCGGCACTCCAACCGTCCGGGTAACGCAACGACAGGACGGGGCGGTTTACCTCCGCTATGCGGCCGCCGACCCATTCTCGCCAGGTGGTGAAGACTTCGCGAAGGCCGCCGTCGCCGTGCGTGGTGAGCTGGTAGTCCAGCCCGGTCCGTCTGAGGTCAAGGTCGGCGGTTCCCCTACGGCGTTCCCCGCACTCGAGGCCTACAACGATCGGCCGATGGCCGGATCGGCTGCACTGTCGACGAAGACCGTCGCACAGATGCATCCGTGGATCGACAACGAGTGGGGACCGTTGGCAGGGCTGTGGCGTTCGACAAGGGTGGGAGATGCCAGCATGGTGGACCAGTTCTATACCTATCTCGGTGACCTCGTCGTCGCGCCGGCGACGACAGAGCTGGGGCCGGTGACGTCGGCCCCAGAAGTGATCCGGGTGCCGGAATGATCAGGGAGACACATGCGTTCGCCGACCGTCTGGTCCGCGACGTCTACTGGGTTCCCGCGGTGTTTATCGGTGCGGTGGTTGCAGGAGTGGTGTGGGCATTCGTCGCGCGCCACACCATCTTCGAGCGCGACCCCGCTCTGACCGCGGGGCAGGCGTGGCTCGCGATCGGCGTCGGCTGTGTCATCGTGCTGCTGCTGCTGCTGGGGCTGGTGCTGGCGTTGTGGCCGTGGCCTCGCGTGGTGCGAACGGCGGGCGTGGCTTTGGTCGTGGTCGCGGTGTCCGGCGGATCGGTGTTGCTTGTCTGGGGAACGCCGTTCGTGATCGCGGTTCAATGACAATGAACGCGCCCGTTGCGCCGGCTGAACCATCGGAGGCCGCGAAAGTGGTGCAGCTGCTGTTGGGGACGCTCGGCGGCTTTCTGTCGCTCGGATTGTGCTTCTACTTCTTCTGGTCCATTTCCTGGATCATCCCGGCGGTGTTGGCACTCGGCACATTGCCGTGGCGGCCGACGAGGCGGATCGGAATCGGTTTCGCGGCAGCCGCAGTGGGGACGTTCGTCGGGGTCGCCGTCCTGATGTCCATCACCCCGGGGGCGTATGAGGTGACGCCGCCACCGCCGCCGACTCCGGCCCCAAACCCGGCGGCCAGTTCCGTGGCGGGTGACGTTCCGGCTTGGCTCCCGGGCGACACTAGTTTTGCCCGGCTATGAGCGACTCTTGGCGTGATGGCGTCCATGGTGCACGCCGGCGGATCCGTGGGATGGCGCAATAGTCGCTCATAGCCGGGCACAGGTAGTGCCACCGCAGACACGCTTCCGCTCGGCGTGGCCGGGGCAGGCCGAGCCGAGGGGCAGCGATAGTCGCTCGTAGCCGGGCACATGTAGTGCCACCCCGGAGAGGAGCAGGCGCGCGAGATCAGGCTGTGCGCGCCGCCGCCGCCACCCGCCCGAAGGTCATGTTCTCGTCGATCTTGTCCAGGAAGTGGAAGTCGACGGCGTCGGCCCAGTAGTCCTGGCGCACCACCCACGGCCGCTTCTTACCCGACCGAGGCAGGGCGTGGGGATTGCGCAGCACGTACCCGGCCTGCAGATCCCAGGCCGGCTTCTCGGCGATCGGCTCGCCGGCCAGGTGCGGGTAGGCGTGGGTGTAGCCGTGGGCGTCCATGTACTCGATCAGCTTGGCCGTCGCGCGGGCGGTCATGTCGGCGCGCAACGTCCACGATGCGTTCGTATAACCGATGCACCAGAACAGGTTCGGCACATCGTCGAGCATGTGCGCCTTGTAGGAGAACCGATCCTGCGGCTTCACCTCGGCGCCGTCCACACTGATCCGCACCCCGCCGAGTGCCTGCAACTGCAGTCCGGTGGCGGTGGAGATGATGTCGGCATCCAGATGGCGGCCGGACTTCAGCATGATGCCGGTCGCGTCGAAGTGGTCGATGTGGTCGGTGACCACTTCCAGGGTTCCGCGACTGATCTCCTCGAACACATCACCGTCGGCCACCAGGCACATGCGCTCGTCCCACGGGTTGTAGTTCGGGTTGAAGTCGACATCGACCGGATAGCCAGCGGGCAGCATGCTGGTGTTCTGGGTGCGGACGATCTTCTTCACCACACCGGGAGCGCTGCGCGACAGCACCCAGAGGATCTTCTCGAACATCAGCGCGATGAACCGGATGATCCAGTACGACACGCTCTTCGGAAACACGGTTCGGATCGTGCGCATCGGCAGGCTGTTGCGCTGCATCGAGAACAGGTAGCCCGGTGAGCGTTGCAGCATGGTCACTTTGGCGGCCTTGCGGGCCAGCGCCGGCACCATCGACACCGCCGTCGCCCCGGAGCCGATCACCACCACCCGCTTGCCGGTGTAGTCGAGGTCCTCGGGCCAGAACTGTGGGTGCACGACGGTGCCCGAGAAGTTCTCGATACCGGGGAATTCGGGGGTGTAGGGCTCGTCGTAGTTGTAGTAACCGGAGCCGAAGAACACGAAGCGGCCGCGGTACGTCGTCGGGGATCCGTTCTCGTCGGCGTGCACGGTCCAGGTGTCGGTGGACGAATCCCAGTCGGCGGAGCGCACGTGGGTGCCGAACTGAATGTGCGGGGTGATGCCGTGCTTGCGGGCGGCCTCTTCCATGTAGTCGCGGATGACGTCACCGTCGGCCACGTACTCCTGGCCCCGCCACGGCTCCCACGACCAACTCAGCGCGTAGATGGAGGAGTCCGACCGCACGCCGGGGTAGCGGAAGAGGTCCCAGGTTCCGCCGATGCGCTCGCGGCGCTCGAGGATCACATACCGCGTGCCGGGGTTGCGTTCGGCCAACCGGTACGCCGCGCCGATCCCGGAGATCCCGGCGCCGATGATGACGACGTCGTAGGTGTCGG
>CAZHUU010000079.1:0-8883 GCA_964535335.1 uncultured Mycobacterium sp.
ATACCGGGCGTGAGCAGGCACAACGTGCTAGACCCATTTCCTGGGGGTCAAGTGGTCGCAGGTTCAAATCCTGTCAGCCCGACCACAGAACGAACAGTTCAGAGGTGGTTTTCGGGAAAATCCGCGACCACCTTTTCTGTCTGATTCCATCCGTACGCCAACCCATACGCCAACCCGTGGGCGTAGCCTTCGGCCCATGGGCAAGCGCGCCAATGGCCCCGTTCGACCCCGCGGCGCCGGGCGCTCCGGTGGTGCCGGTCGAGCGGGGGCGGCCAACTGTTATCCGGGTTAATACTCGGTGAAATGAGAGTCACTTCCACTTTTCGGTGTGACGTGGGGCACAGCCCCCGCTACACTCGTCGCAGGCACAATCCGGGGGTGTGACGAATTTGAGTGCTCAGATTGTTCGGAGCAGCGGGCGAAGGCCTCATGCACTGACCCTTCCCCCTGGGGAGATATCAGTCCGCACATGCCCGCACTGCGACGCCGCCATGAAGTGCGTGGAAGAGCACACCGTCATGGAGCGATACACCCGGCAGACATGGTGGATGTGCACTGAGTGCAGGCGCTCAAGCTATTTCAGAACGTAGACACCTCTCGCAGGGCTGAGCCCGCGTCCCTAATGAAGCTGATCAATGTGGTCTACGCAGCGGAGGCGCATATGGCGAGCCGGCACAGGATCTCGTCGAAAGAGATCACTGAGGTTGAGAATCCCGTCGGCTTCCTGGGCCGGCGTTCCCCGGTGATTACCCGGTCGTGCGTGGCGTCGTCGAGTTCGCCGCTGACGACCGAGGTGGGGTTGCGGGTCTTGCGCGACGGGGGGAACGCCGTCGACGCGGCGGTCGCGATGGCGGGCATGATGGCGATCGCCGAGCCGATGATGAGCGGCCTGGGGGGCGACACCATGGTGCTGGTGTACTGGGCTGCCGACCGAAAGGTGTATGGGCTCAACGGCAGTGGCGTTGCGCCGTCAGGGGCGTCGCTGGCCGCGATGGCCGGCCGGGCGATGATGCCGGCGACCGGGGCGGAATCGGTGACCATCCCCGGTGCGGTGGATG
The DNA here is from genome assembly GCA_964535335.1 of uncultured Mycobacterium sp. GTDB lineage: Bacteria > Actinomycetota > Actinomycetes > Mycobacteriales > Mycobacteriaceae > Mycobacterium. The sequence continues at coordinate 1,059 of CAZHUU010000079.1, forward strand.
GCTGGTGCGCGCTGCTGGAACGCTTCGGCAGCCTGCCGCTGGCCAGACTGTGGGAACCCGCCGTTGCGGCCGCCCGCGATGGTTACCCGGTTGGCGAGTCGATCGCCGGGTTTTGGGCTATGGCCGCGTCCGGGCTGCCGCAGTTCGCCGAACCCGCGCTGCTAGACCTACTGCTGCCGGGTGGCCGGCCACCGGCACCCGGGCAGCTGGTCCGCTTCACGGCGCTGGCCGACACGCTCGAGGCGGTGGCCGCTGGCGGGCGCGACGCCTTCTACACCGGCCGGGTCGCCGAAGCGATCGCCGCAACACTGACCACGGGTGGCGTCACCACCACCGTCGACGACGTCGCCGCCCAGCGGGCGCAATGGGTCGAACCGCTGTCTGTGGACTACCGCGGCAGACAGGTGTTGGGCCTGCCACCCAACTCCCAAAGCGTCGTCTCGCTGATCGCGCTCGGCGTCCTGGCGGGCTATGACCTGGCCACGATGACGGCGGCCGATCGCATTCACCACGAGATCGAGGCGCTACGACTGGGATTCGAGTTCGCCATCAATACCGTCGGCGAACCGTCGGACCCCATGCTCGATAAGGTGACCCACGCGCTGTCGAACGAGGGTCTGGCCGCCCTGCGCGAACGGATCACCGACCGGGCCACCGCCCCAGTCCATCGGCAGGGCGGCAACTCCAGCGACACCACCTACGTCTGCGCAATTGACGCCGCTGGCAACGCGGTGTCGCTGATGAGCAGCATCTGCGGCGGCTTCGGTTCGGGGCTGCTGGCCGGCGAAACCGGGGTGATCCTCAACAACCGAGCCAGCCAGTTCACCACCGTGGCGGGCCACCCCAACGCGCTGGCACCGGGGGCGCGGCCCCGCCACACCATCCTGCCCGGCATGGTGCTGCGCGACGGGCTACCGGAGTTCGTGCTGGGCTGTATCGGGCTCAACAACCACCCGCAGGGGCAGGTGCAGACGCTGATCAATGTGCTCGACCTCGGAATGAACCCTCAGCAGGCGGTCGATGCTCCCCGGTTCCGGGTGGTGATGACCACCGACGAGGTCCAACTCGACCCTGGGGTGCCCGAACAGGTCGGCTACGACCTGGTGCAACGCGGGCACCGCATCGGCGACCCGTTCGCGTTCAAGGGCGCCGCGCAGATGGTGCGACTGCACGACGGGCGCGATGGGATCGGGCCGTGCCTGCAGGCCGGTGTCGACCACCGGCTCGACGGGGTGGCACTCGGCTGGTGATTCCTCCTTTTCGAACTGGCACTGTTGGCGCTGCGAACCGGTCGGCGTGTGGGTCTTCGGCATCTAGGTGCAGTTAGTCATCGATCAGACGACGATGTTGTTGCGATGCCGGTCGGCGATGGTGTCGGCGTCCTCCTCGAGGTAGCCGACCTGACCCGGCACAGGTTGAGAACGGCGTCCTGCATCGACACTGACACCTTCTGTCCCTTCCCGGTCTTCTCGCGGGCGATGAGCGCGGTGAGGATGCCGATCAGCAGGCGCATGCCGGTGTTGCTATCGCCTAGCGCCGCGGCGCTGATCGTCGGAGGTCCGTCCCAGAAGCCCGTGGTCGAGGCGGCTCCGCCGGCGCACTGGGCGACGTTCTCGTAGACCTTGAGGTCGTTCCATGGTGAGTCGTCGTTGAAGCCTTTAACGGAGCCGAATTCCAGCCGAGGGTTCCACTCTCGCAGGGTCTCCCACGACAGGCCGATCCGGTCCATGGCGCCGGGCGCGAAGTTCTCGACGAGGACGTCGGCCTGACGGACGAGCCGGCTTTTCCGCCCGCAGGCCGCCCCACGGGCGAACAATCAGCTCTTGCACTCGCGAAGCGCTGGCAGCGGATATGAATAGCAGGAAAGGACTTAAGCCATGACTTCTACACAAGAGCCGACCGCCGCCGGCGCCGGCGAACCGGGTGCTCTCACCGATGGCATTCATCTCGTCGTCGATGCGCTGAAGCTCAACGACGTGCAGGCGATCTACGGAGTAGTTGGCATTCCAATCACCGACCTGGCGCGCCTCGCGCAACGGTCGGGCATCCGGTACATCGGGTTCCGCCACGAGAGCGATGCCGGGCATGCGGCCGCCGCGGCCGGGTTTCTCACCGGGCGGCCCGGCATCTGCCTGACGGTGTCTGCGCCGGGCTTCCTCAACGGGTTGGTGGCGCTCGCCAACGCCACCACGAACTGCTTCCCGATGGTGCAGATCTCCGGATCGAGCGAGCGCCACATCGTGGACCTTCAGCGTGGCGACTACGAAGAGATGGATCAACTCGCGATCGCCAAGCCGTTGGTCAAGGCGGCCTACCGGGTGTCTCGGGCGGAGGACATCGGCCGCGGCGTGGCGCGCGCGATCCGCACCGCGGTGTCCGGGCGGCCTGGCGGGGTCTACCTCGACGTCCCGGCTGCCGTGCTCGGTGAGGTTCTTGATGCGGAACAGGCCGCCGCGACGGTGTGGCGGGTCGTCGATCCGGCACCGCGGCAGTTGCCCGACCCGCAGGCGGTGGATCGCGCGATCGACCTACTGGCCGGCGCCGAACGTCCGCTGATCGTGCTGGGCAAGGGTGCCGCCTATTCGCAGGCCGACGAGCGTATTTGCGAGTTCGTCGAGAGCACTGGTGTGCCGTATCTGCCTATGTCGATGGCTAAAGGGCTGCTGCCCGACGACCACCCGCAGTCGGCAGCCGCCGCCCGGTCCGTGGCGCTGCGCAGAGCCGACGTGGTGATGCTTGTCGGTGTGCGTTTGAATTGGCCTCTTGGACATGGCGACTCGCCGACGTTTAGCTCGGATGTCAAGTTCATCCAGGTCGACATCGCGGCTACTGAACTGGACAGCAATCAGCCCGTTGCTGCCCCGCTGGTCGGCGATGTCGGGTCGGTGATGGCGGCCCTCGTCGAGCGGAACAAGTCCGGTCGGATCGCCGCCCCGGCGCAGTGGCGCGAGGAGCTCGCAACCAGGTCGGCGCAGAATGTCGCCAAGATGGCCGACCGCCTCGCGGCGGCGCAGACGGCCCAACCGATGAAGTTCCTCGGCGCACTACAGGCGATCCACGAGGTCGTTCGCGAAAACCCCCGCATCTACCTCGTCAACGAGGGCGCCAATGCACTCGATTTGGCGCGCAACACGATTGGCATGCAGGTGCCACGTCACCGTTTGGACAGCGGAACCTGGGGGGTCATGGGTATCGGGATGGGCTACGCGATCGCCGCGGCCGTGGAGACCGGCGAACCGGTGATCGCCATCGAGGGCGACAGCGCGTTTGGGTTCAGCGGAATAGAGCTGGAGACGATCTGCCGGTATAACCTGCCGATCGTCACCGTCATCCTCAACAACAGCGGTGTCTATCGCGGCGACGACGTCTCCGGCTCCGCCGACCCGGCACCCACCGCTTTGCGTGCGCGTTACGACGTGATGATCGAGGCCTTCGGGGGCAAGGGATATCGGGCGAGCACGCCCGCGGAGGTGGGCGTCTTCCTCCGGGAGGCGTTGTCGGCTGGCGGCCCCGCGCTCATCGACTGCCAGATCGACCCTTCGGACGGCACCGAGAGCGGCAACATCGCACACCTGAACCCCAAGGGCATCACGGTTCAGGAGCGCCCATGACAACCCAGAGATTGCTCGGTCACATCCTCGACGACGCCGCCCATGCCGCACCGGATTCGACGGCGTTGATCGTTGGTGCCGGACGTCGCCGGATCAGCTACGCGGAACTGGCCGAACTCGTCACCACCCGATGCCAACTCCTGCAAAGTACCGCACTACAGCCCGGCGATGTCGTGGCACTGCAGGCATCGAACAGCCTCGAACTCGTTGCAGGACTGCTCGCCGCGACGCGTGCCGGTCTCGTTGTCGCGCCGTTCGACCCGGGCTTGCCGGAGGCCGAAAGACGGGCTCGGGCCGAGATGGCCCATGTCCGAGTCACACTCGTCGATGGCGGGCAGCCATCTCTGGGAGGGGATCCCGCCTGGTTGCTCGATTCGGACGGGATCCACAGCGCCGACGCGCTCCGGACCTTCGGCGAACGGCTACCCGGGCTGGCGGCTCGCGATGCGCTGATCATGTTCACCTCGGGCACCACCGGCACTCCCAAGATGGTGCCGTGGACGCACGACAACATCAGGGCCTCGGTCACCGGCATCGTCGGCGCGTACCGAATCGGGCCCTCAGACGGGACGGTCGCGGTGATGCCGTTGTTCCACGGGCATGGGCTCGTTGCGGGCCTGCTTGCGCCATTGGCCAGCGGCGGCCGGATCCTGCTTCCGGCCCGCGGCCGGTTCTCGGCGAGCACCTTCTGGGACGACATCGACACCGTCGAGGCCACCTGGTTCACAGCCGCGCCCACCATTCACCAAATAGTGCTCGACCGGTCGGGCGCCGAGCTGACGGCCGGCGCGCGCGACAGGCTGCGTTTCGTCCGCAGCTGTAGCGCCCCACTCGCGCCCGCGACGGCGCAGCGGATCGAGGAGACGTTCGGGGTGCCCCTACTGGCGGCCTATGGGATGACAGAGGCAACTCATCAGGCCAGCTCCGTCTTGCCGTTCCACGACGAGCCCACCCGGTTGAATACCGTCGGCGCGCCCACCGGCCTGTCGGTGCGCATCGCCGACGCCGACGGCAACAGCGTGTCGACAGGGTCGACCGGCGAGATCTGGCTGTCTGGGCCGAGCATTGTGCGTGGCTACCTCAACAACCCCGCCGCCACCGCCGGCGCATTCGTCGACGGCTGGCTGCGCACCGGCGACCTGGGTTCGGTGGACCATAACGGAGTTCTGAGTGTGCGGGGGCGTATCAAGGAACAGATCAATCGTGGCGGCGAGAAGATCTCCCCAGAACATGTGGAGCAAGTCCTCGCGTCCCACCCGGATGTGACCCAGGCGGTGGTTTTCGGCATTCCCGACGACCTTTACGGCGAGCGGGTCGCCGCCGTGGTCGTCACGCGGGATCGCGCCGAACCCGACCTTGCCGCCTACAGCCGCGGCCGACTCGCCGGTTTCGAGATCCCCGAGCACATAACTTTCGCCGACGAGCTTCCGGTCACCGCCAAGGGCTCGGTCGACCGAGGCAAGGTCGCCCGACAGTTCTCGCGTTGAGGGGCGCCTTCCCAGAGACGAAACAGGCCGGGAGATAGCGAGATTCGGGTGCCGAGTCCAGTGGCCGAGGCCGTTGCGCTTAGTTGCCGAATCTGTTGACGATGCTTGCATCGTCGGAATGGGAAGCCGCAGCTAACAGCATACATGCTGCGCGATTCAGGACGTTCAGAACGCATTTCCGGTGGTTGCCCGGGAGGGGAGGTCGTCGTCGATACGAGGACGACCTCCGCGCGGAACCGACAGCACCGTCTCCGGCGTGCAGCGCCTCGACGCGGCTCGCTATCGGCTGCTGGACATGTACAGCATCACCTGACATCAGCCCTCGCCGGCCACCGGTCTGACGTCCCAGATGCCTTCGCAGTACTTGGTATCCGCGCAGTCGGAGGAGAGCCTGCCCCCTGGGCGTGAGTCGGCCGGCTGATTACCGGCTCAGCGCGACCGCGTCGAGCAGGCGCTCGATGGTGTGCAGCTGGTGGTTGTGGTCGCCGTCGATTTTGGCGAGCAGCGTGCCGATTCCGGTGTTCCGGTATGCGGCGATGCGCTCCGCGACTTCGGTTGTGCTGCCGAGAAGATTGGTGAGCCGGCCCAGATCCAGCGGAACCGCTGCGCGGGCCTCGTCGCGGTGTCCTGACTGCCAGAGTCGGCTGACTTCGGCGACCTGTTCTGCGTAGCCCAGTCGAGTAATGGCGTCGTTGTAGAAGTTCGTTCCGCCGGTTCCCATGGCGCCGATGGTGAATCCGTATCCGTCTGCGTGGCGCCGGGGAGCCGCGCGGGTGGGCGCGGCGCTGTCGTGACGCGCACCCGCGACGGGGGCGACGGGATGGAGGTCGGCCAGTGTGCGCCCCGCCGACTCGGCTCCTCCGCGCAGGGGTTCGAGGAACACCGCGGCGGATTCGGGGATGAAAAGGTTTCCCAACCAGCCGTCGGCGACTTCGCCGGTGAGGCGCAGGTTCTGCGGGCCCATCGCGGCGTTGTAGATCGGCACCGGACGGGGCCGCACCAGGGGCTGCAGGGCGGCGCCCCTGCTATCGGGCAAGGGCAGGGGATAGATCTCACCGTCGTGCTCGAGGCGGTCCCCGCGGGAGACAATGCGGATGATCTCTACAGTCTCCCGGGTGGTCTGGACAGGGCGGTGGAACCGGACCCCGTGCCACCCTTCCATGACCCGGGGGCCGGAGGTTCCGATACCGAGCAGGAATCGGCCGTCGGACAGTTCCTGGAGGCTCAGTGCCGAGGTGGCCAGGAGCGCGGGACTGCGCGAGCCGAGTTGCACGACGAAGGTGCCCAGCCGGATTCTTTCGGTGCACGCCGCCAGGTAGGCCAATCCGGTGAGGGCGTCATAGCCCCACACCTCAGGCACCCACAACGAGTCGACGCCGAGTTGCTCAGCGCTCCTGGCGAATTCAGCGGACCCCGGCAGTCGGGGTTCGACGGCCAGACCGATCCTCACTGTGAGTCGCCGGTCTGCTCGGCGATGTAGGCGAGGTTGGCCCGCATGTTGGTCAGCCACTCCTCAAGGCGGCGAGCAACGATGCGAGCCTCTTTTTCGGGCTGGGCGGTGATGGCGAACGTCAGCCCCGATGGGCCCGGCCCCATCCGCGCCCACTGACGCACGATCGACCCTTGCGACGATGGCTCGACCTCGAATCCCCACGTTGCCCCGACGCCGGCGGGGTGGACGACGTTCCACACCCAGCGTCGGCCGGGCTCGACCTCAACGATCTCGCAGACGGTTTCCCACTCGCCCAGGGCCTCGTGTTTGCTGTGGCCCTTGAAGCGGGCGCCGACGGCCACATGGTCGGCGCCATCGAGCCATTCCACGCCCGCCAATTCGGTGGAGACCCGTGCGGGCAGGGTGATGTCGGTGACGTACCGCCAGGCGGTATCGGTATTGCAGGACAGTCGTTGGACGGCTTCGACGGTGGGCTGATCGCGGTAGCGCATTGGTCCGGTTCCTCCGGGGCTTAGTGGTCGGGTTCAAGTACCGAAGGCCTCACTTGGAGCTGTTGTGTCAACACTCTATGGCGGCGCCGCTAGGTCCTATGGAGAACAGCTGCTGCATCACGACCGCACTCGCGGTGCGCTGCAGACCGGCTTCCACGGCGATACATTGGTCGTCGGGATTTCGCGCAGCTGATCAAGCGCTGTGGTGGCCCTCTTGATGTCCATAGATCAGATCGTCCTTTGCGGCCTGCGACGCGAACGTGTATCGATTACGAGCGGTCGGGCGGTAGTAGGGCCAGCGCAGCCTGATGGGAAGCGATGGCCGAGTCGCGATCGTCTCCCAAGCCCACGAGGATGTTGGTCATCATCGGCAGCAGGACCTGGCGTACGGGATCGTCGAATATCGAGAGGTGGCCACCAAGTTCGAGGGTGACCATTCCGTGGACCGCACTCCACAGTTGCGGGGCAACGGCTTCGGAATCCTGGGGCGCGCTGACTCGACCGCTGGCCACGAGACGCCCACAGGCATTGGCGAGGTGGGAGTAGGCCAGCTGGAAGTTGTCGATGCGGCCCTGCGCCGCGGACTCGGGAGACGGCAACGGTCGGTAGCTGCCACGAGTCGACAGGCCGAACATCAGGTCGTAGAGGTGCGGGTTGGCCCGAGCGAATCGGCGCGACGTCAGCGCCATAGCGAAGAGGGCGGTGGCGGGGTCCTCGGTGGCCGGCACCTGCAGCAAGGCGTCGCCGAGGTCGCGGAAGCCCTGGTCGACGACGGCAGCGATC
>CAZHUU010000079.1:8893-21917 GCA_964535335.1 uncultured Mycobacterium sp.
GATCAATTCGGGTAGGCCACCCAGATGGTGATATACCGCGATGGTGGACATGCCCGCGGCCTCGGCGACGGCACGGACCTTGATCGCGGTGGGTCCCTCGACGGCCAGCAGTTCTATGGCCGCCGCCACCAGCTGGCTGATGGCCCGTTCGTTATCGAGACGGGCGACCGGCTCCTTCTCCGTGGGGTCGGCTGTGGTACTTGTTGCCGCCTTGGCGGGTTTGGGCATGGTCGGGAGCTCCGTCCTCAGTCGATGGCTTTGGCGAACGTGATCGGCTCGGCGATGGTCTGCGCTGCCTGCACTTTCGTCATGGCGTACTCCGCAAGGGCGGTGATGGTCAGGGCTGGATTGACGCCTGGGTTGGCCGGCATGGCCGCGCCGTCACAGATCAGCATGTTCCGGTAACCGTAGACGTTGAGGTTCTCGTCAACGACGCCGTGCGTCGCGTCCGCGCCGATGGCGGCGCCGCCGAGCAGATGCGCGGTCGTCGGGATGTTGCCGAGGGCTTCGAGGATGTTGCTCTGTGCGATTCCACCGGTGCGCTCGGCGAGCCAACGTGCCGCCTGGTTGCCGATGTCGATATAGGTGGGGTTCGGTTTGTCGGTGTTCTGGACGGTGGCCAATCGGTAGCCCCGGCCGAATCGCCGCTTGCGCGCACGAAAGCTGATCGCGTTGTCACGTGACTGCATCACCAACAGCATCACCATCCGCCGACTCCAGCCGACCGGCCATAGCGTGCGCAGCCACTGCCTCGGGTGAGCCGCGATGGCGGCGAGCCACTTCAGCGGACGGGTGGCACGGGTGCCGTCTCCGACGAGCACCGTGTAGAGCAGCCCGAGCATGTCCGCCCTTGGGCCGTAGGTGAGGAACTCGATGTGTGTATCAGCATCGACGTGCACGCTGCTGCTTGCGGTGACGTCACGCCAGGTGCCGCGGTCCTCGGGCAGCCGCACCGTCAGCACGGATTCACTGTTGGTGCGCACCAACTGGCCGAGCCGGTTGCTGATACGGGGCAGCGAACCGCCGTATTTGCAGTTGGCCAGCAGTTCGTTGGTGCCCAGCGCTCCGCCGGCGAAGACGACCCCGCCGGTGGTGTAGGTCTGGCGATTGCGATGTCGGCCCCCACGAGGGTGTTCGGTAGTGACCCGGTATCCGTTGCTGCCGTCTGGGTTGCCGAGCGGGGTCACGTCGATGACCTGATGTTCGGGCAGGATCTGTACGCCGTTGCGTTCGGCGAACCACAGGTAGTTCTGGGTCAGCGAGTTGACCGCGCCGACTCTGCAACCGACCATGCAGGCACCGCAGCGGATGCAGCCGGTCCGATCGGGGCCCGCCCCGCCGAAGTAAGGATCGGGCACCGCCTTTCCAGGCTCGCCGAAGAAGACTCCGGTTGGTGCACGAGTGACCGTGTCCTCAGTGCCGAAGTGCCGGCCAAGGTCCCGGATCCACTGCTGGTGAACGGAATCGAACGGCACGGGTCCGACACCCAGCATCCGCTCGGCGGTGGCGTAGTGCGCCGCAAGCAGGTGCTCCCAGTCGCCCAGCTCGCGCCACTGAGGAGAGTCGAAGAACTCATTCTTTGCGCGGTACAGCACCCCGCCGTAGACGAGGCTGCCGCCGCCGACACCGCTCTGGGAGGGCAGGGCGATGTGGCGGAATACCTTGAGCCGCATGATCCCAAGCTTGCCGAGCTTGGGCGCCCAGGTGAACCTGTCGGACTGCCAGGCTGACGACGGCAGGTCAGCCGGCCGGTACCGGCGACCACGTTCGAGTACGCCGACGCGAAACCCTCTCTCGGACAGACGCAGTGCGGCTACGCTGCCGCCGAAACCCGACCCGATCACCAGCCAGTCGAAGTCGAACCCGTGGGCGGTCATGCCGGCGGGGTGGTCACGACGTCACACCGACCGGACTCAGATGCCGGGTGAGAAACTCGGTCTGGTCGGAGACCAGCTGCTCGAGCGCGTCGCCGAGGTAGAACTCAAAATGCCCTGCGCTGTAGTGCTTGATCTCACCGCGAGGCGCGGTCCTGGCGTAGCGCTCGGTTTCTTCAGGCGGGGTGACCGAGTCGGTGTCGCTGATGCAGAACAGGATTGGAGCCGCGATCTTATGGGCCTGCTTTCCGGGCCGATACCGCATGATCGTCGGAGCCACGCGGGCGGCGACCTCGTTGCGGAACGTACTGTTCTTCGGTAGCAGCGCCTGGTAACCGGGCAGAGCATCGGGCGCGTTCATCAGAGCCAGCGACCCAGGCGGGCCGGCCAGCGGGATCATCGCAGGTGGACGGCGGCGCAGGATGGACACGTAGTCCTTGGCGACCAGGGGAAGCGCCTTGAGCGAGGCCAGCGGTCCCAACGCCATCGCCGACGCCAGACCGTCGGTGAACGGACACTGCGCCACAGCTGCTTTCAGCTCCGGATGACGGGAGGCGACGGTGACCGCATGACCGCCGCCGAACGAGCTGCCCCACACCGCGATGCGGGTGCCGTCGACGTCGGGTCGGCCCTTCACATAGGCGATGACGGCATCCCAGTCGGCGAGTTGACGGGTGATCGAGAGAAGCTGCCGGGGTTCGCCGGTGCTGTCTCCGAAATGCCGGTATGTGAAGGCCAGTGCCGCGATGCCGGCTTCGGCGAAGCGTTCGGCGAAGGCGTCCAGCCGCATCTCCCGCGTCGCGCCCAGGCCGTGGCCCAGGATCACGACCGGTGGCTTGGTCACCCCGGTGGGAAGGTAGAGCCAGCCCGCGCAGGTATCCGCGCCGGACGGTATCGAGACATCCTGACGGGTGAAGGACGGCGTGCTCATCGAGTTGCCGCCGCGGCGTTGGGGCCGATTGCCGGCACGCTGCCGGATTCCAGGGCGTGTTCGTACGTATCGCCGTAATACAGCGGCAACTCGCCGGCGGATTCGGTGTCGTCGAGGTACTGCAACATCAGCTGCTGGCCGTGTGCCGACTGATCGAGGCCCAGGAACTCGGTGCGTTCCATGTGGAGACCCTCGGGCAACGTCATCGAGCCGCCCAGGTAGACCGAGCGCTTGATCCCCTTGATCGCTGCCTTGCTCCGTCGGCCGAAGTATTCGGCTACCTCCACCGACCGCGAGACCACGTGTTCAGTGGGGACCACTTCGTCGACCGCGCCATTGGCCAGCGCCTGCGCCGGCGAGAACGGCTTGCCCTCGAGAATTGCGACCAGTGCTTTGTGCCTGCCGATTAACCGGGGGAGGCGCTGGCTGCCACCGCCACCGGGCATGATGCCCAGCAGGATCTCTGGCTGGCCGATGAAGTACCTGTCGTCGTCGGCCATGATTCGCAGATCGCACGCCCACGCGAACTCCGCGCCCAGGCCGAGCGCAGAGCCGTTGAGAGCCGCGACGAAAACGACTCCGCTGCCGTTCATCCGCAGGAAGATGTTGTGCACCCGATCAAGTTGGGCCACACCGCGCATCGGCGTCTTCTGCACCAAGGGATCCAGTGCGCGGGCGTGGTCGACGCCGCGGGCCATCCGCAGCACGGCCGACGCCGCGCGCCGGGGCAGTTCCGGCACGGCTGCGCCTTCGGCCTGCAACCACCGGACATCAGCGTGGCTGACGAACCGGCCGTCACGCGCACCGGTGAAGACCACCGCGCGCACGTTGGGATCGTTTTCGGCCCGCTCGACCAGCGCATCGAGCTGGTCGGCGATCTGAACGCCGAACAAGCTGTGGGGCCCGCCGTCCAGTGTTGCGACCAGCACCGCGCCGCGGTCGTCGATCACGATTTCGCCTCGTGCCTGCTGTGCCATGACTGTCCTTCCGCGGCGTACTAGAACGAAGTTATAGTAACTATAACGAAGTTATACCATAAGGCAACAGTCGGTGCGGGCATCGCTTCGGCTGCTTCGACCCTGGCGTTTGTGGAGTGGACAGTTGAGTCTGAGCGGGTCACGCCGACAGGTCGCCTACGAAGCGGCACCTGTCAGCGTGATGACGACCTTGCCCTTCGCGTGTCCGTCTGCGACGCGAGCGATCGCCTCGTTGGTGCGTCCGAACGGGAATACGGAGTCGATGATCGGTCTGATCACGCCGCGGTCGATCAGATCGGCAATCGCCTGAAGTTCGGCGCCGTCGGCCTTCATGAACAGAAACGAATACTCGACGCCGAGTTTGCGCGCCTTCCGCCGGACGCCGGCGCTCATCGTTCTGAGCAGCACACTCACCGGCCAGGCTGCACTGACTTCCCGGGCGAAGTGATGATCGGGCGGTCCGCTGATCGAGATCACCTGACCGCCACGTTTCAGTATTCGAAGCGACTTCGCCAGCTCGGCGCTGTCCTGGCTGTGAAGCACCACGTCGTAGTCGTGCAGAATCTCCCCGAAATCTTGCTTCTTGTAATCGATCACGACATCGGCGCCGAGGCTCTTGACCAACTCGAAACTCTGGGCACTGCATGTAGTCGCCACCGTCGCACCCAGGTGCTTAGCCAGCTGGATCGCTATCGTCCCCACGCCACCCGTACCGGCCTGAATGAACACGCGCTGTCCGGGCTTTACATGGGCGATGTCGACCAGAGCTTGCCACGCCGTCAGAGCGACCAAAGGGACTGCCGCGGCCTCCTCCATGCTGAGGCTGACGGGCTTTAGTGCGAGATCCTTCTCGTCGACAGCGATGAACTCGGCGAAGGTCCCGATGCGGTCCTTGTCAGGACGCGAATAGACCTGATCGCCGACTTTGAACTTCGACACTCGCGGCCCCACACGCTCCACCACACCTGCAAGGTCGTTGCCGAGCGTCAGCGGCAGTCCATATTTGAGAACGAGTTTGAATTCACCGTCACGGATCTTGGCATCGAGCAGATTGACACCTGCAGCGTGTACAGCCACCAGCACGTCGTGGTCACCGACGAGTGAGACAGGGACCTCGGCGGCCCGCAGGTCGACATTCTTCTTGTACCGATCAACCACAAATGCCTTCACGGCGCGGTCCTTTCATCACTGTTCATCGGGTCAACCCCCGCAGCAGGTCTCAGTTGGATGTGGTTGCCGCTGCCAGAACCGCATCGTTGACCGCGGTCGGCGTGATTGCCACGACGGCCTTCTGTGCGCGGCTGGCGAGATCCAGAAGATAGCGACGTTTGGGCCGCTTCGATGTCAGAGCGTGGTCGACGGCCTTGGTGACCTTCTTGGGGTCGGCGGCCAGCTTTTGCATACGCCCCAACAATTTCCTGCTGCCGGCGAGGTGTGAGGCATACAGTCGGCGGTGTTCGTCGTTGAGGTGCTCGGCCATGCGGTCGTGGTCGGCGAGGACGTCGGCCCACATGTCGGTGCGGATCGGTCCTGGCTCGATGAGCGAAACCGGGATCTTCCAGGGCCGCAGTTCCATCCGGAGCGCATCTGCCAGGGATTCGATTGCATACTTCGACGCGTTGTAGGCGCCGGTGCCCGGCGTGGTGAACAGCCCACTGACCGACGAGATGAACACGATCCGGCCGCGGGATGCACGAATTTTGGGCAGCACCGCCTGCGTCACCGCGATCTGCGAGATGACGTTGACGTCGAACTGCTTGGTCAAGTCATCGAGGGACAATCCCTCCACGGGACCGTTCACGATGATGCCGGCGTTGTTGACGACTCCGTTCAGCTCGGCGGGAAGCAGATCGGGGAGAGCAGCAATCGCGGACCGGTCGGTGATGTCGAGGGGGACGGCATGCACGTGGGGTAGGCGGTTGAGGCTCTGCAAGGCATCGGCGGACCGGGCAGTTGCGTAGACGTCCCAGCCCTTCCGGCTCATGTGCTCGGTGATCGCCAGGCCGATTCCTCGGCCTGCTCCGGTGACCAGTACGGAAGGCATTACTTCGCTTCTCTCTTCGTCCGGTGGGTTGGAGCAGTCCGTCAAACCTGGTGCGAAGCAGCGCGCTTCTGCCACATCAGGAGGAGTGGCCCGCCAAGGGCCTCGAGTGCTGTCGCTGCCACGATGACGGGGTGTGGTCGGCCGCGTTGTTGCCAGGATCGCAGTCGCGCCAGGCCGCCAACCGCAATCGTGCCGATCGCGAATGACACCGCCGGCGAACGCTCGACACGTCCGAGTTGAGACCAGATGACGGGTCCTACGGCCAATTTGAACACGTTGGCATAGCGCAGAGCGCTGTCGACGGTGGGTGTCACCTCCGGTGAGCCCCCCGGAACACCCTGCGGGCCGTGAACGATCTCTCCGGCTGCGCTGGCCACGGGTATGGCCGCGAGCACGCCCAGCGTCCACTGCAATTTCCGCCGGCCGCCATCACTGTGTTGTGTCATGTCAACTCCTCTGTCACGCGATCGGTTTGCTCAACCCGGCCCGCACGTGTCGGGTCATCTCGTCGGCGAGCACCTCGTTGGCACCGGACTCGATGCCGTCGAGCACCTGTCGGACGACGTCTTCCGGCCGCGACTTGGCGCTGTCGGGGGCGAAGTTGGCCATATCGGTATCGACGAGGCCGACGTAGACGCCGACCACCTGGACCCCGCGCGGCGCCAGTTCGGAGCGCATGGCGTTGGTGGCGTTCCATAACGCGGCCTTGGACACCCCGTAGCTGCCGCCGGGCAGCCACGCCAGTATCGAGGAGACGTTGACGATCGCTCCGTTGCGCTCGGCGATCCGGTCGGCGAACATCGATGCCAGCGCCAGTGGGCCGAACAGGTTGGTCTCCAGCTCCTCCCGCAGCGTCGTTGAGTCGCCTCCGAGGACCGGGCTCATGCGCGCGATGCCGGCGTTGTTGATCAACACCCCGACGTCGGTGGCGAGCTCAGCAGCGGCGGCGATCGACGCCGAATCGGTCACATCGAGTGGAAGCCCAACGACACGGGGATCGGCGTGGTCGATTGATCGCGGATCACGCGCTGCCGCGTACACCTTGGCCACTCCACGGTCGAGTAACTGTGTCACGTACTCACGGCCCATGCCGCGATTGGCTCCGGTCACCAGTACTGACTGTCCAGCCAGTGATGTCATGGGAATCGCTTTCGTGAGTTGGGGGGATAGCTACCGATGGCCCGCGCTGTCCAGAAGGGCCCGCGCGTTGCGGATACCGGATTCGAGGATGTCGTCGGAGAGCCGGCGATCGGTGACAGCGCGCGCCAGTTGCAGAGAGGCGACCAAAACGGTGATCAGTCCGATCGCCTGGGTGTGCGCGGCGGCGGGGTCGTCGGGAGACAAGTGTGCCGCCACGACATTGATGGATTCCTGCATCGCCTTGGTGTAGGTGCGCCGGGTGGTTTTGTCGCAGCGGCCTATCTCGTCGAGCAGAGCCGCCGATGGGCAGCCGGTTTCCGGGTTGTCGCGGTGGTGGGCTGAGAGGTAGCCGCGGATGAACTCATCCACTGCTGCGCGCCCGTGTTGTGATGGGTCGAGGGTCTCCTGCCAGCGCTGCATCTGGTCGGCGACGACATTGGCCACCAGGTCGTCCTTGGACTTGAAGTGTGCGTAGAACGCGCCATTGGTGAGTTGGGCGTCGGACATGATCGCGGCGATGCCGGATCCGTCGATGCCGTCCCGCTTGAAGCGGCGGCCGGCGTTCTCGAGGATTCGCTTCCGCGTTTCGCTCTTGTGGTCTGCGGTGTAGCGCGCCACCGTCTCCTCCCTCCTCATAGCTGTGCCCTTGTTGCATATCGTAGACCATTGCCTTACGTTCGTAATATTACACCCATAAGTCAATCAACCCCGAAGGTTCACCGATGACTGATCTGCATGACCCCCTGACCCTGCCCTGCGGCCTGGTGTTGCCGAACCGGATCATGAAGGCCTCGATGAGCGAGGCGCTGGCCGAGTCGGGCCACGCCCCCGGCGCCCGCCTCGAGCAGCTCTACCGCACCTGGAGTCACGGCGGGTACGGCTTGCTGATCACCGGCAACGTCATGGTCGATGGCGGCCAACTCGGGGAACCCGGAAACGTCGTGATCGAGGATGAGCGTGATCTCGACGCGCTCACCCGGTGGGCCAAATCCGCGCACGACGGCGGGGTGCCGATCTGGGCCCAGCTCAATCACCCCGGCCGGCAGTCCAATCCGTTGGCCATCGGCCACACCCCGGTGGCACCGAGTGCGGTCCCGTTGAATCTGCCCGGCTCGACGACGCCACGTGAATTGACCGCTGCGGAGATCGAGGACATCATCGACCGCTTCGCGACAGCGGCGGCGGTATGTGAGACAGCCGGATTCGACGGCATCCAGATTCACGCGGCGCACGGCTATCTCGTCACGCAATTCCTCTCGCCGCTGTCGAACCTGCGCACCGACGAGTGGGGCGGCGACCCGGTGCGACGGATGCGTTTCCTGCTCGAGATCGTTCGTCGGATCCGCGCCCGGGTATCACCGGGATTCGCGGTCAGCGTGAAGCTCAACTCGGCTGACTTCCAGCGCGGCGGGTTCAGCGAGGACGAATCCCGCGATGTCGTCGCTGCGTTAGCGGGCGAGGGAATCGACCTGCTCGAAATCAGCGGCGGCAACTACGAGTCACCTGCCATGGCGGGTTCGGCTGCGGCCAGTACCCGTGCCCGTGAGGCGTACTTTCTGGAGTACGCCCGAACGGTCCGGCAGATCGCCGGGGGAGTGCCGTTGGCCGTCACCGGTGGCTTCCGCTCCCGCGCCGCCATGCAGGAAGCGGTGCAAGCCGGTGATTGCGATGTGATCGGCATCGCACGTCCGGCGGCCATCATTCCGGACGCCGCGGACGCCATCCTGTCGCAACGCCTGCCCGTGCTGACGACCCGCGAACTCAGTTATGGAATACCTAGCGCGCTGAAGGCGATTAACAGCAAGACCCTCGACGGTCTGCTGAACATCGGGTGGCACACCGATCAACTGCACCGGATGGGTGCGGGCAAGCAACCCGACCTCAAGCGCGGCCGCCTCGCCACCACGATCGCACTGCTGCGCCGCAACGGCACCATGTCGCGGCAGCCCAAGCGCGGTGTCCGATGAAGGCACCGGCATACGATCTGCGCGGGAAAGTCGTTCTCATCACTGGGGGAACCGGCGGGATCGGCAGCGCGACGGCACGCGAACTGCTGCGCCGCGGAGCCAAGGTGGCCATCGCCGATCTCGACCCCCAGACCCCGCAGATCGGTGCGGCGATGTCCCCGACGTCGGCCATGGGGGTGGTCGCCGATGTTCGTGCTCGCGAGACTCTCGACGCCGCCGTGGATGCCGCCGTGGATCGCTTCGGCCGCCTCGACGTCGCGATCGCCAACGCCGGCATCCTGGCTCGCACCGGGGCCCTGCGCACAACGCCGGTGTCCGCGGTCGAGTCACTGCTCGCTGTCAACGTCACCGGCGTCGTGAACACTGTCCAGGCGGCGATGGATCAGGTGATCGCACAACGTGGCCAACTCGCTGTGATCAGTTCGGTGTTCGCGTTCGTCAACGGAATGGGCACCATTCCCTACGCCATGAGCAAGGCCGCTGTGGAGCAACTCGGCCGAGGACTACAGGTGGAACTCGCAGGCCATGGTGTCTCCACCATGATCGCCTACTTCTCGATGGTCCACACCGCGATGATCACTGAGGGTCTGGACGGCGATCCGCTTGTCGACCAACTGCTCGCGACAATGCCGCAAGCGATGTTGAAGCGTATTCAGCCCGAGGCTGCCGCGACAGCCATCGCCGACGGCCTCGCCCGCCGGTCACCGACTGTATTTGCTCCTTCCCGATGGAAGCCGCTCTCGTCGCTGCGCGGTCTGGTCAACCCGATGCTGGATTCCCGGATGGCACGCGACCGGCCGACCCAGGCCGCCCTGTCCGCACTCGAAGCCCGATCTGCCACGCCCCAGACAGCCGAATCGAGAGGCACCCGATGACGACCTGGAAATACGCACCCACCAAAAGGATCAACGTCGGCGGCGTGGAGTACGCCTACCGGGAACTCGGTGAAGGCTCAGGCGTGCCGGTGGTGTTCCTCCATCACTTCACCGCGGTTCTCGACGACTGGGATCCGCGTGTCATCGACGGAATCGCGGCACACCGCCGTGTGATCGCCTTCGACAACCGCGGCGTCGGGGGCACCGGCTCCTCGGTGCCCGGCACCGTCGAGCAGATGGGGACCGACGCCATCGCCTTCATCCGCGCCATGGGCTTGGACAAGGTCGACCTGTTCGGATTCTCGCTCGGCGGTGGCGTCGCCCAGATGATCGCGCTGCAAAGGCCGGAGTTGGTGCGGCGCATGGTGTTGGCCGGCACCGGGCCACGCGGCGGGGGTGGTATCGACAAGATGGCCACCATCGTCGGTGCCGCCTATCTCAAAGCGGTTCTCACCCGAAGCGACCCGAGAAACTTCCTGTTCTTCCCGCGCACCCCCGGTGGGAAACGGGCCGCAGCGGACTACCTCAATCGCCTGCAGGAGCGCACTCAGGACCGCGATCAGGGGATCTCCCTGCAGGCTCGCCTCGCCCAGCTCAAAGCAATCCGGCACGCCGGCAAGTCCCGACCCGACGATCTGTCGGTCATCACACAGCCCGTCCTGGTCGCAAACGGCGACCACGACCTGATGGTCGACAGCAGCCACTCCGCCGGCATGACTCGCCGGCTGCCCAACGCCCAGTTGATCATCTACCCCGACTCCGGGCACGGCGGAGTGTTCCAGCATCACGAGACCTTCGTGCCGGAGGTGCTGCGATTCCTCGCTGACGACTCCACCGAAACAATCAGGAGCGGACAGTGAGCAGCGTTCACCGCACGGAGCAGCCGATAACGTCCTACCGCCACGCGCCGACACGATCGGTCAATGCCGCGGGCGCGAGCTTCGCCTACCGAGAACTGGGCCCCAAAGGCGGAGTGCCGGTTGTGTTCCTCGTTCACCTCGCAGCCAATCTGGACAACTGGGATCCCGCGATCATCGACCCGATCGCCGAGAATCACCACGTCATTGCCATCGACTACCGCGGTGTCGGCGCTTCCAATGGCAAAGCACCCCTCACCGTTGAAGAGATGGCCGAGGACGTCGCCGCCGTGATCAGGGCGCTGGGGCACCGCAAGGTCGACATCCTAGGCTTCTCCCTCGGTGGCATGGTCGCCCAGGCGCTCGTGCTCAAGCACCCCGAACTCGTCCGCAAACTCATCCTCACCGGGACGGGACCCAGTGGCGGCAAAGGGATCGACAAGGTCGCCGGCGTGACCTTCTACGACATGCTGCGCGCCACCCTTACCCGCAAGGACCCCAAGGAATTCCTCTTCTTCAATCGCGACGACACCGGCCGGCGAGCGGCCCGGGAGTTCGTCGAGCGCATCAACGAACGCGCGCAGGACCGCGATAAAGCCGTCACCGTCACAGTGCTGCAGCGACAACTCAAGGCAGTCAAAGGATGGGGCCGGGCGACGCCCGCCGATCTGTCGCGGATCAGCCAGCCGACTCTGATCGCCAACGGCGACCACGATCGGATGGTGCCCACCGTTCTCTCTGAAGATCTGCACCGCAGAATTCCCGGCTCGCAGCTCATCATCTATCCGAACTCCGGACATGGCGGAATCTTCCAGCACCACAACGCATTCGTGCCGGAGGTGCTGCGATTCCTCGCTGACGGAGACCCGCGGTGACGCAACGTGCGACCACCGTCCGGTGGCGCGATCCCGCACCCGCGCTGACCGCCCTTCCCGCGCTGAGCGGTATCGACTTCATGAGCAAAATGGCCGCCGGCGAACTCCCTGGAGCGCCGATGGCCAGTCACTTCGGAATGGAAGTGGTGGAAGTGGAATCCGGTGCCGTCACGTTCCGCTGCACTCCTGACGAATCGCACTACAACCCGGTCGGTACGGTCCATGGCGGCCTGGTATGCACGCTGCTCGACTCCGCCCTCGGGTGTGCCACCCACACGACGCTCCCCGCGGGCATGGGCTACACGTCCATCGAGATCAAGGTCAACTATCTGCGGCCAGTCGCGGCCGGCAACGGTGCCCTGACGTGTAAGGGGCGGGTCACCAAACCCGGTCGGCGGGTCGCGTTCGCCGAGGGTGAGGTCCTGGACAGCGAGGGCAGGGTGGTGGCAACTGCCTCCGGTAGTCTGTTGGTCTTTCCACTCCAGGACAGGTGATCGGAGTGGCTGACTTTCTGACCGTCGACGTCTACGACCGACCGCCGCGGGGACCGTGGCTGTGGAGCAGGACCGTCAAGGCCGCATTGGAGAAGAAGATCCCGGGTCTGCGGGCGGTCACCGTCAACCACTCCAATCACTTGTCGCACGCGTTGGGACCTTCGAGTTACCTCCCGCCGGGTCGGGCGCTTGTCGCGGCATGGGATTCACGGGAGTCGGCGCTGGCGGCCTTCCGCGGACCGCTCGCCTGCGCGGTGCAGTCTCCCCGTCGCTACAGTCTCGACGGCGAGGTCGTCCGAGTGCACCGTGAACATCCCCGGGATGATTGGTATGGATGGCTTCCGTCGGATGAAGGCAGCACGCCCATCGGGTCCGATGAACCTCTGGTCGTGATCGTGCACGGCATCCTCAAGCCGCGACATCTGCTCGGGTTCGTCAAGAACAATGTGCATGCCGCGTCGAGGGCCGCCTTTCATCCCGGTCATCGCGGCAGCGTCGACATCTCATCGCAACTTCCGTTCGACCACACCTCCGTCAGCCTGTGGAGCACGGCGAAGCTGGCGCGTGACTATGCATATGCCCCGGGTGGACACCGGCACGCGATGGATCATGTCCGAGCCGTCGATACCCACCGGGTCGGGGTCTATCTGCAGGTCCGACCGTTGGCGAGTTCTGGGGCGCTGGGACTGGATTCGCCGGCGTTTCCCGATCTGCCGCCCGCCGCACGCGAATAGCCGATGTTGGACGGCCCGACAATCGACGTGACGCGATATTTACGGCACGGATAGCCGGTAGGGGTACATACGCCAACGCGTACGCCAACCAGCCCAAAAATCGCTCTGTATCCGCCTACGTCCAGGGCCGTCGCTGGATGTCCAAAACTCACCCTGAGCTGCAAAGAATCCAACACCAGCGGATGCGGGAGAACACCGCCGAACCCCCTACTTCTAGCTGGGGGTCAAGTGGCCGCAGGTTCAAACCCTGTCAGCC
>CAZHUU010000080.1:0-21741 GCA_964535335.1 uncultured Mycobacterium sp.
GGCCAGAGCAATCGGTAGGTCAGCAGGATTACGGCGATCTGCAGGAAGAAGTGCGAGGTGATCGACAGCAGTGACGGCATCGGATCAGCCCCTGTCCGACCAGCGGAACACCGAGAGGCAGGCGATCAGTCCGCCGGTACTCCACGCGGCGAGAACCAGGAATATCCGGCCGTGCTCCCAGCTGCCCGCCGGTTCGAAGACCACCATCTGCGCCGGCAACAGCACCGACCGGAAGCCCTGCGCCATCCACTTCACCGGGAAGATCGATCCGACGACCAACATCCACGTCGGCAGCACCATCAGCGGCACGTAGGTGCCGGACAGGAACTGCAGGCCGACCGCCGGGCCATTGGTGATGACTGCGGCCGAGACCGCGTTGCTGGCGAAGTTGCTGATGAAGATACCCAGCAGGGAACAGCTGAGGATGCCGAGGACGAAGACCCACGCCAGCGTGAACCACCGGAACGCGTCCGTGGGCACCTGCAGCCCGAACACGAAGACCCCCAACAGGATCAAGATGACAGCCTCGGCCAGACTGGCGATGGCGACCAGCATGATCTTGCCGATGAAGTACGACGCCGCCGTTGCCGGTGTTCCGCGTAGTCGCCGCAGGGCACCCGTCTCCCGATCGGCGGCGATGCCGATGCCCAGGTTGATGAAGGACGTGGAGAGCACCCCGTAGGCCAGCATGCTCGCGGCGATCACCGCACCCGTACTGGTTTGGGTGCCAGGCAGTTTCGTGGTGAAAATGGACCCCAACAGCAGGCAGATCACTGCGGGCATCGAGAAGGTCAGCACCATCTGCTCGGGGCGCCGGTAGAACATCTTCAACTCGGGTACGACCCGCGACAGGCCGATCCGTATCGGCGAGGGCAGGGCCCTGGTCCGCGGGGGTGAGGATTGGACCGCCATCACGTCAGACCGATCAGTTGAAGGTAGGCGTCCTCGAGCGTGGGCCGGGTGACGGTGAGCTGGGCCAGTTCCGCACCGTCCAGCGACTGCTGCCTGATCAGCTCGGTCGGATGCTCGGTCTGCTCCTCGCGGAGCCGGTCGCCCTCCATCCACCGCACCGTGGCGGCCGAGTTCACGTGCGCGGTCAGCCGTGCCGGTGAATCCACCGCCGCCAGCCGGCCGGCGGCGATGACCGCGACGCGGTCCGCCAGCGCGGCGGCCTCCTCCAAGTAGTGGGTGGTGAGCAGGATGGTGGTGCCGTCAGCCGCCAACAGTCTGATCAGATCCCAGAACTGTCGCCTGGCCTCGGGGTCGAAACCAGTTGTCGGCTCGTCCAGAAACAGCAGTTCGGGTTCGGCGATTATGCCGAGTGCAACGTCGAGACGGCGTCGCTGTCCCCCGGACAGCGTCCGGACCCTCGCATCCGCCGTCGCCTCAAGCCCGACGAGTTCGAGTAGCTCCTCGGGGACTCTGGCCTCGCCGTAGCATTTCGCGAACATGCGCACGGTCTCCAGCACGGTGAGCATGCCGAAGTCGCTGGTCTCCTGCAACACGATGCCGATCCGGGCGCGCCAACTGCGGCCCGCGGTTCCCGGGTCCTCGCCCAGCACGCTCACCGCACCGGCATCCCGCTTGCGGTGCCCTTCGAGGATCTCGATGGTCGTCGACTTGCCGGCACCGTTGGGGCCGAGGATCGCGAAGATCTCACCTTGGCCCACATCAAGATCCAGATCGCGAACCGCCTGCAGCCGTCCGTAAGCCTTGGACAACCCCCGCACGCTGACTGCGCAGGACGGATTCGGCCGCCCCGTCACCGGTGTGCCTCTCCCGCTTCGGATTCGGGCTGCTGCTCCAGTTGTGCCAACAACTCCCGCAGTTCGGCGTCGGACAGCTCGTCGATCAGGCGGTTCACCTCGTCGACGTCGACGGCCGGTTGCGCGGACGGTTCCTCGTCGGCGGCGGGGCTGGGCGCATCGCCGTGAATGGCGTGGAGTTCGAGGAGTACCCGGTCCGCCAGCGAGTTGACGCTGACGCCCCGCAGAATCTCCAGAACCGGAAGGTCGATCGAGAACACCATGTTGATCCGGACCCGGAACTCCATCGCCATCATGGAGTCCAGGCCGATGTCGTCCAGCATGTCGTCTGACTCGAAATCTTCTACGCCACAGTCGAAGACGGCCGCGACAATGTCGCGAATGTGATCGGCGATGAGGGCGCGGCGCTCGGCCTCCGGTGTCGCCGCCAGGACCATGAGGATGGAGCCGTCGGCATCGGTCTCCGCCGCAACCGGATCGGCGACTCCGAGCTCGGCGAACATCATCGGCAGCCGCCCACCGAACCCGGCGCGCCGGGCCCGGCGCCAATCGGCACTGATGGCGACGACGTTCGCGTTGCGCTGGTTGATCAGCCGGTCCAGGATACGGGCGCCCACCGCCGGCGTGATGAGTTCGATGCCGCGCTGGGCGTAGATCTTCTCCAGCTTGAGTTCTTCGACCATGCCCACCGACCACGGGCCCCATCCGATGGTCAGCGCCGGTAGTCCCCGCTCGCGCCGGTAGTGCGCGAAGGTGTCGAGGACGGCGTTGGCGGCCGCGTAGTTCCCCTGCCCGGGCGAGGCGATGGTCGATCCGGCGGATCCGAACATTACGAAGAACTCGAGGTCGTGATCCGTCAGCGCGTCGTGCAGCACGCGGGCGCCGGTGATCTTGGGGGCCAGCACCCGGGCGAAGTCGGCTTCGCTCATGTTCACCAGCAGTTGGTCGTCGACCGATCCGGCGGCGTGCACGATGCCGCGGATCGGGCGTCCGCCATCGTCGACGTGGTCGCGGAGCCAGGCCGTCACCTGATCACGGTCGGCGACATCGACACTGGCCGTGCCGATCTGGGCGCCCAGCCGCTCGACCGCCCGGATGGCGGCGACGGTCTGGTAGTGCGGGTCGTCCTCGGTCAGGGCCGACCAACTCTTCCTCGGTGGGATTGCCGTTCGGCTCAATAGGGTGATGTGCCGCGCGCCACGCTCGGCCAGATAGGTGGCCACGACGCGACCGAGCGCTCCGGCTCCACCGGTGACGACGTAGGTGGCGTCCGGCGTGAGCTTGGTGGGAAAGGGTCTCGTCAGGTCACGGCACGGGCCCAGCCGGGGACAGAAGGTGGTCGCACCGCGGATGGCGATCTGATCCTCCGCGCTGCCGCCGAGCACGTATTCGCCGATCCGGGCGGCGACGGCGGCGCGGTCATCGGCGGCATCGATGTCGACGAGCCCACCCCAGTGTTCGGGGAGTTCCTGGTGGCCGATGACTCTGCCAAGACCCCAGATGGCCGCCTGCTCGACGGCGCCCAGTCGGGTCCCCGGAGCGGGTTGGGAGTTGGCGGTGACCAGATACAGCCGCGTGCGGCCGGTGTCATGTTCGGCCAGGGCCTTGACGAAGCGCAGGACGCTGAACACACCGAGTCGGTGGCTCTCGTCGGTCGGCGTGTGCTCGCCGATGTCGAGCGGCCAGCAGTCGACGATCCCGCCGAGGGGGCCGTGCCCGTCGAGGCGGGTGAATAGCTCCGCCACCTGCTCGGCGATCTCCGGATTGAGCACGTAGCCCTGGTCCGTTTCGATGAGCTCGTCGACGGGCCCGTGCTCGATGATCCGCACGCGGTGGCCCGCGCGACGCACCGCCTCGGCCACGCCGGCGCCGACCCCGATCTGGTCCGCGAGGATCAGCCACGACGACTCCCCGACGGTGCCGTCGTCCGGGTCGTCGGCGGTGTCGTCGACGACTCGCCAGTGAATGTCGAGCAGGCCCTTGTCGATCCGCTCCGGCGACATCCGTGACGAAGCGCCCAACGACTGCACGGAGAACCCGGTGAACACCGCGATCGGGCTATTGGCTGGATCGGTGACGGTGATATCGCATTCGACCTCCTCGGCGGTCGCCGACACCACGTGGACGTACACGTGCATATGAGGCTGGGCGGCACCGTAGACGGCGCAATGACGGATCCGGGTGGGCAGATAGGGCTCATCGCCGGCGCCCTGCCCCAGAAACGGCGCCCCGAACAGTGCCTGGAAGGCGCCGTCGATGAGAGCGGGGTGGAAGCGAAAGTCCTGCAGGTCGTCGGCGATCGCCGCCGGGACCGCGATATCCGCGATGGCCCAGTCCTCGCCCGCGGTAACACCCTGGACGACACGGAACGCCGGGCCGTAGTCGAATCCGATGGCCTCGGTGCGGAGGTAGAAGTCCGCACCGGTGATCGCGGTGACCGGTTCGGCGCCGTCCGGCGGTTCGGGGGTCCGCGGCGGGGGCGCGAGCGTGTTGAGTTCCGCGGTCGCGGTGATCGTCCACTTGGTCTCGCCGTCGGCGGTGGCGGTGAACGCGGCGAACTCCAGCGTCCCGTCGGCCTCGTTGAGGGTGGTCCGCAGGATGGGGTCGCACGTCTCGTCGAGGATGACGGCCCGGTGCAGCACCACATCCTCCACGCTGTGGTTGGACCCGTAGACCGCATCGGCCGCTGCCAGCGCCATTTCCACGTACACCGCGCCGGGCACCACGACGCTGCCCTGCACTCGGTGATCGGCCAGGAAGGCGTTGAAGACGGTGCTCAGTTCGGCTTCCCATGTCGGGTGCAGGGCGTTCACCCGCTGCCCGAGCAGCGGATGCACCGGGTGGTAGAACAGCGCCTCGACGGCTTCCTGGGTCTCGTTCCAGTAGCGCTTCGTCTGCCACGGGTAGGACGGCAGCTTGACGAGGCGACCCTCGCGGCGCGGCTGCACGATGTCCCACGCGACATCGTGCCCGTTGCAGTGCAGGGTTCCAAGGCAGTTGAGCAGCGTTCGGCTGTCGTCGTGGTCCCGGCGTTGCGACGCGATCACCGAGACCCGTTGCTGGCCGGCGATTTCGAAGATCGACGCGGACAGGACGGGGTGCGGGCCGAGTTCGACGAAGTGGGTATATCCGTCCTCGAGCATCCGCTGGATGGCCGGTTCGAAGAGAACGGTGGCGCGGGTGTTCTGCCACCAGTAGGCGGCACCTGCCTGGTATTCGTCCAACCGTTCACCGGTGACCGTCGAATACAGCGGTACAGCAGCGGTCTTCGACGACAGACCGTCGAGAGAGCCGAGCAGCTCGTCCTTGAGCACATCCATGAAGTGGGTGTGGTAGGGCACTTTTCCGACCAGGTATCGGTTGAAGACTCCGGCCGCCTCAAGCTGCCGGACGAGCTCGTCGAGGAGATCGGCGTCCCCGGCCACGGTCACCGCCGACGGGCTGTTGATCGCGGCCACCGACAGCCGCCGCCCGAACTGCTCGAACAGTGCCGGGTCCAGCGACCGCATCAGCGAGTCGGCGTCGAGCCCGACGGCGAGCATCCGGCCCTGCCCACTGGTCCGCTGCTGCAGTCGACTCCGGTGGTAGATCACCTCGACGGCTTGCTCGAAGGTCAGCAGCCCGGCGAGATGGTGGGCGGCGACCTCGCCGGCGCTGTGTCCGATGACGGCGTCCGGGCGGATTCCATATTCGGCGAGTTGCTCGGCCAGTGCGATCTGGACGGCGAAGTTGGCCGGCTGGGCGAATTCGGTCTCCGTCATCCGGGAGCCGGCTTCGTCGTGGCGCAGTTCCTCGATCAGGGACCACCCGCTGTACTGGGACAGTTCCCGGTCGCTGCGCAGGATGCTGTCGGTGAACACCGGAAACTTGTCGAAGAGGCCGCGGCACATCTTCCACCACTGCGGTCCCATCCCGGTGCAGACGAACGCGAGCTTGGGTGCCGCGGCGGCGGTGCGGCCGCTGACGATCTGGCCGCCGTCGGCGAGGGCCTGAAGTTGTTGTCGCGCATCGTCGATGTCGTCGACGATCACCGTGTGCCGGTGGCTGAGGTGGGCGCGCCGCTGGCTCAGGGTGTACTGCAGGTCCGGCAGTGTCACGTCCGGATCAGCCCGCAGGTGCTCGGCCAGCCGCCCGGCCGTCGCGACCAGTGCCTCGTCGCTGCGCGCCGAAATCGGCAGCACGGTCGGCACCGCGGGCGGGTCACTGCCGTCGGCGGGCACATGTGCCGAGGCCGGCGGTTCGGCGATCACCACGTGCGCGTTGGTGCCGCCGAATCCGAACGAGTTCACCCCGACGATGCGGCGCCGGCTGTCGGGGAACCGCCGTCCGGCGGAGGGCACATCGATCTTCAGTTCCGTGAGACTGACGTGGCGGCTGGGGTTCCGCAGATGCAGGTTGGCCGGGATGTAGCCGTGCTTGGCCACCAGCGCCGCCTTGATCAGTCCGGCGACCCCGGCACCGGCCTCCAGATGGCCGATGTTCGTCTTGACCGATCCGATCAGCAGCGGATCGGTCGGCGTCCGGTCGGCCGTCAATGCGGCTGCGAGCGCGCGCATCTCGATCGGGTCGCCGAGCGGCGTCCCAGTGCCGTGCGCTTCGACGTATCCGACCTCCGACGGTGCGACGCCGGCCCGGCGCAGGGCGGTGCGAATGGCCGCCTCCTGGGCTTCCTGTCGGGGCACGGTGATCCCGTCGGTGTGGCCGTCCTGCGACACCGCGGTTCCGAGAATCTGCGCGTAGATCTCGTCGCCGTTCTCGAGTGCGCGTGCCAGCGGCTTGATGACGACGACCGCGGCCCCTTCCCCGCGGGCGTAGCCGTCCGCCGAATCGTCGAACGCCTTGGAACGTCCCTCGGGACTGAGGAACCCGCTCTTCGACTCGGCGATGGCGGTGTTGGGTCCGATCATGACATTGACACCACCGGCGAGTGCGACCTCGCACTCACCGTTCCAGATGCTCTGGGCGGCAAGATGAACGGCGACGAGCGAACCCGAGCACGCCGTGTCGACGGTCATGCTGGGGCCGCGGAAGTCGAAGGCGTGCGAGATGCGGTTCGCCAGCATCGTCATCATCATCCCGGTGGCGGAATGTGACTTGAACCGGTAGCGACTGGTGCGCCCCTGGTTCTGCAGCAGTTGATAGTCCAGGGTGAACCCGCCGATGAACACCCCCACGTCGGTCCCGGCCAGGTCCGGCGCCGGAATCCCGCCGTCCTCCAATGCCTCCCAGGTGACGTGCAACAGGAGGCGCTGCTGGGGATCGAGCGAGTGCGCTTCGCGCGGTGACATTCCAAAGAACTGCGGGTCGAATTGGTCTATCGCGCTGAGGAATCCGCCTCGGCGGGTGACGATCTTACCGACCTTGGCCGGATTCGGGTCGTGGTAGCGCCCCGCGTTCCAGCGGGTTTCGGGAACAACGCGGGTTGCGTCGGTCTCGCTTCGCAGCAGTTCCCACAAGTGTCCCGCCGAGTCGGCGCCGCCCGGGAGGCGACAGCCGATTCCGACGATGGCCAGCGGCTCGCTGGGACTGTGCTCAGTGAACATGTTCATCCTCTACCCGTCCCAACGGACCCGCGCCGCGCAGTTGCGCTCAACGCGACTGCAGGGCCGGTGTGGTGGTGACGATCCAGTCACCGCTGAGCGGGTCGCTCGCCTGGTGCTGACGGTAGGCCGATCGCAGCTCGTGCAGCAGCGGATCCCGTTGCCACGCCTGCACCTGCCGTACGGCGCCGTCGTCGGAGAACATCAGCGACTTCTCCGCGATGACGGTCTCGACCAACTGACCGGCCACCCGGCGCAGCAGCCGGGTGTTGGCATCGAACTGCTCGGCAAAGTTCTCGCTGGTGTGCATCATCGCCGTGTGCAGGGCGACCATGAAGTTCAGCGGCGCATACAGGTCGACGAACGGCACTGCGGCGGTGTCGCTTTCGACGGCCGCCCACTCCCGGAAGAAGCGTTGGATCCGATTGCTCAGAGCGATGACCCCGTCGAGGTACGGGACGAATCCCGGGTCGTCGGCCACGCTGACGAATCGGCCGTTGACGTACATCAGGCCGATGAACCCCCAGTAGAACGCGACGTCCCAGATGATCTTGGCCGACATCACCGCGGGCACACCCATCACCGTGTACTGATCCTGGTACACGGCCAGCCACATCTCGGTGAGCGATCGGAACAGGGAGTCGCTGATCTGCGCCCGGGCGATGGCGTCCTCGCCGCCCAGTTCGCGGATGATCATATCGGTGATCAGGCCGTTGCCGATCGCGACCAGATCCAGACCCGAGGAGTACAGCGGATCCAGGAAGATCCCCGAATCCCCGGTGAGACACCAGCGGTCGTGGCCGTCGAAGACCTTGGTCGCGCCGTGGCTGTAGTTCCGCATGACCCGGAAGTCCCTGATCTCATCGGCGTGCTCGGCCAGTACTGCCGCGCACTGCGGCTCGTGGTCGCGCAGCCACGCGGTTGCCTTGTCCAGGGTGTTGAACTCGTCGAACGGGTGAATGTCGGGATCGGCCACGATCCCGACGCTGGTCGCACCGGAGGCGAGCCGGATCAGCCACACCCAATAGCCCTTGCCCATGAGGTGATTGGTGGACAACGCGCGGTCACCCTCGGTCAGGCGGGCCTGCCAGCTCGGGTCGTCACTCCATCGGCCGATGTCGATCTCGGTGGCGACGCGGAACCAGGCGGCGTTGCAGCGGTGCTCGTTGGTCTGCTTGAGATCCAGCTGGCGGGGCAGCAGCCGATTGCGGCCCGATGCGTCGACCACCCACCGTGCCGTGGTGTTGGTG
Organism: uncultured Mycobacterium sp.; assembly: GCA_964535335.1. Taxonomy (GTDB): domain Bacteria; phylum Actinomycetota; class Actinomycetes; order Mycobacteriales; family Mycobacteriaceae; genus Mycobacterium. The sequence goes on from CAZHUU010000080.1 coordinate 8,557, forward strand.
ACGGAGTCGCCGTCCTGCAGCGCGATCCGGTGCGGGCGGTCGTCGGCACCGAGGTCGACCGCGCGCACCCGGCCCTTGGCGATGGTGATGCCCTGCGCCAGGCAGCGCCGGGTGAGCTCGTTCTCCAGCCGGCCGCGGTCGATCTGGTAGGTCACCTGCGGCACGAACGACGAGCTGCCGAGTTCCATCCGCTGCGCGATGTCGGTGTTGCGGTCGTCGGAGAAGAACATCCGCAATCCCATCTTGCGGATGTGGGCGGTGCTCAGGTGATCCCCGAGCCCCAGGCGGTCACGAAGGTAGTGCGCCGATACCTCCACGGTCGACTCGCCGACGGTGTGGGTGATCTCCGGCACCGGGTGGGTTTTTGGTTCGATCAACATCACCCGGGTGGCGGGGCGGGCCCGGCGGAGTTCCAGCGCCAGCGTGAGGGCCGCGGCGCCGCCTCCGACGATCGCCACGTCATTTTCCGTTGCGGGGCCGTCGGGCGGGGAAAGACGGGACTTGATGCGCCGGGCCAGCGCCTCGCGCGCCTCGTCACTCAGCTTCGACACCTGCATCCGCACGTCCACTCCTCAACCTTCCTTGAATCGTGCCGTGAATACCCAGCAATTTGACCGATACGACATTGCGAACGGGGTAGCAGGTAGCCCCCGCCTTCTACCCTGCGGTTCCGCACACCTGCAAACCGGTCCGAAGAGCCTCAATCGAGCGAATCACAGCCGCCGGAGGCTGGCATAGCGAGCGGGATTACCGATTCCTGACGTCTTCGGCTGTCGCATAGGCGTTGCCGGTCACCGGCGCATCGTGGGCCCGCGCTACGGCGGGCTCGAGTCGAACAGCGTCAGGCAGGTGGGTCGAAGTGCACCCACTTCGACGCACCGACCGGCCCGACGCACTGGACCGGTATCCCGGGAGTCTGGGGTTGCATGGTGTTGCCGCTGAGCCGGATCTGACCGTTGGTTCCCGGCACCGCGCACGCCAGCGACACCGCGGCCTCGCCGATCAGGGGCCCGGTCTGCATCCACACCCCGTGCGCGGAGCAGATGACCGTGCCGTGGTCGGCCGTCAATCCGAACACGAAGGTGGTACTCGGCGTGCAGGGCGCGCCCGCGACCACGTTCCGCGCCACGCCCGGCAGGCAGTCCGCCGAGTCACACGCCGCGGCGGACTCGGGGGCGAAGGGCAGCGGAACCGCGAGCAGTCCGCCCGCGACAGCGGCCGCGACGATGATCCTGCGCATCTGTGCCCCTTTACGAACGGGATGAAGTTGCCGACGGTCGAGCCTAACGCGACGGTGGGCGGGTCGAGCGGCGATTCGGGGTGTCTGCCTGTGGTCACAGGTGATCGTCGCCCGGATGAATACCCGGCTAAACCGCTCCCGCAACGGACGTGCGACTGATAGGACTCCGCGCATGGCAACCCGGGGCAGCGGTAGGACGCTCGTCCGCCGACCGCGCGGCTTTCACCACCGGGCGGTGCGCCGTGGTCTCGTCGCGGGCGTCGCGATGATCGTGGTCCTCAGTGCAACGGCATGTGGTGGCCGCACCGCCGAGCAGGCCCCTGCCGTTCCGTGCGCACCGGGGAACGACCGCTATTGCGCGGCAGCCGAGGGGGATCTTCTCGACGTCACCCTCGATCTCCTCCATCCCACCCAACCGTCGCTCGGCTACGACGAGGTGTACGCCCGCCTCGGTCGCTACACCATCGGCAAAGACGCGCAGACCCAGCTGTTCGACGCCTGGTGCGTGGCCAATGGCCAGAAGGGCGTGCAATCGGTCACGCCGGCCGCGACGATCTCCGACCGCGCGAGCTTCACCTGTTCGGTTCCGGTCGGTTCGGAGACCGCCGAAACCACCGAGGCGATGAAGACCGCCGTCATCGGTCCCGGCGGACAGGTTTACCTCACTGACGGACATCACACGCTGACCTCGTTCTGGGAGGTGGCCGGCGGTGGCAGTAACACCCATGTCCGGCTGAAGATCACGGGCAACCTGTCCACCTTGCCCCACGATGCATTCTGGCGGGAGATGCAGTCCCGGGGCTGGACATGGCTTCGCGACGCGGACGGCAAAACCATTGCTCCCGAAACACTTCCAAAGAACCTGGGACTGAAGCAGTTCGCCAACGACCAATATCGCGGCGTGCTGTATTTCGCCCGAGATATCGGATACAGCCAGAGTGACGACAGCCCGGCGTTCCAGGAGTTCTATTGGGGGCATTGGCTGCGCACCCAGTCCGATCCGAGCCTGGACCCGAACAACTTCGTGCTCACCGACTTCAGCTCTTATCTCACTCTGGTGGGCAACGTCGCGAAAGCCATGGTCGCCCTGCCCGCCGACGACAAGATCACCGACACCCTCGATGCGCATGCGCTGGGACGGCTGGATACGTTCGGGGAGAAGGCCTTCGAAGCCCTCGCCCAGCCGCTGTCGTCGCCGAAGCCCGGCAAGCTCGCGATCGCGCTCGAATACAAGAGGACACACTGACCCCTCGGTCCGGGTGGTTGCAGCGTCCACAGCCCGTCCGGCTACCGTCGACCAGGTGACGATGTCGCGAATCACCCGGCTCTGCGCCGCGGCGACCGTCGTCGTCGGCCTGGTGGTGGCTTCCGGTTGTGCGGCACCTGCGTCACCACCGGCAGCCTCGTCACCGGTCGTGGCCCGCACTCCGCCGCCACCGCCGATAGCGACCGTGACACCCGAAGGTGACTTCGCCGCCGTCACGCGCCTGGTGAACGATGCCATCGCCGCCCATCGGCTACCCGGTGCGGTGGTGCAGATCGGCCACGCCGGCAGGATCGAGTTCCGTCAGGCCTACGGTGCCCGAAAGCTGCCGGGCGAACCGGGACTGGACGGCTCGCCGTCGGCCGCCGAGCCGATGACGGCCGACACCATCTTCGATATGGCGTCGTTGACCAAGGTCCTCGGCACCACCACCGCCGTTCTCCAGCTCTATGAGCGCGGCGAGATCCGGTTCGACGATCCGGTGCAGGCCTACCTGCCCGAGTTCAACCGGGACAACGATCCGAAGCGGGCCGAGGTGACGCTGCGGATGCTGCTCACCCATACGTCGGGAATCGGCGGCGACCTCAGTCACCAGGGCCCGTGGGGACTCACTGCGCCGGATCGCGCGGATGGCATCCATCGTGCGCTGACCGCTCCGCTGGAACTGGCGTCCGGTGCGGCCTTCCACTACTCCGACATCAACTTCATCCTCCTGGGCGAGCTCGTCGAGACCATCACCGGTGAACCCCTCGACGCCTACGTGCAGGACAACGTCTTCGCGCCGCTGGGCATGGTCGACACCCGCTACCTTCCCGCCGCCAAGGTGTGCGGCCCGCACCAGACCTACGGCACCGCAATCGCTTTCGAACCGAACGGGCCCGGGACGGCGCCGTGCCCGGACGGCACCTGGAGTACCGACCTGTTGAGCCGCATTGCGCCGACCGCCCACGACGAAGACACCCCGGGCATCAACCCCGACTACGACCACCTGCTGCGGGGCACCGTGCACGACCCGACGGCACGGCGCATGGGTGGAGTGGCCGGCAGTGCGGGGGTCTTCTCGACGGTGCAGGACGTCGGCACATTCGCCCAGGCCCTCCTCGACCGTCTCGCGGGGCGACCCAGCACCTTCCCGCTGAGCCAGTCGACCCTGCAACTGGCGACGACGCCGCAGCAGCCCGGACACTCCGAGGGCCAGATCGCGGCGGCGAACGCGGCCTTCCGACACAGCGTCGCAATGAATCGGGAACCGAACTATCCGGCGATCGCCGGCCAGGATCTACGCGGCTTCGGCTGGGATATCGACACTCCGCATTCCCGGCCGCGCGGCACGATCTTCCCCATCGGCAGCTTCGGGCACACCGGATTCACCGGCGTGACGATGTGGATCGACCCGGAGTCGGACAGCTACGTCATCGTCCTCGCCAACGTGATCCATCAGCGCGGCGGTCCGCCCGTAGCGAGGCTGAGCGGCCAGGTGGCCACGGCGGCGGCGCGGGCTTTGCACCTCTACGGCAGTTGAACCTTAGGCGGATAGCGCGTCGTGCCGGGCGTCGCCGTCCATCAAGGTGAGCAATACGGGGACCTCGTGAAGGAACTCTGGCGTCACGTCAAAGATATTGGCACCCAACACCACCAGGTCGGCCAACTTTCCCACCTCGATCGAGCCGACCTTGTCCTCCAGCCGCGCCTGGTATGCGCCGTTGATGGTGTAGGCCCGGATCGCCTGTTCCAGCGTGATGCGTTGGCGCGCCACCATGGGTCGGTCGTCCGGGTGGCCCGGGCGCTTGCGCGTCACCGCGGCGGCGATCTGGATCAGGGGCGGAACCTCGTCGATGTCGACGCCGCCGATATCGGCCCCGAACGTCACCGTCGCGCCGCTCCGGTAGATGTCCCCGTAGGGCAGGAGACGCTCCTCGAAACGCTTGGCACCGAGCTGATGCTGGTACCGGTCATAGTCCACGCCGTTGTAATCGGTAGCCCAGATGGGAGTTCCGTTGACGATGATGCCGAGCTTCTCGAAGCGGGGAATGTCATCGGGATGGACCAGCGACAGATGGCACATGGTGTGCCGGCGCCCCTGTAGCCCGTGGCGTCTCAGGACGTTCTCGAAGGCGTCGAGGACGATACGGACGCCGGCGTCGGCGTCGACGTGCACGTGCATGTCGAAACCGGCCTTGTGTACCGCCTCGATCTGGGCCTCGATGTGCTCGGGGCTCAGCAGCATGTCGTTGCCGCCGGGTGAGCCGTCGGCGAACGGTTCCAGAAGCTTGGCGCTGCCGTTGGGGAAAGTGCCGTCAGTCCACATTTTGCACGCCTTGATCGCAATGTGTTCGGAGCGGAACTTCGTGCTCCACTCGATGAGTTCGGTGGCAACGGCTTCGGGGTCGTCCTCCTCGGCACGGGTCCAGACTGTCCCGACGATGCGGACCGGGAGATCACCGGCGTTGTCACGCTCGATGAGACCTACCCAAACCCGCTCTGCGGACGCGTTCTTCGGTCCAATGAGCATCCCGCAGTCCACATAGGTGGTCATGCCCATCGCCGGGGTCACGTCGAGGGTCCGCCGCTGGGCCTCGCGGATCGACTCGGGCGATGTCATGCCGCATGCCATCAGGATCGGTAGCGCTGCACCTTCGATCGCGAGGCCCGACGGTGTGCCGTCGGGGTCACGATGCAGGAACTGCACGCCGGGTTGCAGGTCGGGTGTTTCGGCGGAGATACCGGCCGCCTTCATGGCCGCGGTGTTGAACCAGGTCTCGTGCATGTCGGCGTTCAGCACGTACATGGGTCGGTCGCCGGTCACCTGGTCGAGCCACTCGCGTCGGGGATTGTCTGTACCGAAGGTGCTGCGCGTCAGCCAGCCGTGACCGCGCAACGGGGCGTCGGCGGGCTGGTTGGCGATCCATTCCCGGATCGCCTGCAAGACCGCATCCTTGCCGACGAGGCCCCGGATGTTCACACCCAGCTTGGTGATTCCCAACGACGCCAGATGGTCGTGGCCATCTACGAAGCCGGGCAGCAGCATCCGGCCTTCTAGGTCGACGACCCGGGTCTGTGGGCCGCGCCAGTCCGCAACGCCAGCCTCATCACCGACGTACACGATGTGCTTGCCGCGCACCGCAACCGCGTCGGCAGCAGGCAGCCCCGCGTTGACCGTGTAGATGGGCCCGTTGTGAAAGAGCCAATCGGCCTTGCCATCCTCGTGATCAAAGTGGCGGTTCACCGCATCACGGCTCAACGAGTCCCTCCCCCGAATCCCGGCCGAACGACAGTAATCAGCGGGCGGCTACCTAACGTCTTCTGGCGAATTTCCGGCCAGACCGCCTGTTCGTCCTCGCTCGGACCCTACCCTGGCACCACACCCGCAGCTAAGAACCGTGCTGCCACACCGCGGCGGGGTTTCACCACGCACGCGAGAAGGAGTCGGCAGTGAACAGGTCTTTCATCCTCGCCCGGGCGTCAGCCACATCCACAGTGACGTTGGTGGTCGCCGCCACCACGGTTCTGGCAATGCTCAGCCCGGGAATCGCGCGGGCGCAGTTCGCCGGTGATTTCAAGTCACCGACCGGCGACGTCTACTGCACGATGAGTGTCTCCTACGACGACGCCGCCAGCGTCGCCTGTGAGGGCGGCGGCACCTACGCCGCGCCTGAACCGGAGTGCGCGGTTCATTCCGCGTGGGGCGACCGTTTCGCTCTGAAACAGGGCGAGGCGCCGGTGGCGCAATGCCACAACGACACCATCCGCTCCAACCAGCCACTGGCCCCCACCCTGGACTACGGCCAGAGTCAGACCGTCAACACCATCACCTGCACCAGCGAGCCGTCCGGCATCACCTGCACCGATGCCAGCACCGGACACTTCATCACCCTGTCAGCGGCGGCGAACACGCTGGGCTGACGCCGCGATGCGGCCGAATCGCCTTAGAGGACGCAGATGTGAACGTGGTTGAAGTGGTTCGCCACCCGCCACATCGTGTACTTGAGGCCGAACCGTGCGGCCTGACTCTGGACGTCGGCGTTGATGGCGTCACCCAGCGCCATATCGGAACCGATCATGACGTCGATGGCGTGACCGCTCGGGTGATCCGGAATCGGGTCCGGTCGCACGCCACCGATGGACTGCACGCCCGGATAGGTGGCCATGATGTAGGCCACCAGGATCCGCGCGTTGGGGACCAGTCCGACCATCCCGACCGTGGGGATCGGTGCCGCGTAGCCCAATGCCGCCATCACGGACGCCGGCGGCTCGGTCAGCACGGCCTGCTGGGCGGCCGCGGCCATCTGCGCCTTCAGTTGGGACTGCTTGTCCTGCAGGTCCGCGCGGGCGGCGGCGGCCGCGTCGACGGCGGCCTGGGCGTCGGCCGCCGACTTGGCCGAGGCGGCTTCGGTGGCGCTGGCTTGCTGAGCGGCCAGCTTGAAGCCCGCCATCTCGTCGGCGGACTGCTTGCTGATCACCCGCTCGACGGCGAGCTTGTCGATCAAGGTCTTCGGCGAGCCCGAGGTCAGCAGCGCGGTGACCTCGTCGCCGGGCCCGCCCATGTAGACCGCGGACGCCACCTTGTCGACGTTGCCCTGGCGGACGGCCAGTTGTGCGTTGGCGGCGTTGAGCGCGGCCATATCGCCAGCGTTGGTCTTGTCGGCCTCGCTCAGCCGCTGCAGCTTCTGCTCGTAATCCACCTGGGCGGCGTGGATCGACTCGGTGAGCTGTTCGGACTGCCGCGACAGATCGTTCAGATTGGCCAGGGTGTCCTGGGACGGGTCGGCAAGCGCGGTACCGCCACCGAGGGCGACGAAGGTCGTCATCGCGGCGACCGCCGCAGCCACACACTTGCGCACACCGGATCTGGCCAGAACGGTATCGAACTTCACGACTGCGATCCTTTGACTGCCGTCGACGGCTTCTTCGTCGAATTGCCTGTGCATCTGCCTTAGGTCTCGAAAAGGTTACGAAACGTCATTGGCTTTGTCCAACCGCAGGTCAGGAACCGACCAATGGTCTCGAAGCGGTTTCTTGACGGGCGTGGAGGCAGCAAACACGGCCGGGTGCCGGGACGGCATCGAGCCGCCCCTACCGGACCAGCAGCACCGGGCATTCGGCGTGATGGATCAGGTTCTGGCCGACCGAGCCGAGGAGCGACTCGGCAAGTCGCCCGCGGCCGTGGCTGCCCACGACCACCAGCTGGGCCTCCCGCGAGAGATCGGTGAGCCCCTTCGCCGGGCCGGCATCCCGAAAGACCTCCACCACGTGGGCGTTCGGGTATTTGCGGGCCAACGGTTCGACCAACTCGTCCATCCGACGGCGCTGCTGGGACTGCAACACATCCAGCAGCTCCCAGTCCATGTTTCCCTGGCCGCCGAGGTCCCCCATTCCGACCGCCGCGTCGATCTCCCACATGTGCGCCACCGTCAGCGGCGCGTGCAGTGCGCGGGCGATGTCGAATGCCTCGGCAACCGCGCGGCCGGACGCCTCCGAGTCATCGACGCCGACGACGACGGGCAGCGGCTTGCCGGTCCGCTTGGCCACCGGGGCGCGCCAGACCACGACGGGGCACTGCGCCCGATGGGTCATGCGCACGACATGCCCGCCCAGTGCACGATGGTCCGCGCCCGTACCCAGCACCAGAAGCCGGGCCGAGTTCGAGGCGTCCGCCAAGACCGTCGCCACCGCACCCTTCACCGCCTCGGTACGGATCGCGAGATCGGGGTGCGCCGACCGCGCGGCCGCCTCCGCATCGGCCAGCACCCGGTCAGCTGCGGCGCTTCCCGCAAGTTCGGCCGACGGTTCGGGGCCGACGAAATGCCAGTCCAGTCGCGGGACCGCGTGCAGCAGCGTCAACCCGAGCGCGTGTCGGGCGGCGAACTCCGCGCCCCACCGGGCCGCACCCGAGGCGGTGTCCGATCCGTCGATCCCCACGACAACATCACGCTGGCCGTCCGGCTGGCTTCCTGCGGTAGTCACCCCAGGAGACTATTGGGAATCGAGCGGCCGGGACCCCAACCTTCGCCGACGTGCGCGGCGCATCGAAGCCCTTACAGTGTGCCGATGAGCGCTTCGGGTTTCACCGTGCCGACGAGCGGTGTGCTGATCAGTGACGGCGGCCTGGCCACCGAACTGGAGGCGCGCGGCCACGACCTCTCCGACGACCTCTGGTCGGCCCGTCTGCTCGCCGAGGCTCCGGAGGAGATCGTCGCGGTGCACGAGGCGTTCTTCCGCGCCGGGGCGCACATCGCCACCACGGCCAGCTATCAGGCCTCGTTCGAGGGCTTTGCCCGGCAGGGAATCGACCGCGCCGACGCCGAACGGCTGATGCGCCGCAGCGTCGAGCTGGCCAGGTCCGCCCGGGACACAGCAGCGACCGCGCCGGCGTGGGTGGCGGCCTCAGTCGGACCGTACGGGGCGATGCTGGCCCACGGTGAGGAGTACGTGGGCCGCTACGGACTCAGCGTCGCAGAGCTGACGGCGTGGCACCGGCCGCGCCTGGAGGTGCTGACCGCAGCGGGCCCCGACGTCCTTGCGCTGGAGACGATCCCGGACAGCGACGAGGCCGAGGCGCTGGTCGGATTGATCGGCGAACAGGGGCTTCCGGCCTGGTTGAGCTACACCATCGCCGGGGACCGGACCAGAGCCGGCCAACCCCTCGACGAGGCGTTCGCCATCGCCGGCGACGTGCCCCAGATCGTCGCGGTCGGCGTCAACTGCTGCGCGCCCGCCGACGTTCTGGGCGCCGTGCTCACCGCGCGTCGGGTCACCGGTAAACCGGTGATCGTGTACCCCAACAGCGGGGAGGTGTGGGACGGCGCGAACCGGGTCTGGGTGGGCACGCCCGGTCTCGATACCGGCCTCGCGGCCGAATGGGTGGGCGCCGGAGCGCGGATCGTCGGCGGGTGCTGCCGGGTGCACCCCGACGACATCGCCGCGATGGCGGCGATGGTCGCCTAGTTTCCGTCATCCTGATCCGGATGGCATTGCTCCCGATGGAGGGGGATGTAGTTTTTCCTGGCGCCCGCAAGCAACGCGGACGATCAGGCGACGAGAGGGTCGGCGTGTTCACAGGACGAGACAACGGGCAGCGCCGGTGGCGGGGCGCGGCGGCGGTCGCGATAGCTGTCGGCGTGATGTCAGCCCTGACCCTGTCGGGCTGCGGGAAGAACGCCGAGTCGGGATCGACCACCTCCGCGGGACCCACCAACTCGACCGTCGCGGTCACGCCGCAGAAGGTCGACGAGATCGCCGCCACGGTGCCCGAGGACATCCGTAAGTCCGGCAAGCTCGTCGTGGGGGTGACCATTCCCTACACCCCGAACGAGTTCAAGGACCCGCAGGGCAAGATCGTCGGCTTCGACGTCGATCTGGTCAACGCCGTCGCCGGCGTTCTCGGCCTGACCCCGGACTACCGCGAGTCCGACTTCGCCAAGATCATCCCCTCCATCGAGGGCGGCACCTTCAACATCGGCATGTCGTCGTTCACCGACACCAGGGAGCGCGAGCAGCAGGTCGACTTCGTCACCTACTTCTCGGCCGGAAGCCAGTGGGCACAACGGACCGGTGCCGGCATCGACCCGAACAACGCGTGCGGCAAGAAGGTGGCGGCGATGGCCGCCAGCACGCAGGTGACCGACGAACTGCCCGCCAAGAGCAAGGCGTGCGTCAACGCCGGCAAGCCGGAGATCCAGATCATCACGTTCGACGGTCAGGACGCCGTCACCAACGCCGTGGCGCTCGGCCAGGCCGACGCCATGTCGGCGGACTCGCCGGTGACCGCGTGGGCCATCAAGCAGAGCAAGGGCAAGCTCGCGGCCGCCGGCCCCGTCTTCGACTCCGCACCCTACGGCTGGCCGGTGAAGAAGGGGTCACCGCTGGCGCAGTCGCTACAGAAGGCGCTCGAGCATCTGATCGCCAGCGGTGACTACACGACGATCGTCAGCAACTGGGGTCTCGAGTCGGGCGCCATTGACAAGCCCCTCATCAACGGGGCGATCAACTAGGGCACGTAGCAGGGCTCGGCGCCCGGGGTGTAGTACTCCAGGCCGGTCGGAGAGATGCAGGGCGCCTCTCCGGGGAACGCGGGAACCACCGAGTAGGCGTAGCTCTGGGGGAAGCCGTAGCGGGCCCAGTCGTCGACGCCGACCACGGCGGCACCGGCGACCGCCGCGTCCACGGCGTCTCCGGCGATGTTCGTGCAGCCGCCGACGGACACGTGCCGCCCGCCGACATCGCCGCACACGTCGGCCTGGGCTACCGGGGCGATCGCTGCGGGGACCGCCGACAGGGCGGCCAGGCTCACCAGGATCGCTGCAGTTCTCTTAGACATGCTGCCATTATCGTCGATTAATTGACGCGCGTTACCAGCGCCCTCGGGGGGCCAACCATGGCGCGCTCAGAGCCGGAACATCTCGCGGCTCAACGCGGCACCTTCGACGAAGTCCGGCCGACGCACCGGGTGGTGCCGGTGAACCGCCCGGTCAGGCTGGGCCCACCCGGAGAAGACGCTGGTGAGGACGGCGACGGTGCGGCTGCCCACGCCCCTTCGCCACACGCCGGACCGGGGTGCCGACTTGGGCCGAACGACGGCAATGCGTCTCCACCCCGGCGAGCGTGCACCGATGTCGGGGACGTAGAGATCTGTGCGGGCGATGACCATCGGAACCCTCCTCGAGTTCAGTAGACCGATTGGTCTACTCAATTTCCGACGATAGTAGACCGATCGGTATACCGCAAGTGGTAGGGTGGGCGGATGTCCGCACGAGACCGATTGATCGCTGCCACCGTGGATCAGCTGCGCCGGTTCGGTGTGGCCGGGACCAGCGTGTCGGGCATCCTCGAGGACAGCGGCCTGGCGCGGCGAACGCTCTACCTCAATTTCCCTGCCGGCAAGCCGGAACTGGTCGCCGCAGCGACCGAGAATGCCTCCGGCCTGACGATTTCGGCGGTCGAGGCGATGGCGTCCGAGTCGGATCCGGCGCAATTGGTGCAGAATTTCGCCGATCGCTGGGCCGACGCCCTGGAGGCCAGCGGCTTTTCGGCGGGTTGTCCGATCGTCGCGGCGGCTCTCGGTCGGCAGGAGGCCCCCGAGGCCGCGGATGCGGCCGGTGCGGCATTCGGGCGATGGGTGGACGTGGTCACGCGACTGGTGGCCGATTCGGGTGTCGAAGGTGAGGCCGCCAAGGAGTTGGCGACCACGGTCGTCGCTACGGTCGAGGGCGCGGTGGTCATGTCGATGGCCGAGCGTTCCGCAGCGCCACTGCGCCGCGCGGGCCGCGGGCTTGCCTCCCTGGTCCGGGCCAAGCTGGATTCCCGACCGCGCTGAACAAGCCGTGATCGTCCGGTCCAGCTTCTGCTGATCGGACGCGTGACCACTCTCTCCGTCATCGAACGGGTCGCGGTCGGGTACCGAACCGGACACAACCGGCGAGCGTTACACCAATAACTCCAGTCACATTGTTAACATCGCGCAGGTGCAAGAATCGTCGGAAAACACCAGCTTGCGGGGTGCACGGCCGGTCTCCCGCCGTGACGCGCTGCGCTACGCCGCCGCTGCGTCCGCAGCGGCCGGGTTGGGCGTGGCGGCCGCGAGCGCCGGCAGCCCGCCGGCCGCAGCGGCCGGTTCCCAGCTGATCGACTTCGCCATGCGCCAGATACCGGCCGAGCACATCCGGGGGGCCGGCTACGCCGGGGTGATCAACTACGTTTCGCTCTCGCGCCCCGGTTCCTCCTTCGGCGCCAAGCCGATCACCCTGCCCTACGCCAAGTCGTTGACAGCCCAGGGCCTGGTGATCGTCAGCAACTACCAGTACGGAAAGCCGGGCGGGACGGCACCGTCGGACTTCACCCGCGGGTTCGCCGGCGGCGTCGCCGACGCGCGCACCGCCTGGCAACTGCACACCGCGGCCGGCGGCGGACAGAGCGCACCGGTCTTCTTCACCATCGACGACGACATCGACCGCCAGACTTGGGACAACCTCGCGCTGCCCTGGTTCCGCGGCATCAACTCGGTGCTCGGGGTTCAGCGCACCGGCGTCTACGGGGGCATCAAGGCGTGCCAGTGGGCCATCGGCCACGGCGTCATCGGCAGTTCAAGTACGCAAGGCCGCCGGTGGGCCTGGCAGACCCGGTCTTGGTCGAACGGCCAGGTGCACCCCGCCGCGGTTCTCTACCAGCGTGTGGTGAGTACCGCGTCGACTCCCGGCCCGGTGGTCGGCGGGATCGAAGTCGACGTCAGCGACGTGCTCGCCCCGGACTGCGGCCAGTGGAACCTGCATCCCTGATGCAGTGAGCCACCGGAGTCAGGCGCGTAGCTCCTTGGCCAGCTCGCCGAACGCCTCCACCCACTTGCCCATGTCCGCATCGGTGTGTGCCAGCGACACCAGCCACTGATCGTCCATACCGGGCGGCGTCAGCACGCCACGGTTGATGCCCCACAGCCAACCCAGTTCCGCGACCTCGAAGTCGGTGCTCAGCTTGTAGTCGCGGTAGTTGCGGATCGGGGTCGGTGACCAGGTGACCGCGCCCTTCACGCCGAAGCCGACGGTGTGGGCCGGCAGTTCGTACTCCCGGATGATGGCGTCCATGGCCTCCATGGCGTTGTCGTTGACCTGTTCGGCCGCGGCCAACGCCTGCTCGGTGGCGACCTCGTCGACCGCGGCGGCCGCAGCCATACACAGCGGGTTGCCGTTGT
>CAZHUU010000081.1:0-21442 GCA_964535335.1 uncultured Mycobacterium sp.
GCGCCCTGGCGGTGTTCGGCGCACCCAACGACCTGCCCGATCACGCCGATGCTGCTTTACGCATCGCCCAGGTGATCGACCGCCTGGTCACCGAGCGATTCGGCCAGGAGCTACGCATCGGGATCGGCATCAACACCGGGGTGGTGATCGCCGGCACCATTGGCGGCGGCGGCAAGCTGGAGTTCACCCTCATCGGGGATGCGGTCAACGTGGCCGCCCGCGTCGAACAACTCACCAAGACCACCGGCGACACGATCCTGCTCACCCAGCAGTGCGTCGACGCCCTGGCCTCCCGGCCGGCCGGACTCATCGACCGGGGATCACACGCCCTCAAAGGGAAGTCGGCGCCCGTGCAGGTCTTCAGTCTGGACGGCCCATAGGCCAGTGGCAGAGGCCCATTCCTGTTGGCCGGAAAGGCTCACGCCGCATCGAGACGATGATGTGAGATGCCCGGATTTCTTCCGTTCGGAGACGGCTTCGATTCCCGTTGGCGCGCTCCGCTACTGCAGAGGGATGTCATATCCCGGCCCCCGCTCGTTGTCAGGGCGGGGGCCGAAGTAGCGGCGGTCGGCCTCGGTGATGGTGAGGTCGTTGATGCTGGCTTCCCGGCGACGCATCAGGCCGTTGTCGTCGAATTCCCACAGTTCGTTGCCGTAGCTGCGGTACCACTGGCCGGCGGCATCGTGCCATTCGTACTGGAACCGCACCGCCATCCGGTCGCCGCGGAAGCCCCAGAGGCTCTTTCGCAGTACGTAGTCGAGTTCGCGTTCCCACTTGGCGGTCAGGAATTCGATGATCGCAGGGCGTCCGGTGAGGAATTGGTCACGGTTACGCCAGGCCGAGTCGGGGGTGTAGGCGAGGCTGACGTGGTGGGGGTCACGGGTGTTCCAGGCGTCCTCGGCGGCTTGGACCTTCTGGATCGCGCTGTCGAGGTCGAATGGCGGCAGTGGCGGGCGTTGGTCAGACACGATCTCTCCCTGTGCTATTGGTGGTCGGGGATGTGCGTGGCGACGACCTGTTGGGGTGTGAATCGGACGCGGCGTCCGGTTTGGCCGTCCTCGCCCTCGATCGGCACATCCCAGTCGATGGTGGCTGTGCCGGAGATTTGCAGCGCATTTCCAGCGGGGAAGTCGACGAACAGCAGTGCGGCGGTGGGATCGACGGCGAGGTTGCCGAAGCTGTTGAACATGTTGTTGCCCGGGTAGTCCGGCCACCAAAGCCCCCCGGCGGTGGCGCGGACGAAGCCGGCGGGTCCGCCGCGGTGTGAGGCATCATTGCCCGACTCGGGGTGGGTGGTTCCGAGAAAGAAGGTATCGGCCGATTCGATCAGATGAATGTCGCTTTCCCGCAACCGGTCTCCGCTGTACACCACTGCACGGGCCGGGGGACGCGGGTTCTCGCTGATGATGATGTCGCGCTGCTGGATGTATTGGGGGCAGTTGCCGTACGCCTGGTCGACCTCCAGGCTCATCCCGGAATCGTCGGATGCGGTGAGGAAACCGTTGATCCGCACCCGTCGCCGGGTGGCGAAATCGATGACGACCAGGCCGGCCGGCTGCCCGGTGGGCAACGAATGCAGGGGGTCTGCGCTCGATAGTGATGCACCGATTCGCAGGGCGCTCGCTCCATCCGCATGCAGGAATCCGGCTCGTGCCAGCAGGGGTGAGGTCCACAGTCGCCCGGCCCCGTCGCGGGCGGTGAGAGCGGCGAAGGTGGCATCGGCCAGGAAGGCCGCGGTGCCGGCGCGTAGCTCAGCGCGGCCGACCATCCGGGCCAGCCGGGCGGCCTGGGCTTGCACCCCGGCGTGTTGTTGGACGGCCAGCTCGCCACTGTGGAAACCCACAGCGGCGGGCCGGCGCTGACCGGTCATGGTCGTGATTCTCTCAGGGTTCACAGGGACACGACCGGCCAGTCGTTGTCGACGCGGGCCAGGACGTTGAAGTAGTTGGTCAGGATGTTCAGCGCCAGATTGGCCACGACCTCGCCGATCTCTTCGTCGGTAACCCCCGCGGCACGGGCCGTCTTGACCTCGACCTCATCGACATCGCCGGCGTTGTTGGCGATGGTGTTGGACAACGTGAGCAGTGCAGCCACATGCTCATCGCTGGACTCGGCCCGCCGGGCGCGGTCGAGTTCGACGGTATCAACCTTGGCGATGTTGGCCCCTACGTAGGTGTGGGCCGACAGGCAGTATTCACAGCCGTTGAGCTGGGCGGTGGCGATCGCGAGGCGTTCGCGCACGGCAGGTGTGAGGGTACCGCCGGCGACGGCCCCGGATAGGGCCAGATACCCCTGCAGCAGGGCTGGGCTGTTGGCCATCACCTTGGTCATGGTGGGGGTCCGTCCCATTGCTTTCTGGACCTGGGCGAGCAGGTCGGCAGCCTTTCCGGTGGCGGCTTGGGGTTCGACGGGGGCGAAATTGGTCACGGTGATGCCTTTTCTCTCATCGACCCGTTCTCACGGATCAAACTCAATATTTCCGTAGAAGTTGTAGCACGACGTTCTAACGGATGCAACACCGTCTATCCGTGATAATATTTCGGTGTGGCGACATCAACCGCGGCGTGGCTCCTGCCCGACGAGCCGGCACCGGTGCGCCTGATGAACACGATCTGGGCCGATACCCGGGGCGTGCACGACGAGTTGACCAGCCCCGCCGTCTTGCATGAATGGCTGACTGCCGTGACCGATCACGACGACTCTGACCTCGGTGACACCAGCGAACACGACCTGGCAGATGCCCTCCTGCTGCGAGACAGCCTGCGCCGCCTCGCCGCCTACACCACCAACGACGAGCGGCCGAGTGCCCAGTCACCCGTCAGCGATGTCGACGAGGCCATCACCGCCGTCAATGCGGTGATCGCTGACAGTCCGCACACCCAACTCGCTCTCCGCGACGGACGGTTGCACGTCATCCACCCACCACGCACGTCACCCAGCCGAAGCGCCCTCGCCCAGCTCGGGCAAGATGCGGTTGAACTGCTGACCGGACCCACCGCAGTCAGGCTGCGGGCCTGCAACGCCCCGGGCTGCGTGCTGTACTTCGTCAAGACACACCCCCGCCGCGAATGGTGCTCAGAAGGCTGTGGCAACCGTGTCCGAGCAGCCCGCCACTACCAACGCACCCGCGAACGGAACCCCTGATCCCACCGGACCGGACACCGCGGTAGCCGTACAGGCGGGGTCACCGGTGATCGGCGCTGTCCGAGAAGGACTTTCGAGACACCCCGCGGTTGCGGTGGTCGTGGCACCGGCGGATGGTCGTACATGTTGAGCTCTTCGACGAAACAGGCTGGGGCATAAACCGATTCGCCATGCCCCTCCGCAATTACAGTGAACGAGGGCCGTTAGGCGCCCTTCTGAGGTACAAAGGCCCTGTTGGCCGTGCTGGAGCGCGATTTCTAATGCAGGCAACGGTTGCACGAGAGGTTCCGAATGCTGTTTCCAGTTCCTGCGGGAAGTGCCACGGGCGGCGTGCTGGTAGCTGTCTTCGTGTTGCTGGGTATTGCGGTCGCCACTGCCGTATGGGTCTACACAGATGCCCAAGAATCTGCCGGGCGCGGCCGTCCGATTGTCTCGTCGGTGGGTTCGATCCAACTCAGAACGCCGGTGGCGTGGTTTCTTGCTTGCTTACTCTTGTGGGAGTTTGTCTTTCCCCTCTACATCGACAGTCGCGGCCCGTCGTAAAGCCAGCTTGGGTTCGCTCCCTCGTACCTGTTCCCCAGCCCACGTGCCTTACTGCCTCGACCCGTCGGCTGTCGTCGCTGGTGCGGGTCGCCCAATGAGGTATCCCTGTAGTTGGTCCACCCCGAGTTCGACGATTCGGTTTCGGGTTTCGGTGTCTTCGATCCCCTCGGCGGTGGTGAGCAACCCGAACTCTCCGGCGGTGCCGACGATCGCCCGGACCACCGCTTCGTTCTGAGGGCTTCGCAGCAGGTCGGTGACGAAGCTCAGGTCGATCTTCAGCTTGTGCAGCGTCATTCCGCGAAGTTCCGTGAACGAGCCGAACCCGGTGCCGAAGTCGTCCAGGGCCAGGCGGCATCCCAAGCTCCGCATGTCCTCAGAGAACCGCTCGGCGAGATCGGTCGAAGCCAGAGCCGTGTGCTCGGTGATCTCGAATGACACCCGGGCGGCGGCATCGCCGGCTGCCCGAAGCTGCTCGATGATTGCCGAGGTCGTTGTCCCGTCATTGATCGAGTGCGCCGACAGGTTCACCGCCACGCGACGGCCCGCTTGGGCCAACTCGATACCCCGGGCCACCATGAACCGGTCGATCGTCGGCATCAGGCCGAACCTTCGGGCCTTCGGAAGGAAGTCATCGGGCACCATCACCTGCCCGTCGAGTCCGACCATCCGGACCAGTAATTCCTCCTCGACCAGCTGACCCGTGTGGACATCGACAATCGGCTGGGCATAAGCGACGAGGCGTCCGTCGGCGATCGCGTCCGACAAGAGCTCGCCGAACTCCAGGCGTTCCCGCAATTCGCGCTCGATCGGGGTGACGTCGGTGATCTGGGCGATGAAGTGTTCGACCTTGCCATCGAGATTGCGCAGGCAGCCCAACGACAGTTCACCCCAGATGCGACGCCCGTCAGCGTGAAGGTACTGCTTGGTCGTTCGGTACGCGTCCGTGTGCCCGGAGAGGAATTCTTCGACTTTCTCCACGTCGGTGTGGAGATCCTCGGGCGGGGTCAGTTCCTGCCACGTCATTTCTACGAGGGTCTTCGGGTCGTAGCCGAAGAAATCGCACAGCGCGTCGTTGACCTCCGTGAAGCGGCCATCGGGACTGGCCAGGCCCATACCGACAGCGGCGCTCTTGATGGTCTGGCGGTAACGCGCTTCCGACGATGCGAGGCGTTGTTGGGCTTCGAATCGCTCGGTGACGTCGCGCCAGGTCAGGACGATGTAATCGGCTGTGGCCCGGGTGGTTCGAAGATCGTAGCGGCGGGTGTCCTGAAGAATCTCGTTGGCGTAGGTGAAATCGTTGAGTATCAACGGCTCACCGGTCTCCAAACAGCGGATGAAGTCGGCGAGCAGCGTTTCTTTGATGCCCGGCGTGGTGTCCAGCATCCCGCTACCGATCAGGTAGGCACGAGATACGCCGAAGTAATCACACGTCGCCTGGTTGACGTGGCGGTAGCAGAAATCGACGATCTCGCCGGAGCGGTCTCGCATCGCTTCCAGGAGCACGCACGGGTCGAGGAGCGCGTCGGTGGCCGCCCACAACACACCGAGGGCCGGATGATCCCCCGCGAGCGCAGAGCCATCATCCCCGGAGGAGGGCGGTGGGGACACCTTGGCATTTTAGGTCCTGATAGGCACGGTAAGCGGCGAAAAGACCGCCCCGCTGTTTCGGGGCTGGCAACCCCGGGAAGGAAGGCTTCCTCATCGGGCCGCGACGGCCGTCAGTGGGAGGATGTCAGGGTGCCCATTGCGCACCTGAGCTTGATGTCCGGGGGTGGCGCAGGTGTTCAGCCTTGACCATCTGCAGGGGTGTGTTCAGACGCGATCTTCGGGGCGCCAGGCTCCCGCGGTTCCGTGCCAGATGACGCGGATCGAAGTCCAGCGCTGGGTGTCGACGTCGCCCCGATATTGAAGCAGCGCACCGCACGCGTATCGAGCGCTGACGCCCTGACCGTCCTTGTACAGCCCGGGCCTACCGCCGTCGCCCGGCAGCCCGTAGGGGAGGAGGTCACCGCGCATTGATTGCGGCACGACGATCTCGAGCATCGTTGCCGCCGCTGCCTCGTCGAATGTCTCGCCGATCGGCGGGACGATCATCGCCGAGTACGCGTAGTGCGGACCCGCCGGCGGACGGACCACGTTGATGAACAACTCCGCGTCACCCGGAAGGGCTCGCCTGACCACGAAACCCCGCGCCTCACCCGCCGGATGAAGACGGCGATAGTGATAGGCGAGGTGCCACGAGGCGCGCCTGCAGATCTCGGGGTCCGCGCTGTCAGCGAGTTCGACAAGGATCGGTTCCATGTCCTCGACGTAGTGGTCGATCTCCGTCGCCGCCTCCAGGGCGAGTTCGCGATGCCCCATCTCGAGGAGTCGGCGCACGTAGCCGGCGCGACCACCGAACACCTCGTGAGCGAAGAAGTCGATGCCGTTGCTGCACGGCAGCGTCTCCGGCTCAGGATGCCGACGTTCGGCGAGGATGGTGCAGAACCAATCCTCCACCTGCACCCCGGCGCGTTCGACGAAGTCCTCCATGCCGAAGCCGTACCAGTTCGAGAAGAACGGCCCGGCGATGCCCGGACGCTCGATCTCCTTGGCGGTCAGGAGCGCCACGAACTGTGGAAGTGGCGGCGACAGTACCGTTTCCGAGTCGCAGTAGCGATTGCCGAGCGCACGGGCGGCGTAGGCGCGCACCATGTCGTCGTCGTGGTCGAGGAAGCCGATGAGCGACTCTCCTGGCCGCTGCCATGCAGCCCGCCCGTCGAGATAGGCGATCCGCGCCGCGAGTTCCAGCGGGGAACCGCCTGCGAGCGCCGAGATCCACTCCTCGACGATCGCCTGGGGTCCGCAGTCCGCCAGGCCCTCGACGTGAACCTGGTCGTCGATCGC
Organism: uncultured Mycobacterium sp.; assembly: GCA_964535335.1. Classification (GTDB taxonomy): domain Bacteria; phylum Actinomycetota; class Actinomycetes; order Mycobacteriales; family Mycobacteriaceae; genus Mycobacterium. Next base: position 6,574 of record CAZHUU010000081.1, read on the forward strand.
GCGCAGCAACGACGTCGTCCCGCTGTGAACCAGCGCGGTGAGCGCCGGCAAGAGCTGGGCGGTGCGGCGTCTTACGGACGTCATGCGGTGGTCCTCGGTGGCGTCGTCATAGGGCGGTCCGTACTCGGCGCCCATGACGATGCGCGCGTAATGGTCGGAAAGGTCGCGGACCGCTGCATCCTCGCCGCCGAGACCGCGCACCAGAACGGCGAACAACCGATCCCAGCACTCGTGTCGGCGGGCGCGCTCTTCGTGGAGGGGGAACCGCCAGAGATTCTGCAGCGCAGCCGCCAGTCGTTCGTCGTCTCCGGCGTCGGACGCCGCCTCGAGTTCGGAGAGCCAGGGTTCCCAGACGTCATCACTCATGGGTCGCCGACCAGATCAGCCCTCGGGGGCCGTTTCTCATTGCTGAATAAGTGGGTTCGTCTTGAACACGGGCAGTGGATAGATGTGGTCGCTGTCTCCGGCGTGCGGGCTTTCGTACAACCCGATCGTGTACATGCCCGCGGATGTCACGCGCATGGGGAGGTAATGCGCGAAGACCCGGTACTTGACGGGTGCCGGCGGATTGTCGGGCCAATGCCAGCTGAACTTCAGCGCCCCGACGCGTTCACCGTCCGGTCCCGTGGCAATGATGTGCCGGACCGGTTCGTAATCCGCGCCGCCGGCGGCGCAGACCGCGACCACGAGTGAGACGGTGATCTGCGCCGGGAAGTCGTCTACGTAGCAACTCGTCATCGGGAAGCCCTGTGCGGTGACTCCGCCGGCAGGTTCCTCCACTGCGCTCAATGATGCCGCGAACGCGAGGACGCGCATGATTTCTCCCGTCGGTCGGCAGCTGTCTCGACAACTCTAGGGGCGTGCGGTGACGCCGGGCGTGATTGATTCATTCTGTTCTGCGATAGATCAACCATCGCAGTTCGATCGGCGAGGTAGGCATGTCGGCCCCGAAGACGTCCCGGCCGGTGACCCAGTTGACGTACCAGCCTGTGGGTGGCCAGACCCCGTCGGGTAGATGGGCACATTCGTATTCGTAGACGCTGTCATCTGCCACCAGCTCGACGGGGAGACCAGCTGCGGCTTCGGCGATCTCGGCGCGGGTGAAGAAACTCGAGTAGGACTGCTGCGCGAACTGCCGCGCGGCCTCATCGGGTGAGTAGTCGTCGTGTGCGATGAAGATGTTGAACACGAGCGATCCCGTCGCACTCAGGCATCGGGCGGCGAGTTCGAACACCTCGCGCAATTGTTCGGTCCTTCTGAAGTCCGAGACCACGCCGGACAGCAGGATCATCGAGTAGTCCGAACGCAGAAAGGCCTCGGCCCCGAAAACATCGCGCTCGATGACCCGGACGTTCAACGCATCCCGTTGTGCCTCAGTACGAATGATCGAGGCGAAGTGTGCTGTCGGCTCTGCGGCGTCGACCGGGTGACCCAGCCGGGCCAACGCGAGGGCGTTGCGACCGGTGCCCGCACCGATGTCGAGCACTTGGTAACTCGCCGGGTCGCCGGCGGCCTCGGCGAGGTTCAACACCCGGGCGTCTGGATGGGAGCCGAACAAGGAGCCTTCGCGGCTGACGATCCACCCCTCGTAGACCTGCTCCATGGTGACGGCATTCACGGTGACGGAGTAGTTCAGCGGACCGGCCGGTTGGGACCGGTACGTCACCGTGATGGTGGACCGTTGGGAGAAGGCGTAGGCCTCCGCCAGGGTCTTGGTCAGCACGCCCCGGAGATGGCCCAACTCCTCGTCGTTGAATCGGCGACCCAATCCGGCGAAGACGGCGGCACACTTTTCGACGTAGTGCTCGACGAGCGCCGGAACCGCGGGGAACGTGATCGCACCGTCCGACCGGATCAGGTTGTCGACCCGTTGAGCCATGCCCCGCGGGGCCCATTCGAATCGCGTCACGGTTGTGGTATCCCATCAGATCCGTTGTGGGGGGTGCCGCCGCCCTTCGCCGTGGCGATGCCGCCAATGCCACCGACGCCGCCGAGCCCCCCGTTTCCGCCGTCGCCGCCATCGCCGCCGGTGGCGACTCCGAAGGTGTCCCCGTCGACGTCAGCAGCACCGCCGTCGCCGCCGTCGCCCGCGTTGGCGGCACCGGTTCCGTCGCCGCCGTTGCCGCCCAGGCCGCCGAGGGCGGTGGCGGCTCCGGAGCCGGTGGCGCTTGCTGCCCCGCCGTCGCCCCCGTTTCCGCCGAGCGTTCCGATACCGCCGGTCCCGCCGGAGCCACCGCGAGCGATCGAGGCGGTGCCGGTGGCGGTCGCCGCGCCTCCAGTGCCGCCATCACCGCCGGTGCCACCGGCCGCGTTGCCGCCGTCTCCGCCGCCGCCGCCCACGACGACGACGCCGGGACCGGTGTCAGTGGCAGCACCGCCGTTGCCGCCGGCACCGCCGGAGCCGCCCGCGGTACCGGACTCGCCGGGATTGCTGCCGTCGGCGCCATCGGTTCCGGCCAGGCCGTCGCCGCCGTCGCCGCCGTTGCCGCCGTTGCCCAACAACGACAACAGGCCGGTGCCGCCGCCGCCCCCGCCGTCGCCGCCGCCGCCGCTCTGCGTGGAGGATCCGCCGCGGCCGCCGTCCCCGCCGTTGCCCAAGAGCAGCCCGCCCCGGCCACCCGCACCGCCGTCGCCGCCACCGAGCAGCCCGTCGCCGCCTGCGCCACCGGCACCACCAATTCCGATGGGTGCCAACAATGAGGAAGATCCGCCTCGGCCGCCGTGACCACCGACGCCATTGGCGCTATTCCCACCGGCTCCGCCCGCACCGCCGGCACCCAACAACGAGAACAGGCCCGTTCGGCCGCCGTCGCCGCCGGCACCCCCGTCGCCGGTCGCCGCACCACCCGCACCGCCGCGGCCGCCGTTCCCGAAGAAGAGACCGCCGGCACCGCCATTGCCCCCGCGGGAGCCGTTGACGCCGGCACCGCCGTCGCCGCCGTTACCGAACCAACCCGCTGCTCCACCGTTGCCGCCCGCGAACCCGTTGCCGCCGTTGCCGAATAGACCGCCGCGACCCCCATTGCAGGGCCCGATGGTGCAGGTCGAGGCGTCGTAGCTGAACCCGTTGCCCAACAAGATGCCCGCGTCGGGATGGTCTACGGTGCCGTTGCCGATGAAGAACCGGATGAATTCGTTGATGAAGGTGTTGATGCCCTGGATGAAAGCCGTGATCGGGTCTGGCACCACGGATGGGGCGACCGGCGCGAAGAGCGCCGCAGTGCGCAACGCCATCATCGGGGCGGCGGGGGGATCGGACATCGTCGTCGAGTCGATTGGCGCTGAGAACTCCGCGATGCTCAACTGCGCCAACGGATTCAGCGTCTGGTCAGGCGGCGCGCCGCTGGCGACGACCGATTCGGGCGTCGTAATGCTCGGAGTCCCACCGAACTCGCGCCGGGCCAGCGCAACCGCACCCCACATCAATGGCTCCGTCAAGGGAGCGTCGCCGCTGCTGCGGGATGTCAACGACGACAACAGGTCTGGGCTCTGTCCGCTGATGGCATCGGTGGGCGGGGCAGCCTTCATCTCCGGAGTCGATTCCGGCACCTTTACCGCAACCACGGGTGCCTGCAGAGACTGCCCGGGATCGTGCGATTCTGAAATCGGTTCGCTGGCTGCCGCCTTCATCGCATCGGCACTCGCCGGGGACTCCGACAGGGCCGCGGAACTGCCGCCGGAATCGGTCATGGCGGGCGTGGCAGCCGGGAGCCCCTGGGAGACGACCGATCGCCGACGCTCCGGGGGTGATGTCGCCTCGCGGTTGGGGCGGCGACACTCCCGGAGGGGGCCGGGTCACTGCCGTTAAGCCGGCCCGGCGTTGAAGTGGCGGGCGACGCATTGGTGGCGTCACCGTTGGCGGCGGCTGTGTCCGATTCGGTGGAGGTGGCACCTTCGGCGGGGACGGCGTCCGGCCCGCCTGGTGAACCGTTGACAGATCCCGTCGCCGACGACTCGTTGCTTGAGTCGGGATTTGAGGTGCTTGGGTGAACGTCAGTCCGCGGCTCGGCGCCAGGGTGGCGCGCACCCGGCCTCGGCCCGTCGCTGCGACGCCGAGTGGTCGAATCCGTCGACGCTGTCGACGATGAGCCACTGTCCGGTGCCGAGGTGGTCGAGTCTGTCTGCGGCGCTTGGCTACCCGTGGGCGGGTCGAGGCCCCCCGGGTGGCGCCGCCGTCCGGCCGTCGATGCGGAGTTGTCATCAGTGGCCGCCGCACTACCGTTGCGCCCATCCCCGAGTTGGGTGCGGTTTGGGGAACCGGGCCTGTTGGTCGCAGGTCCGGTAGCCGGTGAGCCACCGTCACCCGGTCCGTCACCGGGCCTCGGGTGCCTGTCCGGCTGGGACGTATCCCGCGACGAGGGCTGGCCCGAATCCGAAGACGGGTTGGACGAGGCCGTTCCGGTCGAGCCATCCGAACCCGTCGGGTCCGCGAACGCGACGGGCATGGAAGCCACCGCCGCCCCGACACCAAGAGCGACCGCCAATGCTCCAACTCGCCCGACGTAGCGGGCCGCGCCTGTCGGCGGAGCTTCAACAAGAAAGACGCGGCCGCCTTGCTGAATCACCCGCAGCCCATGGTTGGGCACACAGCGGTGCCGCCCGCCGCCGTTCCGGGACGGATTGCGCACGGAGATGTCCCGCGCGATCACGGGACTTCCGTTGCTCGCGCGCTGAGTGTTCCGGCGCGCATCAGAACCAGGTGTTTCTATGGGTTTGGCTCTGCTGTGACGCCAGTCAGCTCGAGCGGTCGAGGCCCTCCCTCAGCCTCGACCTTGCTGCACTGCACCTAAGCCCCCTTTTTGATCAACTGATTGTTAACTGAATGTTACCTGAGAAACTTACTCGTAGGTCAATAGACCGACGACTCGTCTAAACTCTCCTCGGGCAGGTCAAAGCCGCAGGTCAGGACGGTGGCTGTCGTTGGCGCACGCCGGTAGGAGGGTGTCTTCCGTCGCCGTGCGCCGGCAGGGAAGTCGCGGGCCCGTGCCGCGGGCCTTTTAGTTTGCCCCTTGCACAGTCGGAAGTCGCTGCGCACGAAGAAGGGGAGGTGAGACGGCTGGTGACCGCATTTCCCGATCGGACGACGCTGGAGGGTGCGCTCGATGTCGCCGCCCGCGCACCGTCGGCGGGAAACCTGCAGCCGTGGCGCTGGCGGGTCGACGGTGCCGCGGTGCACCTCTACGCCGATCGGCATCGTCAGGTCGCTGAGTCTCCGACGGACCGGCGTAACGTGCTGCTCGGTTGCGGAGCTGTGCTGGACCACTGCGCCGTGGCGCTCGGTGCAGCGGGCTGGTACCCGCGCATCAGGCGGTTCCCCGACGCCGCGGACGACAACCACCTGGCGATCCTCGAGGTCGTCGAGCAGCCGGCCCGGCCCACGCATGCCGAACTGGCCGCCGCCATCCCCCGGCGCCGGGCCGACCGTCGGCGTTACCCGGCACGCCCCATCCCGCCCGCCACGCTGGAGTTGTTGTACATCCGCGCCGCGCGGATGCGGGTGGAGCTGGCCGTCGTTCCCCGATCCCGTTGGGTGCGAGGCGATGACGGCAGCGTCGCGCTTCGCTTCACCGAGGGAGTGGGGGAGCCGGCCGACGATGCGGTGCTGCTGGCGTTCGGCACCCGCGAGGACGACGACGCCATGCGCCTGCGCGCCGGTGAGGCGCTCAGCCACATCATGTTGACGGCCACCGCGCTGGGCCTGGCCAGCTGCCCCCTCACCGAGCCCTTGAACGACAGCCGGACTCGCCTGATGCTGGCCTGTGAGGTGTTCGACGGTGCCGCCCATCCGCAGGCGTTGATCCGGGTCGGGTTACCGCCCGCCGATGACACCGCGCTGCCGCCGACCGAGCGCAGGCCGGTGAACGAAATCACCACCTGGACAAGCTGATCGGGGAAGTCAACCCCGGGTGGGCCGGGTGCCCTTGCCGTAGACGATGTCGGCGTGCTCGGTATCCCAGGTGTTGTGGAACACCACATCGGCGATCGGCCTGCGCCGGACGGGGCCATGATGCCCCCGTGGCCATCCGACCACGATGTGTCCGGCGAGGAACCATCCGTCCGGGATGCCGACCGACTCGCGCAGGACGGGCTCGCCGGCGTAGGACGCCCAGCTGGTGAAGCACGCCCCCAGTCCCTGCGCACGCGCGGCCAGATAGAAGTTCTCCATCGCCGGATAGATCGATCCGGCCTGCAGGAAGTCGGGGGCGAACTCGTTCTTGAACGCGGTGAACAACACCGAGGTGAGTTCACCTGCACGGTCATGCAATTCGTAGGTGGCCCGGTTGTTCCGCGCGGCCCGGCTGTCGTCGGCGTCGTCGGGCCGGGTCATTCCGTAGATGGATTCTATTGAGGCAAGGGCGAGTTGAGCGGCCTTCGCCACCGCCGCCCGCTGCTCGGGGGCGTCGAGCACGACGAAGCGCCACAGTTGCGCGTTGGCGCCGTTGGGCGCCCAGGTGGCGGCCTCCAGGCACCGGTCGAGGACGGCGGCGTCGACCGGCTCATCGGTGAAGCGGCGGATGGAGCGAGCGGTCGACAGTACTTCCCACACATCGTCGGTGGCGCCGGACATGCTCATTGCGGATTCGGGTCGGCGTGGGCGGGCGCAACCGCCAACACCGCCACGGCGGCCAACCCCAGCACCAGTGAATGACGCATGTCACCCCTCCCGTCGCAACCATTCTGCGGCCCCGCACCCGCCGCCGTCCGGGATATCGGTCAGGATGGATCGGTGACCATCAGCTACGACGAGGCGCTACGCGAACGGATTCGGGTGCACCTCGCGGGCCACGAGCGTCGCACCGTCGCCGACCCGACCAAGCGGCACGCGGCCGTCGCCGTCGTCATCGTCGACTCCGAACTCGGTGAGGACAGGGTGGATTCGGCGCCGGTGGAGGACTGGATCGCCGGGCGGCCGATGGACGCCGGCCTCGACGGCCGCATGGTCGACGTCTCCGGTGGTGCCGCTTTCCTGTTGTGCCGCAGAACGTCTCGATTGCGGGCGCACGCCGCCCAGTGGGCATTGCCGGGCGGTCGGCTCGACCCCGGTGAGAACGCGGTGGACGCCGCGTTGCGGGAACTGGACGAGGAGGTCGGGCTCAGTCTGTCCGGCAAGCACGTACTGGGCCTGCTCGACGACTACCCGACCCGCTCGGGCTACGTGATCACCCCGGTGGTGTTGTGGGGTGGCGGGAGGTTGGACCCGCAGCCGGCACCCGACGAGGTGGTGGCGGTCTACCGGGTGGGGCTGCACCAGCTTCGCCGGGAGGATTCCCCGCGGTTCATCACCATCCCGGAGAGCCCGCGGCCGGTGGTGCAGATCCCCCTGGGTAACGACCTCATCCATGCGCCGACCGGCGCGGTGCTGCTGCAACTGCGCTGGCTGTGCCTGGAGGGCCGCCATGACCCGGTCGACGGCCTGGAACAGCCGGTATTCGCCTGGAAATAGCCCGGAAATAGCCTCCGAAAGCGGCCCAGCCGGTAACGCCGAACCGCCCCGGAAGCGATAAGTCAGCGATCACCCCGGCAAAAGTGGAGGTAAGTCGCTGTGTTTCGTCGTCTGGGCCTGGCCGTCGTGGTAGCCGTCATGGCGCTGGCCGGGCTGGCCACCGGCACCGCCGCGGCCGCGGGCGAATGTGGCGACTACCACTGGATCGGGGCCGCCGGATCCGGGCAGCGCGACGGCGCGGCCCTGACCGCCAACGACGGCATGGGCGACGTGGTCTACCAGTCCTACCAGCAGCTGCGCGCCGACCTGGCCGCCAGCGGGCGCACCATCACCGCCGAGGCGGTGCAGTACCCGGCGGCGCCGGTGCCGCTGGACGGCGGGCTGAAGGGCTGGCTGGGCTTTCTGGGCAGCGTCGGCGACGGCACCAAGGCCACCGCCGCGCAGGTCAAGGCGTTCACCGCCAAATGCCCCGACACCAAGGTGGTGCTGGCGGGCTACTCGCAGGGCGCGATGATCGTGCACCGCAACCTCTACGACCTGGCCGACAACCCGCAGGTGGTCGCCGCGCTGCTGATCGCCGACGGTGACCGGCTGCCGGTCGACACCACCGTGAACATGGGATCGGCCGCCGCGGCGCCCGGCGTCGGGATGGGTGTCGCGCAGGAGCACTCGTTCCTGGCATCGGCGAACACCTCGAAGCTGCCGCCGGCCATCGGCGCGCGCACCGTCAGCGTCTGCGACGTCGGCGACCCGGTCTGCGACTACGACCCCGACACCAGCGAGGTGTCACCCGCCGAGATCGCGATCCACACCTCCTACGCGCCGGCCGCCAGCGGTGCGCACGCCTGGACCCCGAAGCTCTTCGACATCGTCATGAGCTCCGATGCGCCGGCGGGTTTCGCCACCGCGTTGAGCTAGCACTGAGCTAGCCGGGCCGGCCCATCGCCGGTTAGGGTCCTTCGAATGACCCCGCCCACCCCGACCGGTCCGACCCGCCCCGAGACCAGCACCCGGCGGGCGGTGCTCAACACCGTGCGGGGCTCGGCCGGCAACCTCGTCGAGTGGTACGACGTCTACGTCTACACCGTGTTCGCAACGTATTTCGAGGCGCAGTTCTTCGACAAGGCGGACACCAGGTCGACGCTCTACATCTATGCGATCTTCGCGGTCACCTTCCTGATGCGGCCGGTGGGGTCGTGGTTCTTCGGCCGGTATGCCGACCGGCGCGGCCGCAAAGCCGCCCTGATGTTCAGCGTCACGCTGATGTCCGCGTGCTCGTTCGTCGTCGCCGTCATGCCCACCCGGGAGATCATCGGCAACTGGGCGGCGGCCATCCTGGTCCTCGCCCGGCTGCTGCAGGGCTTCGCCACCGGCGGTGAGTACGGCACCTCGGCCACCTACCTGCCCGCGGCCGCCACCCCGCACCGGCGTGGATTCCTGTCGTCCTTCCAGTACGTCACCCTGGTCGGCGGTCACGTACTGGCCCAGTTCACCCTGCTCATCGCGCTCACCGTGCTGCACGTCGACGGCGTCACCGCCTGGGGCTGGCGGATCGGCTTCTTCATCGGCGGCGTCGCCGCGCTGGTGGTGTTGTGGCTACGCCGGTCCATGGACGAGTCGCTCAGCGAGTCCCACCTGGAGGCCATCCGGGAGGGCAAGGACCCCGAGGCCGGCTCGCTGAAGACCCTGTTCACCAAGCACTGGCGGCCACTGCTGCTGGTCTTCCTGATCACCGCCGGCGGCACCGTCGCGTTCTACACCTACACGATCAACGCCCCGGCGATCGTGAAGTCCACCTTCGGGTCCGACCGGGCGCTGACCGGCACCTGGATCAACCTGCTCGGCCTGATCCTGCTGATGGCGATCCAACCGATCGGCGGCCTGCTCAGCGACCGGGTGGGCCGCAAGCCGCTGCTGGTGTTCTTCGGGATCGGCGGCGTGCTCTACACCTATGTGCTGCTCACCTATCTTCCGCACGCGACGTCACCGGTCCTCGCCTTCACCCTGACCGCCGTCGGCTACGTCATCCTCACCGGGTACACCTCGGTCAACGCGATCGTGAAGGCCGAGCTGTTCCCCGCCGAAATCCGGGCCCTGGGTGTGGGATTGGGCTACGCGGTGGCGAACTCGGTCTTCGGCGGCACCGCGCCGCTGCTGTACCAGGCCGCCAAGTCCGGTCATCACGTCGGCTGGTTCATCGCCTACGTCACCACCGTGATCGCGATCAGCCTGCTGGTCTACGTCTTCGCGTTGAAGAACAAGGCGATCACCGTGCTCGACCGCGAGCAGGGCAGCGCCTGGGAACCCGCCGCAGCGGCCCGTTGAATCAGCAGGGGGCGTCACCGGGGGTGTAGTACGGCACCCCCGCCGGGGTGTAGCAGGGCGGGCGGCCCGATGCCGCCTGCGCCACGGCATCGGCGGCGTCGGCGAAGACCGCGGCCCCCACCTCGACGTCGTTGCCCGCCTCGACCAGGGGGCCGACGTCGACGCAGCCGTACACGGTGCAGGTGTCGGCGTGCGCCGCCGGCGCAACGGCCACCGGCAGCACCGCCGTGGCAAGGGCCGCGAGCAGTGCGGCGAAGGAGCGGTTCATGCCGGCCAGAATAGTCGCCGACGTCAAAATTACGCGGTCGCCGTGCCGATGACGTAGGTACCGAGCAGGCTGACCGCGATGATCACCAGCCAGGCGTCGGTGAGGTGGCGCAGCAGCGGGGGAGCGCCACGCACTTCCATGAACTCCCGAAAGATGATGCGCACCTTGACAAGTGCGATCAGGATCGCCGCCGAGGTGACGACTGCGCTGGGGCCCGGCGTGCCGCCGTGATCGGCGGTGCGGTCGATCCACAGGTAGCCCAGCGTGAGGCCGGTCAGCACCAGCCAGGCGATCAGCAACCGCTTGTTGGGGGTCGTCATCGGTCACCGCACCACGTAGAGCAGCGCGAAGATGAGGACCCAGAGGAAGTCGACGGTATGCCAGTAGGTGGCCCCGGTCTCGATGAGACTCTGCGAGCGCCTCGCGGGGCTGCGAATCTGGTAGATCACGATGCCGAGGACGACGAAGCCGATCAGCAGGTGCAGGAAGTGGATTCCGGTGAGGAAGTAGTAGAAGGTGAAGAACTCGTTGCCGCTGACCCCGTTGCCGCGGTGCAGCTGCGCGATCCATTCGGACACTTTGGAGACCAGGAACACCAGGCCGAAGAGCACGGTCAGCGCCGCGTCCCGGTGGGCGGTCCGATACGACCCGGCTCGGGCCGACTGGACGCAGCGTGCCACCGACCACGAGCTGGCCAACAGGACGATGGTGTTGACGACCCCGACGCGTGGGTCCAGTTGGGCCTGTGCGTGCAGAAACTCCTGGGCCTGGTGGGTGCGCTGAAGCAGGTAGACGCTGAAATAGCCGGTGAAGATCAGGGTTTCGAACAGCACGAACGCCCACATGTCCGGCTGGCCGGGGATGTGGGCGTCCGGCTTTGCGGGTCTGGTCACCACCCTCACCGGGTGCTCACCAACTCGGGCAACGGTGCGGTGCCGAAGTCCTCGCGCTGAATCATCCGCCGCAGCAACACGATGAAGGCGCCGGTGTACACGCCGAACACCACGATGTTGATCCACCAGCAGATCAGTCCGTTCCACGCGAACACCCCACGGTGAAAGATCCACGCCGGTGCCACTACCACCTCGGTGAGCGCGTTGCACAGGTTCAGATAGCCGAACCACTTGGGAAACACCCGGTTCCGGTCGATCAGGATCGCCGCCATCCACAGCAGCGAGCCGATGAGGAAGACGCCCATGGTTCCCGAGAACGACAGGAACGCGAAATCGTAGAGCCACTGCAGTAATTCGGGGTCGCGACCGGGACGCATCGCGCCCGCGGTCAGCGCCAGGCACATCAGCAGCATCCCGGGGACCGCACTCAGCGAATAGATCACCAGGTAGGTGTAGGCGTAGGCGGGGCTGATCGACATCCGGCGCATGGAGTAGGCGATCAGCGCATTGCACATCGTCGTCATGCTGGTGATGACGAAGACGATGCCGAACCCGAACAGCAGGCCGTCGTGCCGGACCTGAAACCACTGCACCACGGTGGGGAGGTCCGATCCGGGGTTCGGCGGTGGCTGGGTGCGGGTGATGACGAAGAACACCAGGAAGAACAACTGGTAGAAGATCACCATCGTCCACCAGGCCAGCCACAACTCCCGCTTGGGATGCGCCGCGCTCATCCGGCGGGACGCTCGCGACGTATCACCCGGCCGAGCACGGCACCCATGACGACGATCCACACCCCGATGGCGATGTTCTTTCCCCAGAACGACAGCGCGCCGTCCCACGCCACCGGGCCGGACAGGGTGAGCGAGACGAAGGCGGCGGGCACCAGTGCGGCGGCGACGAGCAGGTTGAAATGCGCCACCCACCTGGGGAAGACGGGGTGGTGCGGATCGTCGGCGTAGATCGCCAGGGCCAGGACCACGCTCTGGGCGATCAGGAACGGGACCTGACTGGTGAAGGTGAGCCAGGCCAGGTCGTTGTACATCTGGGTCAGTTCCGGGTTGCGTTCGGGCCGGAAGGCGGCCAGCAGCCAGAAGATGTTGGCGACCAGGAACAGCGTGGGCCCGCCGGCCACGCAGCCGAGCATGGCGTAGGCGAAGATCGGCGTGCGGTGGGCCATCCTGCGGATCTGCATTGCGATCAGGATCAGCACCGGGATCAGGCCCACGCAGAACCAGTTGAACACGATCATGGTGGCCCGGATGCGCGCGGCATTCGCCGGGTCGCGGTAGAACGCGGCCACCTGGTCGGCCGACAGCCTCGGTGACATCGGCGGTGTGAAGCCGGGGAACAGGACGAACGCCGACACCCAGATGACCGCGACCACCGGCAGGGTCCACCACAGGATGAGTTCGCCGTCGAGGCGCCGCGACCGGCCGTCCACCGCGTCGGTGGTTCCGATGTCGGACATCGCGACTCCTTCCGGCCGACTGGGTAGCCGATCGGCTAGTTTGCGAAGCTAGAGCACGGCCGGGCCCGAGTCAATAGCCGTTCGGCTACCCTCGACGCGTGGGATCAGCGCGACCGGAGACCGACGACGACGTCCTGGTCGTCGAGCACAGCGCAGCCCGCACCCGCATCCTCGACGCGGCGCTGGAGTTGTTCGGCAGACACGGTGTCAATGCGACCTCGCTGCAGATGATCGCCGATACCATCGGCGTCACCAAAGCGGCTGTCTACCATCAGTTTCCGGCCAAGGAGCAGATTGTGCTCGCGGTGACCGCGCGTGAACTGGGCCGGCTGGGCCCGGTGTTGGAGCGCGCAGAGGCCCTCGGCGGCGGTGCGCAGGCGCGCGACGACCTGCTGGTGGAGGTGATCGGGATGGCGGTGCGGGACCGCCGACTGGTCAGCACCCTGCAGTTCGACCCGGTCGTGGTCGCACTGCTGGCCGAACACGAGCCGTTCCGGCGGTTCATGATGCGGCTGTACGGGGTGCTGCTGGCCGACGCCGGCGAGGATGCCCGCATCGAGGGGGCGATGCTGTCCGGCGCGATCAGCAGTGCGGTGATGAACCCGATGGTCGCCGACATCGACGACGACACCCTTCGGGTCCGGCTCACCGACCTGAGCCGGCGGTTGATCGGGTTGCCGGAGAAGGGCGGGCGCCGCCGATGAGCGCCGATCTCCGGCAGACGATCGCGTCGGCGCCGATGTTCGGCGACCTCGACTCGGCGCACGTGGATTTCCTTGCCGCGCAGAGCCGCCCGATCTTCCTGCCCGCCGGTCAGGTCCTTTTCCGCCGCGGGACGCCGTCGACCGGTTTCTACATGGTGCTGGAAGGCCGCGTACAGCTCTCGGTGTCCAACTCCGAGGGCATGGTCAAGGTGGTCGAAATCATCAGCCCGGGAAGCGCGTTCGGGCACGCGGTGATGTTCCTGCGTGAGCCCTACCCGGTGGACAGCACCGCGCTGGCCGATACCCGACTGCTGTTCGTCCCGGCCGGCGCGGTAGACCGGGTGCTCGACGAGGACCCGTCGATGGCCCGCATCATGCTGGCCTCGATGGCCAAGCGGCTGCAGTCCAAGGTTCAGGACATCGCCATGCTGTCGCTGCAGTCGGCGACGCAGCGCATCGTGGCCTACATGCTCGGCGCGGCGGGGGAGTCCGGAACGGTCTCGGCCACGGTGGAACTTCCGGCCCTCAAGCAGGTGCTGGCCTCCCGGCTGGGCATGACACCCGAGACGTTCTCCCGGGCCATCCGCACCCTGTCGGCGGAAGGCCTGATCAGGGTCGACGGCTCCGTCGTCGAGATCCCCGACGTCGAGGCCCTCGACGCACACTCCCGCAGCCAGTCGATTCTGTGACCGGGGACACATCCGGGCCTTGATCTAGGTCAAGGCCCGCCTCCCTGCGGGTCCATAGCGTGGGCCGCGTCAACCGCTTACTGCGTCAGGAGACCCGATGTTCTGTTACCAGTGCGAGCAGACCGACCGCACCGACTCGCCCGATCGCCCCAACCTGCTGAGCTTCGGGTGCTCGGCCACCAAGGGGAACTGCGGCAAGGACGCCACCACGGCGGCCCTGCAGGACGTGCTGGTCGAGGTCGATCTGGGCATCGGACAGTACGCGCAGAAGTTGCGTGAACTCGGCGCCGCCGATCCGCGCTTCGCCGCACACGCCTCCTTCGACCTGTTCACCACGCTGACCAACGTCAACTTCAACGCGACCCGGTTCATGGAGTTGATCGCCCAGGCCGTCGAGGTGCGCGAGGAGGCCAAGGCAGCCTACGAGGCGGCCGCCCGCGCCGCCGGCGTCGAACCCGAGACCCTCACCGGGGCGGCACAGTTCGTGCCCGCCGCGAAGATCTCCGAGGTCGTCGAGCAGGCCAAGGCGGTCGGGGTGGATGCCGGCCTGGCGACCCTCGGCGCCGACATCGTCGGGCTGCGCAACCTCAACCTCTACGGCCTCAAGGGAGTCTGCGCCTATGCCCACCACGCCCACGCGCTGGGCTACCGCACCGACGAGACCGACGCCGGCATCGAGAACGGTCTGGCCTTCCTCGGCGCCGGGCCCACCGAGGCCGACGCGCTGCTGGGGCACGCCCTGGAACTGGGCAACGTCAACTATCAGGTGATGGCGATGCTCGACGGTGCCAACACCGGCAGCTTCGGCGACCCCGTGCCCACCGCGGTGCGGGTCACCCCGGTGGTCGGCAAGGCCGTCCTGGTCTCCGGGCACGACCTGCACGACCTGGCCCGGGTCCTGGAGGCCACCGAAGGTACCGGCATCAACGTCTACACCCACGGCGAGCTGCTGCCCGCGCACGGCTATCCGGAGTTGCACAAGCATGCCCACCTCGTCGGTAACTACGGCGGGGCCTGGCAGGACCAGCAGCGCGACTTCACCGCGTTCCCCGGGCCGATCGTGATGACGTCCAAC
>CAZHUU010000082.1:0-21407 GCA_964535335.1 uncultured Mycobacterium sp.
CGGGGTCACCGCGGGAATCCCGTTCGGGTCGGTGGTCAGCCTGGTGGTCCGCAAGGGCAACCCCAAGGGCATCAAGGACTGGGACGATCTGCTGCGACCGGATATCGAGGTGGTGACACCCAGCCCGCTGAGTTCGGGATCGGCGAAATGGAACCTGTTGGCGCCCTACGCAGCCAAGAGCGACGGCGGCCGCGATCAGCAGGCCGGACTGGACTTCGTCAACCGACTGGTCGGCGAGCATGTCAAGACCCGGCCCGGCTCGGGTCGGGAGGCCACCGATGTGTTCCTTCAGGGCACCGGCGACGTGTTGATCAGCTATGAGAACGAAGCCATCAACATCCAACGTCAGGGCAAGCCGGTCGAGCACATCAACCCGCCGCAGACCTTCAAGATCGAGAACCCGGTCGCGGTGGTGACCACCAGCGCACATCTGGACAAGGCCAACGCCCTGAAGAACTTCCTCTACACCCCGGAAGGACAGAAGATCTGGGCGCAGGCCGGCTTCCGCCCGGTCGACCCGGCGGCGGCAGCCGATTTCACGAGCGACTTCCCCGCACCCCAGAAGCTGTGGACCATCGCCGATCTCGGCGGCTGGAGCGCGGTGGATCCGGCGCTGTTCGACAAGGACAATGGCTCCATCACCAAGATCTACAAGAAGGCCACTGGATGACAGCAGCCGTCGAACCCAATCCTGCGGCGGTTCGGCCGGAGCTCACCGGCGGTGACTCCGGCCGGCCGCCGAGTCAGTGGGGGCAGCGGCGCGGCACTACCGCGGGGCGGGTCGGGGCCGCGTCGATCTGGCTGAGCGTGATCGTCCTGCTGCCGTTGGCGGCGATCGTCTGGCAGTCCGCCAAAGGCGGCTGGAGCGCATTCTGGTCGGCTGTCACCTCCAACGCCGCGCAGGAATCGTTCCGGGTGACCCTGTCGGTGTCCATCGGCGTGACGTTGGTCAACGCGGTGTTCGGGCTGTTGGTCGCCTGGGTGCTCACCCGCGACGAGTTCCCCGGAAAGCGGCTGGTCGATGCGGTGATCGACCTGCCGTTCGCGCTGCCGACGATCGTGGCGAGCCTGGTGATGCTGGCGCTCTACGGGCCGAACAGCCCGATCGACCTGCACCTGCAGCACACGAGATGGGGTATCGGGGTGGCCCTGCTGTTCGTCACGCTGCCGTTCGTCGTGCGCTCGGTTCAGCCGGTGCTGCTCGAACTCGACCGCGAAGTCGAGGAGGCGGCGGCGTCGTTGGGCGCCAACAACACCATCATCTTCACCCGGGTCATCCTGCCCGCCCTGTTGCCGTCACTGTTGTCCGGCGCCGGCCTGGCATTCTCGCGCGCCATCGGTGAATTCGGTTCGGTGGTCCTGATCGGCGGTGCGGTGCCCGGCGAGACCGAGGTGTCCTCGCAATGGATCCGGACACTGATCGAGAACGACGACCGGACCGGAGCCGCCGCGATTTCGATTGTGCTGCTGGTGATCTCGTTCATCCTGCTGCTGATCCTGCGTACGGTCGGATCGCGGGCGGCGCGGCGTGAGGAGTCGGCGGCATGATCCTGTCGCCCCTGGTGCGCTACCTCACCCGCTATGTCGCGCTGGCTTATGTGCTGGTGTTGGTGATCGTGCCGGTCGGGCTGATCCTGTGGCGCACCTTCGCGCCCGGACTGGGAGCGTTCTTCTCGTCGATCACCACGCCGGCGGCGGTGTCGGCGCTGCAGTTGTCACTGCTCGTCGTGGCCATCGTAGTGCCCCTGAACGTGGTCTTCGGCGTCCCGACGGCGCTGGTTCTCGCGCGCACAAGGTTTCGCGGAAAAGCACTGCTGCAGGCGATCATCGACCTGCCGTTCGCGGTGTCACCGGTGGTCGTGGGCGTGGCCCTGATCCTGCTCTGGGGCACCTCGGGTGTGTTCGGCTTCGTGGAGAACGACCTGGGGTTCAAGATCATCTTCGGGCTGCCCGGCATCGTGTTGGCCTCCATCTTCGTCACCGTGCCGTTCGTCATCCGCGAGGTCGAGCCGGTGCTGCACGAGCTCGGCACCGATCAGGAGGAGGCCGCCGCCACCCTGGGCTCCAGCTGGTGGCAGACGTTCTGGCGGATCACGCTGCCGTCGATCCGATGGGGACTGACCTACGGAATCGTGTTGACCGTCGCCCGGACGTTGGGTGAATACGGTGCCGTGATCATGGTGTCGTCGAACCTGCCCGGGAAATCGCAGACCCTGACGCTGCTGGTCTCCGACCGTTACAACCGGGGCGCCGAATACGGCGCCTATGCCATCTCGACACTGCTGATGGCGGTCGCCGTTCTTGTTCTCGTCGTCCAGGTCGTGCTCGATGCCCGGCGCGCGCGGGCGATCGAGTAGGCAGCTAGGAGTGGAACCCTCATGAGCAACGCCATCATCGTCAAGGGCGCCAACAAGCGCTACGGCGAGTTCAACGCCCTCGACGATGTCGACTTCGTCGTTCCCGCCGGGTCGTTGACCGCGCTGCTGGGCCCGAGCGGCTCCGGTAAGTCGACCCTGCTGCGCGCCATCGCCGGCCTGGACCAACCCGACACCGGCACCGTCACGATCAACGGCCGTGATGTCACCAATGTGCCGCCGCAGCGGCGCGGCATCGGGTTCGTGTTCCAGCACTACGCCGCGTTCAAGCATCTGACCGTGCGCGACAACGTGGCCTTCGGGCTGAAGATCCGCAAGCAGTCGAAGGCCGACATCAAGGAGAAGGTCGACAACCTGCTCGAGGTGGTGGGGCTGGCTGGCTTTCAGACCCGCTATCCCAACCAACTGTCGGGTGGCCAGCGCCAGCGGATGGCGCTAGCCCGGGCGCTCGCGGTGGATCCGCAGGTGTTGCTGCTCGACGAGCCGTTCGGCGCGCTGGACGCGAAGGTGCGCGAGGACCTGCGGGCGTGGCTGCGCCGGCTGCATGACGAGGTGCATGTGACCACGGTGCTGGTCACCCATGACCAGGCCGAGGCCCTCGATGTCGCGGACCGTATCGCCGTGCTCAACAAGGGGCGCATCGAACAGGTCGGCACCCCGACCGAGGTCTACGACAGCCCGGCCAACGCCTTCGTGATGTCGTTCCTGGGCACGGTGTCGTCGCTGAACGGAATTCTGGTGCGGCCCCACGACATTCGGGTGGGCCGTAACCCGGAGATGGCGATCGCCGCCGGTGACGGCACCGCGGAGACCACCGGTGTCACCCGCGCCACCATCGATCGCATCGCCTACCTCGGCTTCGAGGTGCGGGTGGAGCTGATCAGCGCGACCACCGGGGGGCCGTTCACCGCGCAGATCACCCGTGGCGACGCCGAGGCGCTCGCGCTGAAAGAGGGTGACACCGTGTACGTGCGGGCCACCCGGGTGCCGCCGATCGCGGGCGAGGTGCAGGTGGCCGCGGGCTGAGGGGGCTCCGGTGCGCCCGGCGGTTGCCGGTCCGCTTCCGGGATGGTGACCCTCTCCCGAAATCCGCTATCACCGGCGCCATCAGCTATCGCCGGTGATAGCGGATTCTGAACACGTGTCCGCACCGGAGAGCGGTGCGCGGCCGTCCTCGCGGGGCTAGGCCGCTGCGCGCTGCGCCACCGCCTCATCGAAGCGGTCCAGCAGCGTCTGCGCCATCAGGGGATGTGCACCCAACGGCGCAGCCAGCTCAACACCGGCGTCACGGGCGATCGTGGCCACCCGGTCGGTGATGCGCCCCGGCGCAATGAACCACGGCGCCAACACGATCCGGCGCGCTCCGCGGTGGCGCAGTGTCTCGATCCCGTCCAGCACCGACGGCCGCGGGCCAGCGGCGTGAGCCACCCGGACTCCGGCCCACCGGGTGTCCTGCGCCAGGGCGTCGGCCACCGTCGCGGTGCGGGCGTTCGCGTCGGGCCGGGACGAGCCCACGGCCACCACCAGAACCCCGACGCCGCGGTCATCGACCGAGACGTCCGCTTCGGCCAGGCGGTGCCGCATCAACGCGACCAGGCGCGGATCCTCACCGAGGGTGTCGGCCTGCGGCACGTCGGCGCCCGACTGATCGATCAGTCCGGGGATGTCGACCCGGGCATGGTAGGCGCTGGCCAGCAGCAGGGGAGTCACCACCGCCGAACCCGTCACGGCGGCAAGCACATCGCGAAGGTTGGGGGTGTTCTGCTCGCAGAACGCCACCCGCACGTCCAGTCCCGGTCGCTGCGCGCGGACCTGGTCGGCCACGGCATGCGTGACCGTAGCCGACCGGGGGTCGGCGCTGCCGTGCGCGGTCAGGATCATCGGCGGGCAGGAGCGAAGCGACGCGGGGATGTCTCTCACGAAACGTGCAACCCGCATTCGGTTTTGGCAGAGCCCTGCCAGCGACCGCTGCGGGGGTCCGCCCCGTCGACCGGCTTGGCCGTGCAGGGCGCACACCCGATCGACGGGTAGCCCTCCTCCACAAGCGGATTCACCAGCACACCGTTGGTGTCGATGTAGGCCTGCATGTCCTCGTCGGTCCAGGCGGCCAGCGGATTGATCTTCACCAGACCGAATGCCTCGTCGAAGGAGATCAGCGGGGCATCAGCCCGGGTGGGTGACTCCACCCGCCGGATACCGGTGACCCACGCCGAATAACCTTGCAGCGCCTTGCGCAACGGAGTGACCTTGCGCAGCCGGCAGCATTCGTTGGGGTCGCGGGCGAACAGATCCTTGCCGAGGAGTTCGTCCTGTTCCGCGACGCTGTGCTCGGCCGTCACATTGACGACGGTGATGTCATAGACCGCCTCGACGGCGTCGCGGGTACCGATGGTTTCGGCGAAGTGGTAGCCGGTGTCGAGGAACAGCACGTCCACGCCGGGGCGAACGCGGGATGCCAGGTCGACCAGCACCGCGTCCTGCATGTTGGACGCCACCACGTAGTTACCGCCGAAATGCTGGTCAGTCCAGGCCAAAAGGGTGGCCGCGTCGGCGCCGTCCAACTCGGCGGCCCCGCGCTCGGCCAGCCCACGCAGGTCAGCTTCGGTCATTGCACCCACCTCGATACTCATCGGTGTCCTCGGCTCTTCGCGCAAGCGCTCATCGGTGTCCTCGGCTCTTCGCGCAAGCGCTCATCGCAGGTCTTCTTCGGCCGCGCGTACAGCCCACTGGGCGAAACGCTCGCCCTCCTGCCTTTGTTTCATGAAGTTGCGCACAACACGCTCGATGTAGTCGCCCAGTTCCGCGCTGGTGACCTTGTGCTGGCGCAGTTTGCGACCGAAGGCGCTGTCCAGACCCAAGCTGCCGCCCAGGTGGACCTGGAAGCCCTCGACCGAACCGCCGTCGCCATCATCGACCATCTGGCCCTTGAATCCGATGTCGGCGATCTGGATCCGGGCGCACGAGTTGGGGCAGCCGTTGATGTTGACGGTGACGGGCACGTCAAGCTGGGAGTTGATGTCAGCGAGCCGCGTCTCGAGTTCGGGCACCAGCACCTGAGCCCGGTTGCGGGTCTCGGCGAATGACAGCTTGCAGTACTCGATCCCGGTGCAGGCCATCAGGTTTTTGCGCCAGTGCGACGGTGCCGACGGTAAGCCGAGCGCATCGAGTCCGTCCCGCAGCACGTCCAGTTTGTCATCGGCGACGTCGAGGATCACCAGCTTTTGGTATGGGGTGAGGCGAATGCGGTCCGAGCCGGCGGCCTCGGCGAGATCGGCGACCCCCGTCAGGATCTTGCCCGTAACGCGACCGGCGATGGGCGCGACGCCGACGGCGTTCAGACCGTTCTTCTGTCGCTGAACGCCGACGTGGTCGATCGGGTGCTTCAGCGGCGCCGGCGCCGGGCCGTCGATCAGCTTGCGTCCCAGGTACTCATCCTCGACAACCTGGCGGAATTTCTCGACGCCCCAGTCCTTGATGAGGAACTTCAGCCGCGCCTTGCTGCGCAGTCGGCGGTAGCCGTAGTCGCGGAACGCCGACGTCACGGCCTCCCACACCTCGGGCACCTCGTCGAGCGGCACCCAGGCGCCGAGGCGCTGGGCGAGCATCGGGTTCGTCGAAAGTCCGCCGCCCACCCACAGATCCAGACCGGGTCCATGCTCGGGATGGTTGACGCCGATGAACGCGATGTCGTTGATCTCGTGGGCGACGTCCTGCAGTCCGCTGATGGCGGTCTTGTACTTGCGCGGCAGGTTGGAGAACGTCGGGTTGCCGACCCAGCGGCGGACGATCTCGTCGATGGCCGACGTCGGGTCGAGGACCTCGTCGCGTGACTCGCCGGCCAGTGGCGAACCGAGCACGACACGGGGGCAGTCGCCGCACGCTTCGGTGGTCTGCAGACCGACCGAGGCCAGCCGCTCCCAGATCTGCGGCACATCCTCGATGCGGATCCAGTGGTACTGCACGTTCTCGCGGTCGCTGATGTCGGCAGTGTCGCGGGCGAACTCGGTCGAGATTTCGCCGATGGTCCGCAGCGCCGCCGCGCTCAGGGCGCCGCCGTCGCAGCGCACCCGCATCATGAAGTACTTGGCCTCCAGGATGTCGGCGTTCTCGTCTCCGGTCCAGGTGCCGTCGTAGCCCTGTTCACGTTGGGTGTACAGGCCCATCCAGCGCATCCGGCCGCGCAGGTCGTTCTTGTCGATGCTGTCGAAGCCCTGCTTGGAGTAGACGTTCTCGATGCGGGCACGGACGTTGAGCGCGTCGTCGTCCTGCTTGAACTGCTCGTTGGCGTTGAGCGGCTCGCGGTTCCCGAGGGCCCACTGACCCTCATCGCGCTGCTTGGGTGGCCTGGCCGTCTCGGTCGGCTGGGTCATGGATGCTGCTCCTCATGTCAAGGAGCTGGCGTTCGAATTGCGCGAAACCACCGGTGAGCTGTTTCCGGCGGCGCAGATCCGGCGGCCAGCTGAAATGCAGGTGGGCGGGTCTACGGCGTCAGGCCAGACAACAGCACGTACACACGCGCTTGAAATCAACATGCCGCCGAGCCACCAGCGCGACACTGCGCAGGGTCTGGGGGGCGGACATGCGGGCCATTCTGCCATGAATCCGGGCACCGCCCCTAACCGGGCCAGATTTTGGCTCGCGGTGAGCAGAAGTGGCGGCTGAGATACTGGCTCGGTGACCAACAGCGCGCCGACGACCGGCTTACCGGCCGTGCGGCACACCCCGGGCACCGCCTTCGGCATCTACGTTCACGTGCCGTTTTGCGCGACGCGCTGTGGTTATTGCGACTTCAACACCTATACCCCCGGCGAACTCGGCGGGGCGACCCCCGAGGGCTGGCTGGCCGCCCTGCGCCTGGAGTTGGCGCTGGCCGCAGACTCGGTGGGGTGCCCGCCGGTCGACACCGTGTTCGTCGGCGGCGGCACACCATCGCTGCTGGGCGGCTCAGGCCTTGCGGCGGTGCTCGACGCGGTCCGGGACAACTTCGTCCTGTCGCCCGGCGCCGAGGTCACGACCGAGGCCAACCCCGAGTCGACCTCGCCGGAGTTCTTCGAGGACATCGCGGCGGCCGGCTACACCCGGGTCTCGCTGGGCATGCAGTCGGCGGCACCGGGGGTCCTGGCCGTGCTGGACCGGACCCATTCCCCGGGACGCGCTCTGCAGGCGGCGAGGGAGGCGCGGGCGGCCGGTTTCTCCCATCTCAACCTCGACCTCATCTACGGCACACCGGGGGAGAGCGACGAGGACCTGCGCCGCTCGGTGGACGCCGCGCTGTCGGTCGATGTCGACCATGTCTCTGCCTACGCCCTGGTGGTCGAGGACGGCACCGCACTGGCCCGCCGCGTCACGCGCGGCGAGATCGCCCGCCCCGACGACGACGTGCTGGCGCACCGCTACGAACTGCTCGACGGCTGGCTGTCGTCCGCGGGGCTGAACTGGTACGAGGTGTCCAACTGGAGTCGACCGGAAGGCGAGTGCAGGCACAACCTGGGTTATTGGAACGGCGGCCAGTGGTGGGGTGCCGGGCCGGGTGCACACAGCTTCGTCGGCGACATCCGCTGGTGGAACGTCAAGCACCCGGCGACGTACGCACAGCGGCTGGACGGCGGCGAGAGTCCGGCCGCCGACTTCGAACGCCTCGACAGCCATGACCGGCACGTCGAAGAGGTGCTGCTGCAGATCCGGTTGCGTGACGGTCTGCCGACGGCCGCGCTGAGCGAATCGGAGCGGCAGCGTGCGGCCACCGCGGTGAGTGAGGATCTGCTGAGCCGGTCCGGCGATCGGCTGGTGCTGACGAATCGAGGGCGGCTGCTCGCCGATTCCGTTGTGCGCCAACTGCTCGACGACTGAATGCGGCAAGGCCGCGAGGCCGCCTCGTGGTGAGGCGTCCGTCGCGGCCTTGCGCTGTGGCGTCGCGGCTAGTCGATGGCCAGCATCTGCGGGTTCATCGGACTGAAGCCCAACCGGAACGGCTGCTGAGCCCGAGCCGGCGGCGACACGTGGATCGCCGAGTGGCCGGCGCGGCTGCAGTGGTTCGCGCCACCCTTGTTATGGCACGTCGTCGGGTTGGATGACGCCGAGGCGGACGGGGCGGCGGCGATCGCCGCTGCCGCGGCGGCGGCCGCGAGCATTGGGGTGAGGTATCGAAACCGTAGTCTCATCTTTGAGCCTTTCATGGGTCATCTTGTCGCAGAATGTGTTCAACGTGATCGCGCTAGCTCGGCGCCTGCATCCATCACCTCCGTGGGATAGTGGTCAGGCGTGAAACAACCTCTGGTTGAGGGGTTTTCGGCTACACCCGACCCGTACTTCAAGAATATTTGGGCGGGCTACCAGAGTCACGCGACTCATATTGAAAGCAAATCCTTTTGGGTTGACCCGTGTCGATCGCTCAACTGAGGTACGACAATTCGTCCACCTGATCCGGGTGGAACTCGGCCACGGAGTCCGACCGCACGTGCAGGACGTGCGCGGTGGAGATGTCGTAGAACAGCCCGATCACCTTGAGCTGGCCGGCGTCGTGCAGCCTGCTGACCAGGGGGTGGTTCATCAGGGTCTCAGCCTGAACGGCAACGTTGACCATGCCCAGCTGGTCGACCGGGTCGAAGTCCTTTGCCGCGGCTGCCTGTGCGACCGGGTGGCGCCCGCCGTCGAACGCGGCGACCGCCGGCCGGGCGTGCGCCAGCCATGCCGCCAGATGTTCGTCTGCGGTGCCGTCGGCCCGGGCGGACTCGCCCAGCAGTTCGGCCATCGCGCTGCAACCCGAGTGGCCGCACACGACGATGGAGCAGACATCGAGCCGGTCCACCGCGTAGGCGATGGCGGCTTCCACCGACGAGTCGAGCCGCCCTGCGGGCACCAGGTTTCCGATGTTGCGCAGCGTGAACATGTCACCGGGACCACTGCTGGTCAGCGCGTTCGGAATGATCCGGGAGTCCGTGCAGGTGATGAACAGGGTCTCGGCCTGTGGGCCCTCGGCCAGCTTCTCCATGTGCGTGCGGATGTGCGGCGCCATCCGGCGGTGGTAGACCTCCAGGCCGTCGAGCATCGCTCGTGGTGGGGTGTCGCGATGCTCGTGTCCGTTGCGGTGCGGGTGGCTCTGCCACGAACTCCACGGCGCGCTGCCGAGGCGCTTGTCGACCGTCGCGAATGCTCGGGACGGAGGCCCGTCGAGTGCACTGCTCAGTTCGACGGCGCCGACCTCCCTCACGAGCACCGAGCGGCCGGTCGCCGCGTGCTGGCGACGCCAGTGTTCGATTGCCTCGTGGGCCGCGTGGTCGATGAAATCGACCGACACCTCGAGCGTCACCCGGGCTCCGGACGGCACCGACGTGAGGGTGTGGTGCAGCTTGGGCAGCGACAGAAAGCTGCACGAACCCTCGACGGCCACCAGCCATTCACCGTCACCGATTCGCTCGGCGTGAATGCGGGCCCGTGCCACCCGCCACACGGTGAGCGCCACCGCGAGGGCCAGCCCCAGCAGCACACCCTCGAGCAGGTTGAGGAACACCACTCCGAGCAGCGTGACGAGGTACACGGCAATGTCACCGGTGCGGCGCGCCGTCTCGATGTGGGTGATCTTGACGAGCTGGACGCCGATCACGATCAGCAGACCGGCCAGCGCGGCGGTCGGGATCTGTTGGGCCAGCCCGGCGAACGGCAACGCGAAGACCAGGATCCAGACCGCGTGCAGCACCGTCGAGGCCCGCGACTTCGCCCCCGCGGCGACGTTGGCCGAGCTTCGGACGATGACACCGGTGATGGGCAGGCCGCCGATGGCGCCGGAGACGACGTTGGCCGCGCCCTGCCCGACCAGCTCACGGTCCAGGTTCGACCGCGGACCGCTCTGCATCCGGTCGACCGCGACCGCGGTCAGCAGGCTCTCCACGCTGGCGATCAGGGCGACGGTCAGCACGCCGGCCGCGAATGCGCCCCAGCCGCCGTTGGGCAGGCTCGGCAGGGCGATCGCGTCGAGCAACGACCCGTTGAGCTGGATACGGGGAATGTCCAGTCCGGCGACCATCGCCACCGCGCTGGCTGCGACGATGGCGACCAGCGGACCCGGGATCTTGCGGATCGGTGCCGGCACCCAGCGCCAGGCCACCAGGATGCCGATGACGAGCAGACCGATCAGCATGCTGGTGTGGTCGGCCGAGATCAGCTGCATCGGCAGTTCCACGACGTTGCGCCAGGCCGAGCTCTCCGAGCTGCCGCCCAGCAGGACGTGCGCCTGCTGCAGGGCGATCGTGATGCCGATGCCGGCCAGCATGGCGTGCACCACCATCGGGGAGATCGCCAGCGCCGCCCGGCCCACCCGGCTGATCCCGAACAGGACCTGCAGCACCCCCGCGCAGACGGTGATGAAGCAGGTCACCGCCCAGCCGAACTCGGCGACCAGGCCGGCCACGATCACGGTCAGACCGGCGGCAGGCCCGCTGACCTGGAGCGGCGACCCACCCAGGACACCGGCCACAATCCCGCCGACGATCGCGGCGATCAGGCCGGCCAGCACGGGTGCGTTGGAGGCGATCGCGATGCCCAGCGACAGCGGCAGGGCCACGAGGAACACCACCAGCGACGCCGGCAGGTCGTAGCGCAGTACCGATCGCACGCCGCTCACCTCGCCCCGGCCGACCTCGCGCGCCGCTTGCTCTTCGGTTGTCACTTCGGTGGTCCGGGCCACGGCAAAGACTCCTGTCGTCGGTTGGTGCGCTGCTGGTGTCCGATCGCCGTTGACCGGTTGCGAGAAAGCCTCGCGCTCAGGTGATTACGTATCGCCCTCGTGCTGGGTACGCCACTTCCTATGCCCCACAGTAGGTATCGCCAAAACCGGCACTCAACGGATACATAGAGAATCCATATCTGCCGAACTGCGCAGGCAAATATGACATTTCAATAACGCGAAGGTCGCGCGCCAAACACGCAACATTTGAAACTCATATGTGATCCATGACAGCCGCATACCGGATCGCAACAATTAGAGTCATGATCATGTCGGTAAGTCCCACCTCGCCCCGCTCTCGGAGTCCGCGGCAGGCCATCCTCGGCCAGTTGCCCCGGATCACCAGGGAAGACGGCACGCCGATACGTGTCCTGCTCGTCGACGACGAGCCGGCGCTGACGAATCTCGTCAAGATGGCGCTGCACTACGAGGGGTGGGAAATCGAGGTGGCCCACGGCGGCCGAGAAGCGATCGACAAGTATCAAGAATTCGAACCTGACCTGCTGGTCCTGGACATCATGATGCCCGACACCGACGGTTTCCAGGTTCTCAAGACGATCCGCGAATCCGATCGGTACACCCCGACGCTGTTCCTGACCGCCCGGGACTCGGTGATGGACCGGGTGACGGGGCTCACCGCGGGCGCCGACGACTACCTCACCAAGCCGTTCAGCCTCGAGGAACTCGTCGCCCGGCTGCGGGGTCTGCTGCGCCGGTCGAAGGCCATGACCGATGCCGACGACGAGACGCTGCGGGTGGGTGACCTGGTGCTCGACGGCGCAAGCCGCGAAGTCACCCGGGCGGGCGAGCCGATCCCGCTGACCTCGACCGAGTTCGAGTTGTTGAGGTACCTCATGCGCAACCCGAAGCGCGCCCTGACCCGCGCGGAGATTCTGGACCGGGTCTGGAACTACAGCTTCGGCGGCCGGTCCAGCATCGTCGACCTCTACATCTCCTACCTGCGGCGCAAGATCGACGACGGACGGGAGCCGATGATCCACACCGTGCGAGGAGTCGGCTACATGGTGCGTCCGCCGCAATGACCCGACGCGGACCGTGGTGGAAGCCACGTTCGCTGCGTCGGCAGCTGATGATCGGCGTCACCACGATCGTCAGCTTCGCGCTCATCGGAGTGGGTGCGGTGGCGGTGATGAGTCTGCGCGACGAAGCCATGCGCCTGACCGACAGCAAGGTGTCGGACTCACTGGCTGCCTTCAGCTACTCCTACATCAAGCGGGATGCGGCGGGCGTGCCCACCGGGGAGTTGACCGCGTTCCAGGGCCAGGCGCCCGGCACGCTCATCGCGGTGCTGCGGGGTGATGCGGTGGTGTACGCCACCGTCTTCGGAGACAGCGAGCCGAAGTCGGCGCCGGCCGATGCACAGCGGACGCTCGAGGCGCTCGACCTGCGCGTCGGCGGCATGCGGACGGTCGAGCTGGGTTCACTCGGCCCGTACCGCGTCGGCAGCCGCGAGCTCGCCAGCGGTGAGCGGCTGGTTTCGGCCGTGTCCCTCGACCAGGCCAACCGGACGTTGGCGCGGGAGACCGTCATCGTCGTCGTGCTTGTGTTGCTCGCGCTGGTGGGTACCGCTGCCGGCACCGTGTGGATCGTAACGTACGCGCTACGACCGCTGCGCCGGGTTGCCGAGGTGGCCGGAGAGGTTGCGGCGCTGCCGCTTACGAGCCAGGAGCATCGCATCACCGCGCGGGTTGCCGAGGCCGACACCGATCCCGGCAACGAGGTGGGCATCGTCGGCAACACCCTGAATCGCTTGCTGGTCAACGTCGATGGAGCGCTGGCCGACCTCGCTGCTTCCGACCGGCGGATGCGGCAGTTCCTTGCCGACGCCAGTCATGAGTTGCGGACTCCACTGGCAGCGATCCTGGGATACGCCGAGCTGACCCGGCAGGAGAGTGAACTGCTGCCGGAGGCCACCGAGTACGCCCTGGCCCGCATCGAGGCGGAGTCGCGACGGATGAGCTCGCTGGTCGCCGACCTGCTCTTGTTGTCCCGCCTCGACGAGCGGCTCGATCTCGACATCAGCGACGTCGAGATGTGCGACCTGGTCGCCGATGCCGTCCAGGATGCGGCCGTGACGGCGCCCGATCACCACTTCGTCGTCGACCTCCCCGACGAGCCGGTGTGGGCCCGCGGCGACCGGGAAGGCCTGCACCAGCTGCTGGCCAACCTGCTGGCCAACGCCCGGGTGCACACCCCGGCCGGCGTCACCGTGACCACCACGCTGCGCGCGCGCAGGGAAGGCGGCCGACCGATCGTCGAGCTGACCGTGAGCGACGACGGTCCCGGAATCCCGCCCGCGGTCCTCCCGAACCTGTTCGACCGCTTTGTCCGTGCCGACAAGGCGCGGTCGCGGGAACTCGGTTCGTCGGGCCTGGGGCTGGCGATTGTGCGATCCATCGCCGAGGCCCACAACGGCACGGTCTCCGTGGAGTCCGTTCCCGGGCGGACCGCCTTCTCAGTGCGGGTGCCGGCCGCAGGCCCGGCACGCTGATCTGTTCTGAATCGCTCA
The DNA here is from genome assembly GCA_964535335.1 of uncultured Mycobacterium sp. Lineage (GTDB taxonomy): Bacteria > Actinomycetota > Actinomycetes > Mycobacteriales > Mycobacteriaceae > Mycobacterium. The sequence goes on from CAZHUU010000082.1 coordinate 13,628, forward strand.
ATCACCCTGTCGCACAGAAGTTGTGCGGGCATCAGCGGGCACCCTCTGCTGCCATTGGCCCAATATTTGTGTTCCCTATGAGATTGGTGACTGGGGCTTGTGGGCTTCATATCATTGAGGTGTGGGACGGAGAAGGGCGAAAGCTAGACCGGCCCAGAGGTTTTCGAACACGGACGTATCGATCACCTCTCAACTTCACAGCAGCACGAAAGGAAACGCCATGTCCATCAAGCTCCGCCACCTGACCCCGTTCCTCATCGCCGGTGCCGCCGCGGCCGCGATCGCCGCCGCGCCCACCGCTCAGGCCGACGGCTCACCGACGTGCCGCGATAACGGCAACACGTCGATCTGCCAGAAGCAGGGACACGCGTCGATCGTCGCCACTCCGCGCGACTCCGGGCCGAACTCGCCGATGTCCGGGGCCGGCATGGCGCCCGTACAGATGTGGGCGCTCGGCTGACAGGCCACTTCCCAGCCGACAGGGCCGCGACGGACGCCTCGACACCGAGGCTCCTCGCGGCCCTGCCGCGTAGGTGCCTAGTAGCGCCCGTCCGGCCCGGCGTCCATATCGAAGACCCGGGCGTGCAGCACGGTCCGGTTGCGCAGTGCCGCCCGCACGGCCCGGTGCAGGCCATCCTCGAGGTAGATGTCGCCGCGCCACTTCACCGCGTGCGGGAACAGATCGCCGTAGAAGGTCGAATCCTCCGACAACAACCGATCCAGGGCGAGCACGGTGGTGGTGGTGACCAGTTCGTCGAGACGGATCTGCCGCGGGGGGATCTGCGACCAGTCACGGTAGGTCAGGCCGTGCTCGGGGTAGGGCTTCCCGTCCCGCACGCCCTTGAAGATCATCGGGGTGTGCTCCCGGCTGCGGCCCCCCGACCTGGCGTCAACATCTGAGCAAGGCTAGTCGCTGGTGGCCGGGCCGCCGCCGGTGGGCGAACTTCGATGCGCCGCCGGGTGGCACTCTCCGGGCGTGGGTGCTAATTGTGCTGCTGATGACCGTAAAATGGAGACGACTTGGAGGTGTACCAGATGGGAAGTGCCGACGACCGCCGCTTTGAGGTGCTCCGTGCCATCGTCGCCGACTTCGTCGCGACCAAGGAGCCGATCGGCTCCAAGGCGCTGGTGGAACGCCACAACCTCGGGGTCTCCAGCGCCACCGTGCGCAACGACATGGCGGTGCTGGAAGCCGAGGGCTACATCGCCCAACCGCACACCAGTTCGGGCCGGGTGCCCACCGAGAAGGGCTACCGGGAATTCGTCAACCGGATCGACCAGGTCAAGCCGTTGTCCGGCTCGGAGCGTCGCGCGATCCTGGGGTTCCTGGAGTCCGGTGTCGACCTCGACGACGTCCTGCGCCGGGCCGTGCGCCTGCTCGCCCAGCTGACCCGGCAGGTGGCGATCGTGCAGTACCCGACGCTGTCGACGTCGACCGTGCGGCACCTGGAGGTGGTGGCGCTGACCCCGGCGCGGCTGCTGATGGTCGTCATCACCGACTCCGGCCGCGTCGACCAGCGCATCGTGGAACTCGGCGACACCATCGACGAACATCAGCTCTCGCAGCTGCGCGAGTTGCTCGGGCAGGCCCTGGAGGGCAAGCGGCTGGCCGCCGCGTCGGTGGCGGTGGCCGACCTGGCCGCCCAACTCGACGGCTCGGGCGGGCTGGGCGACGCCGTCGGCCGCTCGGCCACCGTTCTGCTCGAGTCCCTCGTCGAGCACTCCGAGGAGCGACTGTTGATGGGTGGCACCGCCAACCTGACTCGCAACACCGCCGACTTCGGCGGCTCGCTGCGGTCGGTGTTGGAGGCACTCGAAGAGCAGGTGGTGGTGCTGCGACTGCTCGCCGCCCAGCAGGAGACGGGTAAGGTCACGGTACGGATCGGCCATGAGACCGAGGCCGAGCAGATGGCCGGAACATCGGTGGTGAGCACTACGTACGGCAGCTCGGGCACGGTGTTCGGCGGCATGGGCGTGGTGGGTCCTACTCGGATGGACTATCCGGGAACGATTGCCAACGTCGCCGCCGTTGCGATGTACATCGGCGAAGTGTTGGGCAACCGGTAAGTCCGGTAGGAGAGGTCAGGCGTGGCACGCGATTACTACGGCTTGCTCGGGGTGAGCAGGGGCGCAAGCGATTCGGAGATCAAACGCGCCTATCGGAAGCTGGCCCGGGAGCTGCATCCCGACGTCAACCCCGACGCGGAGGCCCAGCACAAGTTCAAGGAGATCAGCGCCGCCTACGAGGTGCTGTCCGACCCGGAGAAGCGCCGCATCGTCGACCTCGGCGGTGATCCGCTCGAGAACGCCGCCTCGGCGGGCGGCTTCAGCGGGTTCGGCGGTCTGGGTGACGTCTTCGAGGCGTTCTTCGGCGGCGGTACCGGCAGCCGCGGACCGGTCGGCCGGGTTCGGCCCGGCTCGGACTCGCTGCTGCGGATGCGGCTCGACCTGAGCGAATGCGCCACCGGTGTCACCAAGCAGGTCGCCGTGGACACCGCCGTGCTGTGTGACCTGTGCCAGGGCAGGGGCACCCACGGCGACTCCCAGCCGGCCACCTGCGACACCTGCGGCGGCCGCGGTGAACTGCAGACCGTACAGCGTTCGCTGCTCGGTCAGGTGATGACGTCACGTCCGTGCCCCACCTGCGGCGGCGTTGGCGAGGTCATCCCGGATCCGTGTCACCGCTGCGGCGGCGACGGCCGGGTGCGTGCGCGTCGCGACATCAGCGTCAAGATCCCGGCCGGCGTGGGCGACGGCATGCGGGTGCGACTGGCCGCCCAAGGCGAGGTCGGTCCCGGCGGGGGCCCGGCCGGCGACCTCTACGTCGAAGTCCACGAACAGCCCCACGACCTCTTCGTGCGCGACGGTGACGACCTGCATTGCACCGTCTCGGTCCCGATGGCCGACGCGGCGTTGGGCACCACCGTCACCGTCGACGCGATCCTGGACGGTCTGACCGAGATCACTATCGCCCCGGGCACCCAGCCGGGTTCGGTCACCACACTGCGCGGCCACGGCATGCCGCACCTGCGCTCCGGGGTGCGGGGAAATCTGCACGCTCATATCGAGGTGACGGTGCCCAGCAAGCTCGACGCGCGATCGAAGGAACTGCTCGCCGAGCTCAAGACCCATTCGCACGAGGCGGCGACGGTGAAGTCGGCGCACTCGACGCCGACGAACGGGGGCGGCGGCGGCCTGTTCAGCCGGCTGCGGGAAACGTTCAGCGGTCGCTGACCCGCCTTGGCCGACACCCTGTTCTACGCCGAGGCCATCCCGGCCGTCGGTGCGGTGGCCGTGGTCGACGGGGACGAGGGGTTCCACGCCGCCACCGTGCGGCGCATCAGGCCGGGCGAGCAGCTGGTGTTGTCCGACGGCGAGGGTGTGCTGGCCGACTGCGTCGTCGAGGCCGCCGACAAGCGGCGAATCTCGGCGCGGGTGCTCGACCGTAGGACCGCGCCGTTGGCGACACCGCAGGTCACCGTGGTGCAGGCCATCCCCAAGTCGGAACGCTCCGAACTGGCTATCGAGCTGGCCACCGAGGCGGGTGCCGACCGGTTCCTCGCCTGGCAGGCCGCCCGGTGCGTGGCCCGCTGGGACGGCGAGCGGGCCGACAAGGGGCTGCGGCGGTGGCGGGCGGTAGCCCGCTCGGCGGCCCGGCAGTCCCGGCGTGCCTACATCCCCGAGGTCGGCGGACCGTTGCCGACGTCGGCGCTCGCCGCCCACATCGCCGAGTGCTCGGCGGCCGGTGCGGTGGTGCTGGCCCTGCACGAGTCGGCGACCCGGAAGATCGCTGATGTTGCGGTGGCACAGGCAGATTCGATCGTGCTCGTGGTCGGCCCGGAGGGCGGTATCGATGACGCGGAACTCGCCGAGTTGACCGGGGCGGGTGCCGTCGCGGTACGACTCGGGCCGACCGTGCTGCGCACCTCGACGGCGGCCGCCGTCGCCCTGGGCGCGCTGGGGGTGCTGACCGGTCGCTGGGCCGCGCCGTCCTAGCGACCCGCCGTTCAGATCGCGTTCGGGGCAGCGCCCAACCGGGCATATATCGACGCGGCCTCGGCGCGGTTGGTTGCGTGCAACTTGCGCAGCACCCGCTTCACGTGTGATTTCACGGTGCCCGGTGAGATGACGAGTTCGTCCGCGATCTGCTGGTTGGTGCGCCCGTCGGCCATCAAGCGCAGCACTTCGACCTCGCGGCGGGTCAGCATCTCGTTGACCCGCGAGGTCGCGGTGGCTAGCATCCTGCCCGCCGGACTGCGTTCTGCAGGCTCCACCTTGCGCAGTTCCAGGTCGGCGTCCTGCAGGGCCTGGGCGGCATCTTCTGCCGTGGCCAACGCGGCCCGAACCTCGGCGTGCTGGCGGCGCATCCGCTCGATCAGCACGGTGCGTTCGAACGCGTAACCGAATCCCTCGGCGAACGCCCACACCGTGTCGCGGTCGATCTCGTCGACCGTGCGCCCGCTGTAGAGCCGGTCGGCGTGCAGGAATCCGATCACCCGGCCGGTCGGCATCACTGGTGCGGCGACGTAAGAGCGGGTCAACGAGAAGTCGATGATGGGCCGGTTGACCCGGGGATCGTTGCGCGCGTCGCGCACGATGGCCGGGGCGTGCCGACGAATCATCGCTGTCTCCAACAACATATGGTCCAGCGGCGGCGCCACCGATTGGGCGAACGCCACCATCTTCTCCGCACCCTCGACGTCGTCGCCGAAGTAGGCCGACTCCATCACCATGCGTCCGTCGTGGACCCGGAAGAGCACGGCCCGATCGAACCCGCAGCATTCGACGAGCTCCCGCGGTGCCCGATCGACGATCGCGGCGACCTCGTCGACGGCACGCAACTTGCTCAGCGCCTCCTGCACCTGCAATAGGGCCACGGCCCGGCGGCGCGCCCCGTCCTCGATCAGCTGGCGCTCGAGCAAGGAAAGATCGAGGACCGCTTCCAGTGCCGCCAGGGCGCGTTCGTCCCCGCCTGCCTCCAGAGCGTCTCGGACGATGGCGGCCTGGATGTCGACGGATTCGGCCACCGCACGGATGGCGTCATCACCGGGTTCGACTCCGCCGGTTTTGCACGCTTCGTCGTAGCGGCGTGACACCGGGCTCTGCGGCGCGGGCTTGGAGGCCCACCCCGGGTGGTTGCCGTCGGCCAGAGCGCTGACCGACAGAGGTTCGCTGGCAAGGGTCACAGTGCGTCGATCGTCGCACCGCCGCGGCGCCCGCGGCGGGAAATCCGCCCGCTCGGGAGCACAACTGACCCCCATCGGGAGATCGACCCGCCGCCTGGCCGGACGCGACGCTGGTCGCATGACCTCGACGACGACATCTGCACTGCACCAACTGACCACCCCGGACGGGATCGCCGACCCCTATCCGCTCTTCGAGCAGCTGCGCGAGGTGTCACCGGTGGCCGGGTATCAGGACTGGCCGCCCGGCACGGTTCCGGGCGCCGACGAGCCGGTGACGGCGTGGGCGCTGTTCCGCTACGACCAGGTATTGGCCGCCGCCCGTGACAACGAGACCTTCTCCTCGCGGGACCCCATCCAGGAGGCGTCCTCGGCACCGAGCCTGATGCTGGTCAACACCGACCCGCCCGCGCACACCGGGGAACGCAAACTGGTCAGCCAGGCCTTCTCCCCGCGGCGGATCCGCCGGCTCGAGGGTTGGCTCACCGAGATCACCCCGGCGCTGCTCGCCGAGTTCGACGCCCGGACGGGCGAGGGGGTGCGCGACGTCATGGAGTTCGCCGCAGAGATCCCCACCCGGGCGATGGTTCGGCTGCTGGGACTGCCCGACGGGGACCACGTCCGGTTCAAGAACTGGGCCAACGCCTTCATGCTCTCCTCGGACATGACGCCCGAGGAGCGGATGGCCAGCAACGCCGAGATGGTCCGGGCGTTCACCGAGCGGGTCATCGAACACAGCGCCCGCCTCGACGAGGACCAGGACGTCGAGGAGGCCGAAGACCTGATCTCGGCGCTGCTGCGGGCCGAACTCGACGGTCAGCGCCTGACCCCCGAGCAGGTGGTCCGATTCTGCGTGACGCTGGTGGTGGCCGGCAGTGAGACGACGACCTATCTCATCGGCAGCGTCCTGCACGCCCTGGCCTGCGAGCCCGCCGCGGCCGCCCGGGTGCGGGCCGACCGGTCGCTGGTCAGCACCTTCATCGAGGAGGTCGCCCGACTCACCGGCCCGCAACGGCTGTTTCGCATCGCCACCCGCGACGTCGAGATCGACGGCGCCCACATCCGGAAAGGGGAGTGGGTGGCGCTGTTCTTCGGGTCGGCCAACCACGACCCGGCCGTCTTCCCCGATCCGCGCCGCCTGGATCTGGATCGGCCCAACATCCGCCAGCACATGGCCTTCGGCCACGGTCTGCACTTCTGCCTCGGTGCGCCGCTGGCCCGGCTGGAGGTGTTCGCCATGGTCAACGCGGTACTGGACCGTTATTCGGTGATCGCGCCGTCCGACGAACCGGCGCGACGCCAGACCGCGAGCCTGCTGACGAACGGCTTCGTGCGGCTGCCGTTGCGGCTGGTCCGATGAGCGAACAACTCAACATCGAGAACACCAAGGCGATCTACACCGCCGTTCCTGCCGGTGACGTCGAGACCGCGGTGGCCCTGCTCGATCCGGAGATCCGCATCACCTACTACGGCAGCGACGCCATCCCGTACGCCGGGGATTACCTCGGGATGGCACGGGCGATGGAGTTCTTCGCGACGGTGGCCGAGCACATCCAGATCGTGGCGATGGAGCCCTGGCTGTTCATTCCCGACGGCGACAACCTCGCGGTTTGGGGGCATCAGAAGTTCCTGCGGACGGCGACCGGGCACACCTGGGAGTCGGAATTCGCCCACATCATCACGTTGCGCGGCGGCAAGTGGCTGCATTTCCGCGACTTCATGAACTCCGCGCTGACCCACGATGCCTTTGTCCGAACGCGGTAAACTGGGGCTTCTGAACGCGTCCAGAAAACCAGAAAGCAGGCTTGAGAAAACCACGTGACGCCCCGCGAGACAACCGCTGCTCGCCCGGATGATGGTCCCCATGTGCGCAGCAGCATGAATGTTCCGCCCGACCTCGTGGTGGGCCTCCTGGGTTCCGCTGACGAGAACCTGCGCGTCATGGAGCGCAGCCTGTCCGCTGACCTGCATGTACGCGGGAACAACATCACCCTGTCGGGTAGTCCGGCCGATGTGGCGCTGGCCGAACGCGTCATCTCCGAGCTCATCGCGGTGGTGGCCGGCGGTCAGACGTTGACCCCCGACGCGGTGCGCCACAGCGTCGGCATGGTCGCCGGTGCCGACAACGAGTCACCCGCCGAGGTGCTCACGCTCGACATCCTGTCGCGGCGCGGCAAGACGATCCGGCCCAAGACGCTCAACCAGAAGCGTTACGTCGACGCCATCGACGCCAACACGGTCGTTTTCGGCATCGGCCCGGCGGGCACCGGCAAGACCTACCTGGCGATGGCCAAGGCCGTCAACGCGCTGCAGACCAAACAGGTCAACCGGATCATCCTGACCCGGCCCGCAGTGGAAGCCGGTGAGCGCCTTGGCTTTCTACCCGGAACACTGAGCGAGAAGATCGATCCGTACCTGCGCCCGCTCTACGACGCGCTGCACGACATGATGGACCCCGAGGCCATCCCGAAGCTGATGAGCGCCGGCGTGATCGAGGTGGCTCCGCTGGCCTACATGCGGGGCCGCACGCTCAACGACGCGTTCATCATCCTCGACGAGGCGCAGAACACCACCGCCGAGCAGATGAAGATGTTCCT
>CAZHUU010000083.1:0-21381 GCA_964535335.1 uncultured Mycobacterium sp.
TGGTGGTGTCGGGCTGCATCATGATGCGGGTCTGCCACCTCGACACCTGCCCGGTAGGTGTGGCCACCCAGAACCCGCTGCTGCGCGAGCGGTTCAACGGCAAGCCGGAGTTCGTGGAGAACTTCTTCCTGTTCATCGCCGAAGAGGTCCGGGAACTGATGGCGCAGTTGGGCTTCCGGACCGTCAACGAGATGGTCGGGCAGGTCGAAACGCTGGATACCGCCCGCGCCGCCGAGCACTGGAAAGCCCGCAAGCTAGACCTCACGCCGGTGCTGCACGCGCCGGACTCGGCGTTCATGAACCAGGACCTGTACTGCAGCTCGCGGCAGGACCACGGCCTGGACAAGGCGCTGGACCAGCAGCTGATCGTGATGAGCCGGGAGGCGCTGGACTCGGGCACCCCGGTCAAGTTCACCACGACGATCGCCAACACTAACCGCACGGTCGGCACCATGCTCGGCCATGAGCTGACCAAAGCCTATGGCGCGAACGGGCTTCCGGACGGCACCATCGACATCACCTTCGAGGGCTCGGCGGGCAACAGCTTTGGCGCCTTCGTCCCGAAGGGCATCACGCTGCGGGTGTACGGCGACGCCAACGACTACGTGGGCAAGGGCCTCTCCGGTGGCCGGATCGTGCTGCGGCCGGCCGAAAATTCGCCGGACGGCTATGTGGCCGAGGACAACATCATCGGCGGCAACGTGATCCTGTTCGGTGCCACCAGCGGTACCGCGTTCATCCGCGGCACGGTGGGCGAGCGGTTCGCGGTGCGCAACTCCGGCGCGCACGCGGTGGTCGAGGGCGTCGGCGACCACGGATGCGAGTACATGACCGGTGGTCGGGTGGTCATCCTGGGTCCGACCGGCCGCAACTTCGCCGCCGGCATGTCCGGTGGGGTGGCCTACGTCTACGACCCGCAGGGCGCACTGGCCGCCAACCTCAACACCGAGATGGTGGACCTCGACGAGTTCGACGACGCCGATGCCGAATGGCTGCACGACATGCTCGTCGCGCACGTCGACGCCACCGATTCAGCGGTGGGACAGCGCATTCTGTCCGACTGGCCGAAACAGATGGGTGACTTCGTGAAGGTGATGCCGCGCGACTACAAGTCGGTGCTGCAGGCGATAGCCGCGGCCGAGGCCGCCGGCGACGACGTCGACCAGGCGATCATGGCGGCGGCTCATGGCTGACCCGACCGGCTTCCTGAAGCACACCCACCGCGAGACGCCCACCCGCAGACCGGTGCCGCTGCGACTGCGGGACTGGAAAGAGGTCTACGAAGACTTCGACCGCGCGGCGCTGACCGACCAGGCCGCGCGCTGTATGGACTGCGGAATCCCGTTCTGCCACAACGGCTGTCCGCTGGGCAACCTGATCCCGGAGTGGAACGACCTGGTCTACCGGGACCGGTGGCAGGACGCCATCGAGCGCCTGCACGCCACGAACAACTTCCCGGAGTTCACCGGCCGGCTCTGCCCTGCGCCGTGCGAGGCGTCGTGTGTGCTGGGTATCAACCAGGATCCGGTGACCATCAAGCAGGTCGAGGTGGAGATCATCGACAATGCCTTCGACGAGGGCTGGGTCAAGCCGCTGCCTCCGCACCTGCTGACCGGCAAGAGCGTCGCTGTCGTCGGCTCCGGACCGGCCGGCCTGGCCGCCGCCCAGCAGCTGACCCGAGCCGGCCATGACGTGACCGTCTTCGAGCGGGCCGACCGCATCGGCGGCCTGCTGCGTTACGGCATTCCCGAGTTCAAGATGGAGAAGCGCCACATCGACCGCCGGCTGGCCCAGATGGAGGCCGAGGGCACCCGGTTCCGCCCCGGGGTGAACGTCGGGATCGATATCAACGCCGAACAGCTGCACACCGACTTCGACGCGGTGGTGCTGGCCGGCGGTGCGACCGACTGGCGCGACCTGCCCATCCCCGGCCGCCAGTTCGAGGGCATCTACCAGGCCATGGAGTACCTGCCCTGGGCCAACCGGGTCCAGCAGGGTGATCCGGTGCTCGGCGACGACGGCGAGCCGCCGATCACCGCCAAGGGCAAGCGGGTCATCATCATCGGCGGCGGCGACACCGGCGCGGACTGCCTGGGCACCGCGCACCGGCAGGGCGCGGCCAGCGTGCACCAGTTCGAGATCATGCCGCGTCCCCCGGAGACCAGGGCCGACTCGACGCCGTGGCCGACCTATCCGCTGATGTTCCGGGTGTCCTCGGCGCATGAGGAGGGCGGCGACCGGGTGTTCTCGGTGAACACCGAGAAGTTCCTCGGCCACGAGGGCAAGGTCACCGGACTGCGGGCGCACGAGGTGGCGATGTCCGGCGGCAAGTTCGAGAAGGTGGACGGCACCGATTTCGAACTCGATGCCGACCTGGTGCTGCTGGCGATGGGTTTCGTCGGCCCGGAGAAGCCGGGGCTGCTGACCGACCTCGGCGTGGAACTGTCCGACCGGGGCAACGTGGCCCGCGGCGACGACTTCCAGACCTCGGTGCCGGGGGTGTTCGTGGCCGGCGACATGGGCCGCGGCCAGTCCCTGATCGTGTGGGCGATCGCCGAGGGCCGGGCCGCCGCGGCCGGCGTGGACCGCTACCTGATGGGCCACTCGGCGTTGCCGCGGCCCATCAAGCCGACCGCCGCCCCGCAGCGCTAGCCGCGCCGCCGGGTCTGAGCACTGAGTCGGAACCCACGCACAAGAAGTGCGAGTAGGCCCGTGCGTGAGTTCCGACTCAACGTGACGGGTGACCACATCAGCCACGCCAGTCACACCAGAATCATCCGATTTTTAATCGGCGCGCCTCTTGCTGTTTGCGGTGTGATCTATGTCTAATAGCTGAAGCGGGTGCTGCGGTAAAGTCGGGACCCGGTGCGTGGAGATTCGACCACAGGAGTGACCCTCGTGTACCTCAACCCGATATCGCGCTCTCGGGTCGCGCGTATGGCCTGGTCATTGTTCCGGCATCCGGTCAAGAGCCGGGAGTTCCCCGCCCGGCACGAACGGCTCGTCACCGCCGACGAACTCGTCCGCATGGGTTTCTAGCAACGCTTTTCGGCATTCATTGACGCCGCTGGCACTTTGCCGGCCGTTATCCGGCTCAGTTCGCCGGCCGCCACAGCCCGGAATCGCGGATCGTCTCGGCCAACGGCTCCAGTACCGCCGGGTCGTGCGGTGCTGGCAGGTAGACGATCGCCAGATCCAGGCCCTCGGCGCCCAGGGCGATCGCATCCTCGATCACGGCCCGGTAGTTCAGGTCGGGCTTGAGCCAGACGTGCGCCGACAGCAGGATCTCCTTCGGATCGCGGCCGATGTCCGCGCAGTGGGCGGCGAGCACGTCGCGCTTGCGGGCGAACTCCTCGGGTGACCCGCCGGCGAAATTCCAGTGCTGGGCATAGCGGGCGGTGATGCGCAGTGTGCGCTTCTCCCCGCTGCCGCCGATGCAGATCGGCGGGTGTGGCCGCTGCGGGCCCTTCGGCTCGTTGCGGGCGTCCTTGAGCTGGTAGAACCGGCCCTGAAAGTCAGTGGTGTCCTGACTGAGCAACCCGATCAGCACCTGGCAGGCTTCCTCGAAGCGGTCGAACCGCTCCTTGACGCTGCCGAGTTCGATGCCGTACGCGCCGGACTCCTCCTCGTTCCACCCCGCGCCGATGCCCAGTTCGAGGCGGCCCCCGGAGATGATGTCCAGCGCCGCGGCCATGTTGGCCAACACCGCGGGGTGCCGGTAGTGCACCCCGGTCACCAGGGTGCCAAGCCGGAGCCGGGTGGTGGCCTGGGCCAGGGCGGTCAGCGTGGTCCAGCCTTCCAGGCACGGGCCGGTCGGGTCGGAGAAGATCGGATAGAAATGGTCGAAGGTCCAGCCGGACTCGTAGACGTCGATATCGTCGGCGGTCCGCCAGACCGCGAGCATGTCGGCCCAGGTGGTGTTCTGCGGTGAGGTCTTGAACGCGAATCGCACCGTCGCGACCCTACTCGCGGCGCCGCCGGGGCGCGCTAGGCGCTGATCCGCCAGATGGGGACGGCCCGGACGGCGTCAGCGGTGGCGGCCGCCCGCCGCGCGGCGTCGAGTTCGACGACCGCCGCATCCCGGCCACGCCGCCGGCCGCGGAAGAGCTGCAGCACGAGCAGCTGTGCCGCCCCGATCACCAGCACCGGCCACAGCGTCCCCGCGGCCAGTGCCAGGCCCGGGCCCACCGGGCGGTACGCCGGATCCCGGCTGTAGAGCCGGTCCGCGAACACCAGCACGATGGCGGCCACCAGCAGAGCGGCGCCCCCATAAAGTCCTGCCCACCCCAGACTGAACATGGGATCAGCGATACCCCGCCAGGTTTGTTCTAAACCACGCAAATTTTTCGAACCGAAATTTTCAAGTGCGAAGCATCGGGCTGACATGGGACCGCGCGTGGGCGATCGCCTCGTCGGCCAACTCGGCGAGGTTGTGCGCTTCCGGCGGCATCGAGCATGCGGAGATCCACCGTTATGCCCGGGTGCGGTGCGTGATCCCCGGCGGCCCGCTGCGACAGTCCCGCGCAAAAGGCCGGGCTGCCAGATATGATGAATCCATCAATTGATAAATTGATGGAAAATTGAAGCATTCAAGGACGGTCGTGGAAGCCGAACCGCTGTACAAGCTGAAGGCCGAGTTCTTCAAGACGCTCGGCCACCCCGCCCGCATCCGGGTGCTGGAGTTGCTCGCGGTCCGCGACCGGTCGGTCAGCGAACTGCTGTCCGAGCTGGGTCTGGAAGCGTCCAACCTGTCCCAGCAGCTCGGGGTGCTGCGCCGAGCCGGTGTCGTAATCGCGCGCAAAGACGGCAGCGCGGTCATCTATTCGATCGCCTCCGACGACATCGCCGAGCTGTTGACCATCGCACGCAAAGTCCTCGGCAGCGTGCTCACCGACCGCATCGCGATCCTGGAAGACCTTCGCGCCGACATCTCGGAGACCAACCGGTGAAGGGCTGGCTCGGCAAGATCCTGCGAACCGGTCGTGTGGTCGAGCCCTCCGGCGCTGCGCCGCCCGCACCGACGCAACCGCCCGCGGGAGTCGGTGGCTCGCTGCAGATCCGCCATGTCGACGCCGGCTCGTGCAACGGCTGCGAGGTGGAGATCTCCGGGGCCTTCGGCCCGGTGTACGACGCCGAGCGTTACGGCGCGCGGCTGGTCGCCTCGCCGCGGCACGCCGATGCACTGTTGGTGACGGGCGTGGTGACGCGCAACATGCTCGAACCGCTACGCAATACCGTTGCGGCGACGCCCCTTCCGCGGGTGGTGATCGCCTGTGGCGACTGCGCGATCAACCGGGGTGTCTTCGCCGACGCCTACGCCGTCGCGGGAGCGGTCGGCGAGGTGGTCGACGTCGACGTCGAGATTCCCGGTTGTCCGCCGAGTCCGCAGGACATTGTGACCGGGCTGAGGACCGTGACAGGCAAATGACCACCACGCTGGCGCCGGTTCCCGTCGCGGCCGCCCCCCGATCCCCGGCGATGCTCGGGCCGGTGCTGTCAGGGGCGGCGACGATGCTTGTCGGTGCCGCCGGCGTGTGGTTGGGCCTGCTCGGCATCTTCGCGACGACTCGGCGGGTTCACCTCGAGTGGCTGCTGCCGCTCTCCGGGGTGGACTTCGAGCTGCGCCCACTCGGCGGCTTCTTCATGACGATCACCGGAGCGGTGGCCGTTCCCGTCGGAATGTATGCGATCGGGTATGCCCGTCGTGAACACCTGAGGGGCCTTCCCCTCGTCGTCCTGCCGCTGTTCGTGGCGGCCATGCTGCTGGTCCCTGCCGCGGGGTCGGTAGCCACCTTCCTGCTGGGCTGGGAACTGATGGCACTGGCCTCGCTGCTGCTGGTGGCCACCGACCACCATCGTAGCGAAGTCCGTTCGGCTGCTTTGGTTTACGCGGTGATGACACAGCTGGGCTTCGTCGCCATCCTCATCGGGTTGATGGCGCTGTCGGCGACGGCCGGCACCGATCGGTTCGCCGACATGGCCGGCGTCTCGGGGCCGGTGCGCACCGTGGTGTTCCTCCTCACGCTGGCGGGCTTCGGTTCCAAGGCGGGGCTGTTGCCGTTGCATGCCTGGCTTCCCCGGGCACATCCGGAGGCACCCAGCCCGGTCTCTGCTCTCATGAGCGCGGCCATGGTGAACCTGGGCATCTACGGGTTGCTCCTGATCGACGTGCAGGTGCTGGGTCCCGGGCCGCGGTGGTGGGCGCTCACCCTGCTGGCGGTCGGGGTCGCGTCGGCGCTCTACGGCGTACTGCAGGCGACCGTCGCCGCCGACATCAAACGTCTGTTGGCGTACTCGACAACGGAGAATATGGGGCTGATCGCCGTGGCCATTGGTGCGGCCGCCCTGTTCGCCGGTTCCGGCAGCGATGGACCCGCCGCCGTCGCGATGGCCGCGGCGTTTCTGCACACCGCCGCGCATGCGGCGTTCAAGAGCCTCGGGTTCCTCGGCGCCGGTGCGGTTCTGGCTTCCACCGGTCTGCGTGATCTCGATCTGATGGGCGGTCTGGCGCGCCGGATGCCGGCCACCACGAGCCTGTTCGGCCTGGCGGCCCTGGGCGCGTCCGGTCTACCTCTGGGTGCGGGTTTCGTCGGTGAGTGGCTGTTGGTGCAGTCGCTGATCCATGCCGACGCCGGCGCGAGCGTCGTGGTGGCGCTGACGACACCGCTGGCCGTGGGAGCGGTGGCGCTGACCACCGGGCTCGGAGTGGCGGCGATGGCCAAGGCGTTCGGAATCGGGTTCCTGGCCCGGCCCCGGTCGAGTCCGGCCGAGCAGGCCCGCGAGGCGTCGCCGACGATGCTCGGCGGGATGACCGTCGCGGCAGCGGCCTGCGTCGTGGTGGCCCTCTCGCCTTCCGTGCTGGCACCGGCGCTGCGCCGACTGGTCGCCGAACTGCCGGTGTCGGACTCCGCGGCGCTCACCGACTTCGGCGCGGTCATCCGGTTGCCCGGGATGTCTGGGTCGATCGCGCCCGGGCTGCTCGCAGCCGCGCTGCTGGTCGCGGTGGTGGCGGCGGTTGTGTTCTCGGGCCTGCGGTCGTGGCGGCGCCCGAAACCCGCAGCCCTTCCGCTGTGGGCGTGCGGATCCGAGGAGCCGACCGCCCGCATGCAGTACACCGCGACGTCGTTCGCCGAGCCGCTGCAGCGGGTCTTCGACAATGTCCTGCAACCCGACTCCGACGTGGAGATCACCCACCTCGAGGAGTCCCGGTACATGGTGCAGTCGATCACCTACCGCGCGCGCATCGCCGACGCCATCGAGCAGTGGCTGTATACGCCAGTAATCGGTGTGGTAGCCGCCATGGCGCGCTGGGTTCGCCTGGCGCACAACGGCAGCGTCCATCTCTACCTGGCCTACGGCGCGCTCGGCGTGCTCATCATCATGCTGGTGGCGCTGTGAACGCGATAACCTACGTCGCCGGTGCCGCTCAGATCGCGCTGGTGGTGTTCGGGGCGCCGGTGGTCATCGGGCTGATGCGCCAGATCCGGGCATGGTCGGAGGGCCGGTCCGGCGGCGGCATCATGCAGCCGTGGCGTGATCTACGAAAGCAATTGGGCAAGCAGTCGATTCGCCCGGACGGCACCACGGTGATCTTTCTCGCGGCCCCCGCTGTGGTCGCGGGCAGCGCGCTGTTGGTTGCCGCCATCCTGCCGATCGTAGCCACCGGCTCACCGCTCGATCCGGTCGCCGACCTGTTCGCGGTCGTCGGGCTGTTGTTCCTGGGCACCGTCGCTCTGGTGCTGGCCGGAATCGACACCGGCACGTCGTTCGGAGGGATGGGCGCCAGCCGCGAGGTGACGATCGCCGCGCTGGTCGAGCCCACGATCCTCTTGGCCGTCTTCGCACTGTCGATTCCGGCCGGGTCCGCGAATCTCGGTGCGCTGGTGGCCAATACACTGCACCACCCGGGCCAGGTGGCCTCGCTGGCCGGTGTGCTCGCGTTCGCCGCGCTGGTGATCGTGATCATCGCCGAGACCGGGCGTCTGCCGGTGGACAACCCGGCGACGCACCTCGAGCTGACCATGGTCCACGAGGCGATGATCCTCGAGTACGCCGGGCCGCGTCTGGCGCTCGTGGAGTGGGCGGCCGCGATGCGTCTGACGGTCCTTCTGGCGTTGTTGGCCAACCTGTTCCTGCCCTGGGGGATCGCCGGCGCTGCGCCGGGCGCGGCGGGAATTGCCGTCGGCGTCGCCGCGATCGTCGTCAAGGTGGTGGTGTTGGCCGCGCTGTTGGCCGCCGGTGAAGTCTTCCTTGCCAAGCTGAGACTGTTCCGGGTGCCTGAACTGCTGGCCGGCTCGTTTCTGCTGGCACTGCTGGCGGTCACCGCAGCCAACTTCTTCAGCTCGCAGGCGGGATAGAAGAGCCATGAATGACAACATATTTGCCAGTGCAGTGGACTTCGCCGCCGGCGGGCTGCTGCTGGCCGCCGTGCTCGTTGTCTGGCGCCGCGAGCTGCCCTCGATCGTGCGTCTGCTCACCTGGCAGGGGGTGGCCCTGGCCGCGATCCCGATCATCCGCGGGATCCGGGACGTGGACCTCGAACTGATCGCGGTCGGCACTGCGGTGCTGGTGCTGCGTGCGGTGGCGCTACCGTGGCTGCTGACCCGCGCGGTCGCCGCCGAGGGCGACGACCGCAGGGAGGCGACCCCGCTGGTGAACACCGCGAGCTCGCTGCTGATCTCGGCGGCCCTGACCGTGGTCGCATTCGCCATCACCAGACCGGTGGTGGCACTGGACCCCGGACCGACCACCGGCGCGGTGCCCGCGGCTTTCGCGGTGGTGTTGATCGCGCTGTTCGTAATGGCCACTCGCCGCCACGCGGTGTCGCAAGCCGCCGGGTTCCTGATGCTGGACAACGGTATTGCTGCCTCGGCATTCCTGCTCACCGCGGGTGTGCCGCTGATCGTCGAGTTGGGCGCCTCGCTGGACGTGTTCTTCGCCGTGATCATCATCGGGGTGCTCACCGGACGTCTGAGGAAGGCGTTCGGCGGAGCCGACCTGGACCAGCTGCAGGAGTTGCACGACTGATGACCGCACTGCTTCTCGTCGCACTCGTCGGTCCCCTCGTCGCTGCGCTGGTCAACCTCGCGGCAGGGTGGCGCACCGGAGGCGCGATGACGACCGTTCTCTCCGCGCTCGGCGTGCTGACGACCGGTATCGCGCTTGCCGTCCGAATCGGGTCCGAGCCGGCGATCCTGCTTGGCGGACTGTTGCGGGTCGACGCGCTGTCGGCGACCATGCTGATCGTCATCGGTACGGTCGGAACGCTGGCGACCTGGGCGAGCATCGGTTACATCGACCACGAGTTGTCGCACGGTCTCACCGATGCGAAGGGCGCCAGACTGTACGGGACTCTGACGCCGGCGTTCCTGGCCGCGATGGTTCTGGCGGTGTCCGCCAACAACATCGGGGTGGTGTGGGTGGCGATCGAGGCCACCACCGTGATCACGGCGTTCCTGGTCGGGCATCGGCAGACCCGCACCGCGCTGGAGGCGACCTGGAAATACGTGATCGTCTGCTCGGTGGGCATCGCCATCGCCTTCCTGGGTACCGTGCTGCTCTACTACGCGGCTCTGCACGCCGGCGCGCCGGCGGAGCAGGCGCTCAACTTCGATGTTCTCGCCGGTTACGCGAGCCGTCTGGACCCCGGGGTCGCCAGGCTGGCCGGTGGGCTGTTGCTGATCGGCTATGGCGCCAAGGTCGGTCTGGTCCCGTTCCACACCTGGCTGGCCGACGCGCACAGCCAGGCACCGGCGCCGGTATCCGCCCTCATGAGCGGAGTGCTGTTGTCGGTGGCCTTCTCGGTGCTGATCCGTGTCAAACCCGTCATCGATGTTGCCGTGGGGTCTGGTTATTTGCGGACGGGCCTGCTGGTCGTCGGACTTGCGACGCTGGCGATAGCCGCACTGATGCTGACCGTGACGCCCGACCTCAAGCGAATGCTCGCCTACTCGTCGATGGAGAACATGGGACTGATCGCCATCGCGCTGGCGGCGGGAACTTCGGTGGCGATCGCCGCACTGCTGCTGCACGTCCTGGCACACGGCATCGGCAAGACGGTGCTGTTCCTGGCCGGTGGCCAGTTGCAAGCTGCGCATGGCAGTACCGAAATCGCCGCGATCTCCGGTGTTCTCGGTAGTTCACGCTTCATCGGCTACAGCTTTGCAGCGGGATCGATCATCCTGCTCGGCCTTCCGCCGTTCGCGATGTTCGCCAGCGAAGTGGCGATCGCGAGATCGCTGTCGGATGCCGGGCTCGGCTGGGCGCTCGCGGGCGCGATGCTGATGATCGCGATAGCGTTCGCCGCACTGCTGCGTAACACCGGACGGATGCTGCTCGGCGATCCCGAGCCGGAGGCACCGAGAATCGCGGTGCCGGCGACGGTCGCCACGGCCCTGGTGACCGGGATCGCGGCGGCCCTGCTGTTGGGCGTCACGGCCGGACCGCTGGCAGGCCTGCTGCACGCCGCGGCGAGCAACGTCGGCGGCCTGCGATGAGCCCCCGGCTGGAGCGCCGCCGCGTCTCCGGAGACGACCTCGTCGGCGAGGCTGAACAGCTTGTCGCCGAAGGGTTCCGGCCCGCTCTGGTCGCCGGGCACGACGATGGCGACCGGCTTCGGGTGGTGTACCTGTTTTTGGCCGGCCGGCCGGACCGACGGGTCGAGCTGGAGCTGTCGACGCCGGCCGACCGCCCGACGGTGCCGTCTCTGGCCAACATCTCCTTTCCGATCAGCCGGTTCGAGCGGGAGATGCTGGACCTGTACGGGATCACGCCGCTGGGGCACCCCCGGCCCCGGCGGCTGGTGCGGCACGCGCACTGGCCCGAGACGTGGTACGCGATGCGCACCGGCGCCGGAGCCGCGCCGGAACTCGAGAAGACCGGCCGCTTCCCGTTTGTCACCGTGGGCGGATCCGGCGTGTACGAGATCCCGGTCGGGCCGGTCCACGCGGGACTGATCGAACCCGGCCATTTCCGGTTCTCGGTCGTGGGGGAGACCATCCTGCGACTCAAAGCGCGCCTGTGGTTTGTTCACCGTGGAGTCGAGCGGCTCTTCGAGGGGCGTTCCGCCGACGGGGCAGTCGAGCTCGCCGAGCGGATCAGCGGGGACACCTCCGCCGGGCACGCGCTCGCTCACAGTCTCGCCGTCGAGGACGCATTAGGAATTCGGGTGCCCGATCATGTTCACCGGATCCGGGCGCTGGTCGTCGAACTCGAGCGGCTCTACAACCACAGTGCGGACCTGGGTGCTCTGGCCAACGACGTGGGGTTCGCCCTGGCCAACGCACACGCCCAGCGGATCCGTGAACGGTTGCTCCGCGTCAACGCCGTGGTGACCGGGCATCGGCTGCTGCGCGGCGCGATCCGGCCCGGCGCCGTGCGGCTCGCCGCCCTGCCGGATCCGGAGAACATCCGCGAGATCGCCGCCGACCTCGCCGAAGTGACGCGGCTGACGTTGCACAACAGCGTGATTCACGACAGGTTCACCGGTACCGCGGTGCTCTCGACCGACGATGCCGCGACGCTGGGCTGCCTCGGCTACGTCGCACGCGCCAGTGGGTTGCGATCGGATGCCCGGCTGGATCATCCGACCGTTCACCTTCCGGTGGCCGAGGTGGGCAGCACCGACGGCGACGTGCTGGCGCGCTACACCGTGCGACGGGCCGAGTTCGAGGCGTCGACCGATCTCATCGAGCACCTGGTGCGGTCCCATTCCGGCCCGCTGACGTGGGCCTGCGACCCGCCGGGCGCGGGATCCGGCAGCGGCGTCGGCATCGTCGAGGGCTGGCGCGGCACGATCGTGCACCGCGTCGAGGTCGATGCGGGGCGGATTCGGCGGGCCAAGATCGTCGACCCCTCCTGGTTCAACTGGCCGGCACTGCCCGTCGCCATGACCGACACCATCGTCCCGGACTTCCCGCTGGCCAACAAGAGCTTCAACCTGTCCTACGCCGGCAACGACCTCTGACGGCACACTGGAGTCATGGACCCGGTGGCCGCGCTGCGCGAGATCGCGTACTACAAGGACCGCGCCCGCGCGGACCCGCGGCGGGTGATGGCCTACCGCAAGGCCGCCGACATCATCGAGGCGCTCGACGAGGCCGCCCGCGACCGGCACGGCCGGGCCAACAGCTGGCAGTCGCTGCCCGGTATCGGGCCCAAGACCGCCACGGTGATCGCCCAGGCCTGGGCCGGCCGCGAACCGGATGCCCTGGTCGAATTGCGGCACAGCGCAACCGATCTCGGTGGCGGGCACATTCGCGCGGTGCTGCGCGGCGATCTGCACTGCCACTCCGACTGGTCGGACGGATCGGCGCCGATCGAAGAGATGATGACCACCGCCGCCACGCTGGGCCACGAGTACTGCGCGCTGACCGACCACTCACCGCGGCTGACGATCGCCAACGGGCTCGCACCGGACCGGCTGCGGCGCCAGCTGGACGTCATCGACGAACTTCGGGAGCGCCTGGCGCCGTTCCGCATACTCACCGGCATCGAGGTCGACATCCTCGAGGACGGCACCCTGGACCAGGAGCCCGAGCTGCTGGACCGGCTCGACGTCGTGGTCGCCAGCGTCCATTCCAAGCTGGCCATGGACCCGCCGGCCATGACCCGGCGGATGGTGCGGGCGGTGTCCGACGCACGGGTCAACGTCCTCGGGCACTGCACCGGCCGCCTGGTCTCGGGCAACCGCGGTATCCGGCCGGAGTCGCGGTTCGACGCGGAGCAGGTCTTCACCGCCTGCCGTGACCACGACACCGCGGTGGAGATCAACTCCCGCCCGGAGCGGCGCGACCCGCCGGCGCGGCTGCTCACCCTCGCGCTCGAGATCGGCTGCACCTTCTCCATCGACACCGATGCCCACGCTCCGGGGCAGCTCGATTTTCTCGGCTACGGCGCCCAGCGCGCCGTCGACGCCGAAGTGCCCGTCGACCGGATCATCAATACGTGGTCCGGTGATCGGCTCGTGGAGTGGGCGGGGAAGCGATGATGGTGTGGCTGCGGCTGGTGTTGATCGCGACGCTGTGCGTGCTGGCGGGCACCGCCGCCACCGTGCTTGTCGTCGGCGTCGAGGCACCCGGCCGACCCGATCCCACGGCCGCCCCGATGACCGGCGCCAAGCCCGACCTCAACGAGCTGAGCGAGGCGATGCTGATCGACGAGAGTGTGGTGCCGGAGCTGCCCGGCACCAGCTGGGGCCGCATGGTGGCGGTACCGCGGGGCGCCGAGCCCCAGGTTTCGCCCGCCGGCTGCGAACTGTTCCTGTCCCAGGGCGCCGCCTCCCAGAAGGGGCTGGCCATGCGGTCGTCGAAGAATGCGGCGATCGGCGTCGCGGTGTCGGTGACCGAGCATCGGCCGAACCTCGTTGAGCTGGTTGACCAGTGCCGGACCTTCACCTACGAGGGTCCCGACGCGCGCTCGGTCATCACCCTGGGGCCGCTGAACGTCGGTGATCTGCCCGACGGGGCGATCGCGACGCTGATGCACTGCACCACGACCAGACCCGGCCAGACGCTGGCCTGGGATATCGCCCTGGTCGCCGGTTTCCACCGCGGCGTGCTGGTGAGTGCGGAGTACACCCCGGGTCCTCAGGGTGGCCCGTTCGACGCCCGCCTCGCCGCCGGCCTCGTCGACGTCTACCGCGCGCAGGTCATCGGGCTGGACCGCTAGTCCGGCAGGTGCGGCACCTCCAGCCCGGCGTCGCGGCCGACCAGCACGCCACGGGTCAGCGCTGAGTTGCCGTACCGGGCCCGGACCCGGTCGACGGCGGCGTCGATGTCGAGCAGGTCCGGTCCGGGGCCGTCCAGCGGCAGCTCGAGTTGCTGGGCGCCGCCGCAGTCGATGTTGGCCACCGCGAACCCGATCAGGGTGAGCCCGCGTTCGTCGATCAGTGGCTCGGCCGCCGCCACCAGCCCACGTGCGGCGGCCAGCAGCGGCGCGGTCGACGAGGTGGCCGTGGACAACGTGTGGGAGCGGGTGACCCGGGTGAAGTCGTCGAAGCGCAGGCGCAGCACCACGGTGCGGCCGGTGCGCCGCGCCGTGCGCATCCGGCGGGTGATCCGGTCGATCAGCCCGATCACGACGGCATCCAGCTCGGCAGAGCTGTAGTTGCGTCGGCCCAGGGCCCGCTGGGCGCCGACCGAACGGCGGTGCCGGGTGGTGCTGACCCGGCGGCGGTCGATGTTGCGCGACAGGGCGAACAGCTGCCGCCCCATCGCGCGGCCGGTCAGCGAGGCCAGTGTCGACTCGCTCAGCTCGGCGACCTGGGCGACGGTCTCGACGCCGTGGACCCGCAGCTTCTCGGCTGTCTTTGGCCCGACCCCCCACAGCCGCCGGACCGGCAGCGGATGCAGGAAGGCCAGCTCGCCGTCCGGCGGCACCAACAGCAGGCCGTCCGGCTTGGCGAGTTGACTGGCCACCTTCGCCAGGAACTTGGTGCGGGCGATGCCGACGGTGATCGGCAGGCCCACCCGCTCGCGCACCCGCTCGCGCAGCTGCGCCCCGATCTGCAGCGGCTCGCCGGACACCCGCCGCAGGCCCGCCACGTCGAGAAACGCCTCGTCCACCGACAGCGGCTCGACCAACGGGGTGGTATCACGAAAGACTTCGAACACCGCGTCGCTGGCCCGGCTGTAGGCCGCCATCCGCGGCGGGACGACGACGGCGCCGGGACACAGCCGCCGCGCCTGGCCACCGCTCATCGCGGTGCGCACGCCGTAGGCCTTCGCCTCGTAGCTGGCCGCCAGCACCACGCCCGCGCCGACGATCACCGGCCGCCCGCGCAGCGTCGGATCGTCGCGCTGTTCGACCGATGCGTAGAACGAGTCGAGGTCAGCGTGCAGGATGGTCGCCCGACTGTCGGACACGAACACATGTTCGCACGGCACCCCGACGGGGAGGCCCGTTACGGGGGCGGTGGTGGCGGCGGCTCGGGAGCCGGGGGTGGTGGCTCGGGCGCCGGTGGTGGCGGCGGTGGAGGAGGCGGTGGCTCGGGCGCCGGTGGCGGCGGGGGTGGTGGTGGCGGGGGAGCGGGCGGCGCCATCATCGGGATAGTGATGGGCGGCAGGCCGGGGATCTCGATGACCTGTACATCGGGTGGCGGCGGCGGCGGCGCGTCGGGCGGGGGCGCGTCGACCGGGCCGGTGTCCTGGACGGGCGGGCGGGCCACCGGCACCTGCGCCGGTGCGATCCCGTTGCTGGTGTTGATCGTGATGATCGCGCCGGGGAAGGCCTTGCCCTTCGGGTTGGTCCCGACGATGGCGCCCGTCCGCAGGTAGCTGTTGACCGGCGACGGCTGGTCGGATACCTGGAAGCCGGCGTCCTGCAACCGCTTCCGGGCGGCGTCGAAACTCATACCGGTCACCGGCGGCACGTCCCGGCCGCCGGTGCCGTCGACGTAACGCGGATCGGTGGGCGGCAGCGTGACGGGGCCGAAGTCGGTGGCGATCGGCTGCATCGCCAGGAACCAGGTGCGGGCCGGTTCCTTACCGCCGTAGAGGTTGCCGTAGTCGCCGCACTTGCGCAGCGGGAAGGAACACAGGCCGCCGGGCTTCGGGGAGTCGTCGAAGATGTAGTTGGCGGCGGCGTACTGGTTGGTGTAGCCGAGGAACCCCGACGAGCGGTGGGATTCGGTGGTGCCGGTCTTGCCCGACATGGGCAGGTTCCAGCCCACCGAGCCGGCCGAACCCGCGGCCGTACCGCCGGTGGAGTCCTTGCTCAACGCGACGGACAGGGTGTGGGCCAGCCCCTCGGGAACCGCCTGCTCGCATTTGGCTTGCGGGACGGGGATTTCGCGGCCCCGGCGGTCGAAGACCTTGTCGATCGGGCTGGGCGGGCACCAGGTGCCGCCCGAGGCCAGCGTCGCCGCCACGTTCGACAACTCGAGGGCGTTCAGCTCGAACGGGCCCAGGGTGAAGGAGCCCAGGTTCTGGCGTTTGATGTACTCGGCCAGGCTCTCGTTGTTCTTCGGGTCGTAGGCCCGCGCCGTCCCCGGCTGACCGTAGGAGCGCAGCCCCAACCGAACGGCCATGTCGACGGCGCGGGCGACACCGGTCTGCTGAATCAGCTTGGCGAAGGCGGTGTTCGGCGACTGCGCCAGCGCGTCGCTGACACTCATCGAGGTGGGGTAGCCGCCGGCGTTCTTCACACACCAGGTCTGCGGCGGGCAACCGGGCAGGTTGCTGCTGCCCAGGCCCCTGCCCTGGAACATCGCGGGCACATCGAGCTGGGCGTTGATGCCCATCCCCATGTCCAGCGCGGCGGCGGTGGTGAAGATCTTGAAGATCGAGCCGGCGCCGTCGCCGACGAGTGAAAAGGGTTGTGGCTGAACGGTTTGGCCGGCATCCAGCTTGAGTCCGTAGCCGCGGTTGTCGCCCATCGCCAGCACCCGGTGGGCGTCCTTGCCCGGCCGGATGACACTCATCACGCTGGCCACCCCGGTCAGGGTGGGGCTGGCCACGGTGTCGATGGCCTGCTTGACGCTGTTCTGCACCTTGGGGTCCAGCGTGGTGCGGATCAGGTAGCCGTTGCGGGCGACCTCATCGCGGCTGATACCGGCGCGGGCGAGGTACTCCAGCGCGTAGTCGCAGAAGAAGCCGCGGTCGCCGGCGGCGATGCAACCCTGCGGCAGCGAGTTGGGTTGCGGCAGGATACCCAGCGGCTGGTCCTTGGCGGTCCGCAGCGCGTCGGCCTGGTCGGGCAGGTTCTCGATCATGGTGTCCAGCACCAGGTTTCGCCGGTCCAGTGCACCCTGCGGGTTGGTGTACGGATTGAGCGTGCTGGTGGACTGCACCATGCCGGCCAGCAGCGCGGCCTGCTGCCAGTTCAACTGCGCGGCGTCGACACCGAAGTAGGTGCGGGCCGCGTCCTGCACGCCGTAGGAACCGTTGCCGAAGGACACCAGGTTGAGGTATCGGGTCAGGATCTCCGGCTTGGTGATGACCTTGTCCAGGGCCAGTGCCATCCGGATCTCGCGCAGCTTGCGTGCCGGGGTGGTCTCCACCGCGGCGCGTCGCTCGGCGTCGGTCTGGGCGTTCACCAGCAGGTTGTAGTTCTTGACGTACTGCTGCTCGATCGTCGAGCCGCCCCGGGTGTCGACTGCGCCCTGCAGGTAGCCCGCCAGCCCGGTCAGGGTGCCTTGCAGGTCGACACCGTTGTGCTCGGCGAAGCGCTTGTCCTCGATCGAGACGATCGCCAACTTCATGGTGTCGGCGATGCGGTTGCTCGGCACCTCCCAGCGGCGCTGCACGTACAACCAGGCGATCGGGTTGCCCGCGGCGTCCACCATGGTCGTCACACCGGGAACCGTGCCGTCGATCAACTGCGCCGAATCCTGGGCGGCCACCCCGGACGCGTTGTTGACCACCACCCCGAGTCCACCGACGACGGGGAACATCAACCCGGCCAGGACAACGGCGGCCAGCCAGCAGTACCACAGCGCCCGGGTGAGCGCTCTGAGCCGCCCGTCGTCCGACATGCCGATAGAGTAGGTGGCCAAGCTAAGCGTGGGTCCGTTTACCCCCGCGTTAATTCAGTCACTGCCGGTCATTCACCCGCGACGACGACGATCCCGTCGTCGTCGCTGTAGGCCACATCGCCCGGCACGAACTGCACACCGCCGAAACCGACCGGCACGTCGCGTTCCCCCGCCCCCGTCTTGGTGCTCTTGCGCGGGTTGGTGCCCAGCGCCTTGACGCCGATATCGAGGGTGCGCAGCGTCGCCGCGTCGCGCACCGCGCCGTGCACGATCAGCCCCGACCAACCGCTGGCGCGGGCCAGCTCGGCGATCACATCGCCCACCAGCGCAGCGTGCAGCGAGGCGTCCCCGTCGATGACCAGCACCCGGCCGGCACCCGGTTCGGAGAGCACCGACTTCAACAACGCGTTGTCCTGGAAGCAGCGCACGGTGCTGATCGGGCCGGCGAACTCGGTGCGGCCACCGAACTGGCGGAACTGGACATCGCAACTGCGGACGTCGGGGCCGATCTCGTCGACGAGGTCGGCGGTGGCACGAAAGGTGACGCTCACTCGTCGTCGTGGCGGCGGAGCCGGCGGATCAGCAGCGCGATCAGCACGGTGACGGCGAACGCCACCGCGAACGGCAGCGGCGAACGGCCGGAGTCCGAGACGGGTGCGGGC
The DNA here is from genome assembly GCA_964535335.1 of uncultured Mycobacterium sp. Taxonomy (GTDB): domain Bacteria; phylum Actinomycetota; class Actinomycetes; order Mycobacteriales; family Mycobacteriaceae; genus Mycobacterium. The sequence continues at coordinate 18,136 of CAZHUU010000083.1, forward strand.
AGCGGCCTGCCGACCGCGTCGGCCGCGCGGTCGACGGTCGACTTCGCCTTGGCGGCGGCCTCGCGCGCGGCCTCGGCCAGCGGGGGCGAACCGTTCCCGGCGGCCAGCGCGGCATGCGGAGCCGGCGCGCTGAGGGCCGGGTGCTCGGCGGGCGGTTCCAGCGCGGGCGGTGCGGCCTTCTTCGCCGGTGCGGCCTTCTTGGCCGGGGCCTTCTTCACCGCCTTCTTCGCCGGTGCGGCCTTCTTGGCCGCCTTGGCCGGGGTCTTCTTCGGGGCGGCCTTCTTCGGCGGCACAGGCGGCACAGGCGGCACGGCCTCGGGGCCTTGGTCGGGCCGATCCTGCGGGTCTGCCATCGGGCTGCTCCTTCGCGGTGTCGTGTCGCGTACGCGCGCAGTGGCCCCCATCATGCCAGCAGGGGTCGGCAGGCCGGTTGGCTTCAACCGGTAACCGCCAGCGCCGCCGCGAGCGTCAACGCCGACACCATCAGCGCCCACTCCCGCAGAGCCCGGCCCTCGGACTGCCCGGCGCTGATCCGATGCGCCCGGGCGGCCGGCGCCCAGCGGTTGCGGTTGTGCCAACCCAGCCCCACCAGCGCCACCGCGGCGACGATCTTGGCCAGCAACACCCGGCCGTAGCCGCTGTCCAGCAGGGCGCCGGGTCCGGGCAGGACCACCACCGCCCCCACCGTCCCGGCCACCAGCAGCACCACCACACACGCCAGCGCGACCTGGGAGAACCGGGGTAGCACCCGCGACCACTGCCCGCGGTGCCGCACCGTGAGCGCCATCGCCACCAGCAGCCCGCACCACACCCCCGCGGCCAGCACGTGCAGCGCGATCGCGACCGCCCCCAGCGGGTCCTCGGCGAGATGCCCGATGGCCGCCCGGGCCGCCAGTCCGATCGCCGCCGCCCCGGCGAGCGTCACCTGCGCCGCGGTGCTCGGCGCACCCAGGACCGCCACCAGGCACACCGCCGCGGCGGCGGCCAGGCTCAGCAGCATCGCCCGCCCGCCGCCGGTCTGCACCGCGAACTCCATGGCCAACCGCAACGGCAGCCGCGGCAGCGGCACGTCGGCCGCTGCGGCGGCCGCCAGGCTGACCCGCACCGCTTCGGCGATCAACCAGGCGATCGCGGTCGCGGCCAGCGGCCGGGCGGCGGTACCCGACAGATCGCGACGGTGGCGCGGCTCGTCGAGGACCGGCAGCAGCGCCAGCCCCAGCACCGCCACCGCCGCGACGTCGGCGACGGCGCGGACACCGCCCTGGGCAGGCGCGGCCTGCCCGGCGGCCAGTGCCCACGCCACCGACCAGGCCAGTGCGCCGGCGAGCAGCGCACCGGCCAGGACCCGGCGGCGCCCAGGCGTCACGGACGGCGCCGCAACGCCCACACCCCGGCCCCGGCGACCAGCAGCACGGCACCCCCCCGGAACGGCCACACCGGAAGCCCGGTGTCGGTCGGGCCGGATGCCGCCGACGGTCCCGGGGTGCCCCCGCCGGCCACCGACACCGTGAACGACCACGCCCCCGCCACGACGTGGCCGTCGGCGGAGGTGACCCGGTAGTTCACCGTGTAGCGGCCGGCCGGGCCCAGCGGGCGCAGGCCGACACCGACGGTGGCGCCCTGCACTTCGGGCGGCCCGGACGACCACAGGTTGCCGTCCGGGCCGACCACCGTCATGGCGGCGAACGCGCTCTGCAACTGCTCGTTGAACGTCGCGGTGACCCGGGCCGGGCCGGTGGTCAGGGTGGCCCCGTCGGCCGGGTCACTGGCCGTCCGGACGGCGTGCGCGGCGGCGGCCGGCGCCCCGGCGATCGCCATCACGAGGACCAGCAGCGTCGTCGCGAGCAGTCGCCGCGTCATGTCCGGCGCCGCACCAGTGCCACGGCGACACCGGCGGCCGCGACCAGCAGCGCCCCACCGGCCAGCAGGCGGGCGGTGGTGTCTGCGGTCGCCGGTGGCGGTGGCGCCTCGGCGACCTGGGACCCGGTGACCGTCGGCACCGGGGCCGGGGCCCCAGGCGAGGCCGGGGCGGTTGGGTCGGCGTGGTGCTCGGGGGCCTGGGCCGGACCCGAGTGCAGCGCCAGCACCGGTGCCGGGTACTCCGGCTCGGCCCCCCCGGGCGGCGTGGGCTGATCCCAGCGCACCGTGGTCCCGTCGGCGTAGGTCTGCACCACTGGGAAACTCACCGAGTCGGTGTTCGGCAGCTGGATCGAGATCGGGAACCGCCCGAACTGATCGGGGCCGATCCCGGCGTTGGGCGCGGCGGTGAAGGTGACCGAACGATAGGCGCCGTTGGCCGGATCCCGATCGAGCTTGACGGTCCACCCCGGGACCATCTCGGTGGCCGCCGAGGCGACATTCGGCAGGTCGATCGTGACCTGCGTTGTGGGCGAGCCCTTCTCGGACTCGTTAGGCACCTGGAAGGTGACGATCGCGTCGTCACCCTGCACGGTGCTGTCGGAGTCGACGTGGACGTGGGCGGTGGCCGGCCCGGCGCCGGCGAGGGCCCCGAGCGTCAGTGCGGCGGTGAGCGCGGCCGTCATGCGGGCGCGCGCCACCAACCGATGGTTGGTCTGCATTGATGTGTGCTTTCTGTGTCGTGGGTTTCACCGGAATCTGTTCAGCGCAGGGCTGCCGGCGGTCCCCGATGCGATATCGACACAGCGATCAGGAGTCTGGACTGCAGGGGCTGATGGACCCGTGGCAGCGCCGGGCGCCGCAGCGTCAACGGCGCACGCACCGGAGCGCGCATACACCCGCGCACCGTCCCGGACAGTGCCCGGCACAGCCGGTCCGCGCCGCCGATCAGCACCGCGCCGGCGCCCACGGCAAGCAGGTGGGCGAGCAGCATCGTCGGGTGCAGCGAGGCGGCATGGGAATGGCCGGCGGCCGCGAGCGTGAGATGGCCGAGCACCTGCCCGGCGGCCAGCAAGGCGTATAAAGCGCCATCAATGGCATCACGGGGCCAGCCATAGGGCGGTGCGTCGAAGTTGTCGCGAATCTCGGCGCCTTTCTTGCCGGGGCCGATGTAGGCCAGCAGCTTCTGGCAAACCGGGTGCTTGTCGGCCTCCTGGGTGTGGCCTACGGCTTTAAGGGCTTCGAGGTTGCCCTTGCGCGCCTCGTCCAGCACCTTGCTCCACATGTCGTGGTCGGCGGCATCGAACTGGCTGTAGAGGCGGATAGCCGAGGAGCGAGCTGCACGGTTGATGCGGTCAGCCAAGTCGTTGCCGTCCAGGGCCTCCTGGC
>CAZHUU010000084.1:0-21089 GCA_964535335.1 uncultured Mycobacterium sp.
CGGCACGGTGAACTTCCACTTGTCGATGTGGTGGATGTAGTCGGCCGGGGTCAGCACCTCGGACTCGTCGACGTAGTCGACGCCGAGGCTCTGCAGGATCTGGGCCTCCACGAAGTGCCCGATCCTGGCCTTGACCATCACCGGGATGGTGACTGCGGAGATGATCCCCTCGATCAGGTCGGGATCGCTCATTCGGGCCACCCCCCCCTGCGCGCGGATGTCGGCGGGGACGCGTTCGAGGGCCATGACGGCGGTCGCGCCGGCGCCTTCGGCGATGCGGGCCTGTTCGGGGGTGACGACGTCCATGATGACGCCACCCTTGAGCATCTCCGCCATGCCGCGCTTGACCCGGGCGGTGCCGGTCTGCGCGTGGCCCGAGCCGTTGCGTTCGGAACCGTTAGCTCCGTTTTCCACAGTGGGTCCCTTCCCTTGCTACGGATCAAGTGTAAAGGGCGCCTTCAAACTGAATAATCCGCAGTTAGCGGATCGGATGCAGTTCTCTGGGCGGCCCCCCGCCACGACCGTCGGCCACCGCATTGGCCTCGGTGAGCAACTCGCCGAGTTGCAGCGGGTACACCGTCTCACCGCCCGCGGCCAGCTTCTCGATCGTCGCGGAATCACACCAGCGATGGCCATGAATGTAGCGCAGTTCCAGGGGCGTGCGCCCACCCGTGGTGGGCTCGAACCTGCTGGTGCGGTGGACGAAGTAGAACTCCTGGCTCTGGATCACCGTGCCGTTGAAGTCGATGATCGAGTCCCGCCGCCACACCGGGCCCACCACCTGGGCCGGTTCCACCCGCAGCCCGGTCTCCTCGGCGATCTCCCGCACGGCGGTGTCGACCAGGCGCTCGCCGGCGTGGGCCTGACCCCCCACGGTGAACCACCACCTCGGTGCGGTGCCGTCGGTGACAGCCGGGTCGGACCCGCAGAACAGCAGCACCGCCCCTTGATCGTCGAGCAGGACCACCCGCGCCGAGGTGCGCCGGTCCACCAGGCCCGGCTCGGCGGGTGCTCCCGCCGTCTCTACATCGGATGTCGCCGGCCAGGCGGCTATATCCGTTGTCGCCGACCCAGCGGCTCCGGCGGCCCGCTCGGCGATCTCGAAGTAGCTCGGCAGCGGCGCCGTTCCGCCCAGGCGCAGCCAGCGCACCGGCCGCCGCTCCCGCAGCGCCAAGGTGTCGCGCACCGCGTCGTTGTGGAACCGGCGGGCCAGCAGCACCCGGGCCTCGGCATCGGCCAGTTCGGCCACCAGCGCCACCGGGATGGCCGACGGGTCGACCATCGCCAGCGCGGCCGACAACTCGTTCTCGGCCGCCTCGCGGCCCGGCCGCGGCGCGCGTTCGGCGGTATCGGCCAGCGCAGCCAGCCGCCGGCCCTCGGGACGGTCGCGGTAGGCGTCGGCGGCGACCGCCCGGGCCACCACGGCGCGGCGGGCCAGCGCGCCGTCGAGGGCCTGCCAGGACAGGTCGTAGCGGACGTGCAGGCGGTCCAGCCGGGTGGCCGTCTGGTAGGCCCACAGGCCGATCAACAGCAGGACGACGACCAGGACCGCGGTCAGCGACCAGTACAGCGGTCCGGACACTAGCTGGCCACCTGAACCTTGACGCCCGCCCCGGCCACCGTCTCGTACACCCGCAGGATCTGCTCGGCCACCACCGGCCAGTCGTAGCGGCGCACCGCGACCGCGGCCGCCTTGACGTAGCGGGCCCGCAGCTTGTCGTCGTCGAGCATCGCGATCAGCGCCTCAGCCAGTGCGTCGGAGTCGTCGACCGGCACCAGCCGTCCGGCCGTGCCGTCGAGCAGCACCCGGCGGAACGCGTCCAGGTCACTGGCCACCACGGGGGTGCCCGCGGCCATCGCCTCGACCAGCACGATGCCGAAACTCTCCCCACCGGTGTTCGGGGCGCAATACACGTCGGCGCTGCGCATGGCCGAGGCCTTGGTGGCGTCGTCGACCTGGCCCAGGAAGCGCAGATGCCCGGCCAGTTCTCCGGCCTTCCCGCAGAGCTCCTCCTCGTCGCCGCGGCCGACGATCAGGATCTCCACGTCGGCGAACCGCGCCACCAGGGCGGGCAGGGCGCCCAGCAGCACCGCCATCCCCTTGCGCGGCTCGTCGTAGCGGCCGAGGAACAGCACCGTGCGCCCAGACCTCGGATAGCCGTCGAGGCGGGGCGCGTCGGCGAACGAGTTGACGTCCACACCGTTGGGGATCTCCACGGCGTCCGAGCCGAGCGCTTCCATCTGCCAGCGCCGGGCCAGGTCGGAGACCGCGATACGGCCGACGATCTTCTCGTGATACGGCCGCAGGATGCCCTGAAACACGCTGAGCGTCAACGACTTCGTCGTCGAGGTGTGGAATGTCGCGACGATCGGGCCTTCGGCGGCCTGCAGCGCCAGCATCGACAGGCTGGGCGCGTTGGGTTCGTGCAGGTGCAGCACGTCGAATTCACCCTCGGCCAGCCACCTTTTGACCTTGCGGTGGGTGGCGGGTCCGAACCGCAGCCGCGCCACCGAGCCGTTGTACGGGATCGGCACCGCCTTACCGCCGGAGACCACGTAGTCGGGCAGTTCGACATCCGGTGACGCCGGGGCCAACACGCTCACCTCGTGCCCGCGGGCGCGCATCACCTCGGCCAATTGCAGCACCTGGGCCTGGACCCCGCCCGGAACGTCGAACGAGTAGGGGCACACCATGCCGATGCGCATCAGCCCGTCTTCCCGCCCGCCCCGGACTCGATGCGGGCGCGCCGTTCCGGCGACAGGTCGGCCAGCCATTGCGGCTGCAACATGTGCCAGTCCTGCGGATGCGCGGCGATGTTCTCGGCGAACCGGTCGGCCAATGCCTGGGTGATCCGGGTGACGTCGCCGGAACTGGTGTCCAACTGCTCGCCGATCATCACGACGCAGTCGTCACCGTCGTAGTAGACGTGCGCCGGATGCAGCGGCGCACCGGTGGCGATGGCCAGTTTCGCGGGCCCGGCGGGCAGCCGGGTGGGCTCGCCGAAGAAGTCCACCTGCACCCCCGACCGGGTGAGGTCACGGTCGGCCATCAGGCAGACGAACCGGTTGTCGCGCAGCCGCTCGGCCAGCACCTCCAGCGGCGGCCGCTCCCCACCGGACAGCGGCAGCACCTCGAATCCCAGGCTCTCCCGGTACTCGATGAACCGGTCGTAGAGCGACTCCGGCTTGAGCCGTTCGGCCACCGTGGTGAAGGTGCCGTAGTTCTGCGCCAGCCACACCCCGGCCATGTCCCAGTTGCCGCTGTGCGGCAGCGCCATCACCGCGCCGCGGCCGGCCGCATGCGCAGCAGCGAAATGCTCGGCGCCCTGGAACACCTGATCGAGCCGGTCCGCGACCGCGGTCAGGTTCATCGAGGGCAACCGGAACGCCTCCCGCCAATAGCGCGCATAGGAGGCCAGCGAAGCACGCATCAGGCTGCCCGGCACCTCGGCGGGTGTCGTGCCGATCACCCGGGCCAGGTTCTTGCGCAACTGTTCCGGCCCGCCGCCCATGGCGGCATACCAGGCGCCGGCGTCGAAGGCGTTGCGCGCCACCAGTTCGGGCATCGCCCGCACCAGCCGCCAGCCGGCCGCGTAGCCCCAGTCGGCCAGGTTCTCCCCCGACGGGATCCGGTTGCGGCCCGCCGCCCACAGCGATCCCGGGGTGGCGATCACTGCTCGCTCCCCGGTTCCCCGGTCTCCGGGCCGGCCGGTTCCATTCCGCTCATCGCCTCCGGTGAGCTACGCACGGTGTGCAGCCGTTGTCCGACGGTCACCAGGCTGGCCACCGCGAGCACCCACATCGCGATCGGCAGCAGCATGGGCATCGGGAAGAATGCCAGATCCGACAGTCCGGCACCGGCCAGCACGATCACCAGCCGCTCAGGACGCTCGATCAGGCCGCCGCCGCCGTTCAGGCCGCTGGCCTCGGCGCGGGCCTTGATGTAGGAGATCACCTGCGAGGTCACCAGGCAGATCAGCGTGGCCACCATCAGCGGCGAACTGTGCAGCCCGAACGCCGCCCACCACAACAGCCCGCAGAACACCGCGCCGTCGCTGATCCGGTCGCAGGTCGCGTCCAGCACCGCACCGAACCGGGTGCCGCCGCCGCGCTGTCGCGCCATCGCCCCGTCGAGCATGTCGGCGAGCACGAACACGAACACCGCGAACGCGCCCCACCACAGCTGCCCTATCGGGAACAGCGTCAACGCGGCCAGCACCGAACCGGCGGTGCCGATGATCGTCACCGTGTCCGGGGTGAGCCCGATCCGCAACGCGCCCTTGGCTATCGGCGTCGACAACTTCTCGTAGGCGGCGCGGGTCATCAGGTAGAAATCACTCACGGCTGGTTGGCCCACTCCGTCGAGAGCAACGCGCGGGTGTCCCGCAACAGCTGCGGAATCACCTTGGTCTCCCCGACCACGGTGATGAAATTCGCGTCGCCGGACCAGCGCGGCACCACGTGCATGTGCAGATGCTCGGCCAGCGAGCCGCCCGCCGACCTGCCCAGGTTGAGCCCCACGTTGAAGCCGTCCGGGCTGGAGACCGCCTTGATCACCCGAATCGCCTTCTGCGTGAACGCCATCAGCTCCGCGCTCTCGGCCGCGCTGAGGTCCTCCAACTCGGACACCCGCCGATACGGCACCACCATCAGGTGGCCGGGGTTGTACGGGTAGAGGTTGAGCACCACGTACACCTGCTCGCCGCGGGCCACCACGAGGCCCTGTTCGTCCGGCAGCGTCGGGATCTCGGTAAACGGCGCTGAAGACCCAGGGGTTCGTCCTTGTTTCTGTGCGGGGACCTCGACGATGTAGCTCATCCGGTGCGGCGTCCACAGCCGCTGCAGGCGGTCGGGCTGCCCCACACCTGTGTCCGTGATCGAATCGGGTTCGTCAGTCACCGTCGACCTTTACGAGTTCGGCTGTCGGGACAGCGTTCTGGCGATCGTCGATCCATCGGCGGATCGCGGCCACCGCCTGTGCTCGCGGCACGCCGTTGATCTGGGTGCGGTCGGCGAACCGGAAGCTCACCGCACCCGCTTCCACGTCACGGTCGCCCGCCAGCAGCATGAACGGCACCCGCTGATTGGTGTGGTTGACGATCTTCTTGGCCATCCGGTCATCGCTGCTGTCGACCTCGACCCGCACCCCTTGCGACCTCAGTTCGGCGGCAAGGTCTTCCAAGTACGGCACATGGTCGTCGGAAACCGGGATGCCGACCGCCTGGACCGGTGCCAGCCAGGCGGGGAACGCTCCGGCGTAGTGCTCGGTCAGGATGCCGAAGAACCGTTCGATCGACCCGAACAGCGCGCGGTGGATGAGCACCGGCCGCTGCCGGCTGCCGTCGGCGGCGGTGTACTCCAACTCGAAGCGGTCCGGCATGTTGAAGTCGAGCTGAATGGTCGACATCTGCCAGCTGCGGCCCAGCGCGTCGCGCACCTGTACTGAGATCTTCGGCCCGTAGAACGCCGCGCCGCCCGGGTCGGGTACCAAGTGCAGACCGGAGGCCTCGGCGACCTCCCGCAACGTCTCGGTGGCTTCCTCCCATACCTCATCGGAGCCGACGTACTTGTCGGGATCCTTGGTCGACAGCTCCAGATAGAAGTCGTCGAGGCCATAGTCGGCGAGCAGGTCGAGGACGAATCGCAGCAGCGAAGTCAGTTCCTCCCGCATCTGCTCGCGGGTGCAGTAGATGTGCGCGTCGTCCTGGGTCATGCCGCGCACCCGGGTCAGCCCGTGGATCACACCGGACTTCTCGTATCGGTAAACCGTGCCGAACTCGAAGAGCCGTAACGGAAGTTCCCGATAGGAACGGCCCCGCGACCGGTAGATCAGATGGTGCATCGGGCAGTTCATCGGCTTGAGGTAGTAGTCCTGGCCGGGCTTGCGCAGCACACCGTTCTCGTCGTATTCGGCGTCGATGTGCATGGGCGGGAACATGCCGTCGGCGTACCACTCCAGGTGCCCCGAGGTGATGTAAAGCTGTTCCTTGGTGATATGCGGGGTGTTGACGAACTCGTAGCCGGCCTCGACATGCTTGCGCCGCGAATACTCCTCCAACTCCCGGCGCACGATGCCGCCCTTGGGGTGGAAAACCGGTAGGCCCGAACCGAGTTCGTCGGGGAAGCTGAACAGGTCCAGTTCAACGCCGAGCTTGCGGTGATCGCGCCGCTGGGCCTCCTCGAGCAGTTCGAGATGACGGTCGAGGGCCTCCTGCGATTCCCAGGCGGTGCCGTAGATGCGCTGCAGGCTGGCGTTGTTCTGGTCACCGCGCCAGTACGCCGCCGAGCTACGGGTGAGTTTGAAGGCCGGGATGTAGCGGGTGGTCGGGATGTGCGGTCCGCGGCACAGGTCGCCCCAAACGCGTTCGCGGGTGCGGGGATTGAGGTTGTCGTAGGCGGTCAGCTCGTCGCCGCCGACCTCCATGACGTCCGGGTCACCGGACTTGTCGTCGACCAGTTCGAGTTTGTAGGGCTCGTCGGCCAGCTCGGCGCGCGCCTGGTCCTTGGACTCGTAGACGCGGCGCGAGAACAGCTGGCCGTCCTTGACGATCTGCCGCATCCGCTTCTCGAGCTTCTCGAGGTCCTCGGGGGTGAACGCCTCGGGCACATCGAAGTCGTAGTAGAAGCCGTCGGTGATCGGCGGGCCGATGCCCAGCTTGGCTTGCGGGAAGAGCTCCTGCACCGCCTGGGCGAGCACGTGCGCGGCCGAATGCCGGATGACGCTGCGACCCTCGTCGCTGTCGGCGGTCACCGGCGTGACATCGGCGTCGGCGTCGGGCGCCCAACTCAGGTCGCGCAGCGTGCCGTCGGCGTCGCGCACCACGACGACGGCGTCGGGCTCCCCGCGACCCGGCAGGCCGGCGTCCCGCACGGCGGCGCCCGCGGTGGTCCCGGCGGTCACCCTGATCAGGGCTGCCGGTGCGGGGTGGGCGGGGGCGCTCATCGGTATCTCTCTCGGCGGGCGGGTAAGGGAACGATCCGCGCGGGCGTGCGGGGGGTCGCGACAATGCTATCGGGGCGGACGATCAGGCTCCGAGGCCGATCGGGCTGCGCAGCAGTGGGTGTTCCAGGCCGAACAGCCCCGCCGACCAATCCACCGCGCCGAGCAGCCACAGGGTGGCCACCACCACAGTCGCGGTGAGCACTGCGCCGAGCGCCTGCACCCAGCGGCCCTGGTTGCCGAACCAGCCCATGACGTTGTCGTAGCGGTCGCGGGTGAAGATCAGGGTGCGATGCGCCCAGTAGAACTCGGTGGCCAGGATCGCCAGGCCGAGGAAGAGGATCGCCCAGCCGGGACCGGGATAGGGAATCGCGACGATGCCGACCAGCAGCACCGTCAGGCCCACCACACCGACCGCGACGCGGTAGACGAAGTCGGCGATGGGGCGGTCCCGCAGGTTGTCCCGCCGGCGCGCCCAGGCGCGGATCACCGCGCGGTGCCGCTTCATGGCTGTCCCGGTTTCAGCCGGACGAACAGGCCCTCCCCGTCGGCCAGCACCTCCCCGCCGTCGCACAGTCGCATCTCGACGAAGATCTTGCGGCCCTCGGCGCGGCTGACACCGGCCTCGACCTGCAGTTCCTTCTCGATGGGCACGATCTTGCGGTAGTTGACGTGCAGGTAGGCGGTGCGCTGGTACGGGCCGCCGGTGAGCATGAACGAGGTCTTGCCCAGCACCGAATCGAAGAGGTGGGCGATGATGCCGCCGTGCACGGCGCCGTTGCGGCCGAGGTGGAAGCGGCGAAACCTGGCCCACCCGCGCAACCGGCCGTCCTCGCAGGGATCCACCGAGTTCGGGATGCTCAGGACGTTGCCGCGCATCGGCAGGTCATTGCGCCGGCCGGACGGGGTGTGCCACTCGTCGGTGTCGTACGGGGCGAGCAGCGCCGAGACCCTGCTCAGCAGGTCGGCGGCCTGGCTGATCACCTCGGCAGGCGCGTCGGCGGCGCGGGCGTGATCTTGGACGTCGCGGACCGCCTCGAAGAACCTGCCGTAGTCCGGGCCGCCCTTGGCCGTGGGCACGGGCGGGTTGAAGTCGCCGCCGGGCGACACCACCGCGTCGGGGTCATCCACCATCGTCCTGTCGTCTGCCACCTGACCAGCGTATGTGGCCGGGCGCGGCGTGACGCGGCGATGGCATGGTGGAGCGGTGAAGCTCAGCGACCTCACCGGTCTGCCGTTGACCTACACCGATATCGGCGCCACCGCCCGCGACCTGCCGCCTGGCTACCGCCATGTGCGGTTGTCGCACCGGATCGGGACCGGGCGGCCGCGGTTCGAGCAGGCCGCCGCCACGGTGCTGCGCTACGGGATGCTGCGCGGCGCCGGTCTGCGGGTCACGGCCACCACCGAGGTCGCCGAGGTCGGCACCGACGTGCTCGGCCGGTTGGGTCCGTTCGTCGCGCCCTGCCGGGTGGTCTACGTGCTCGCCGAGCAGAACCGGCGCGGATTCGCCTACGGCAGCCTGCCCGGGCATGCGGTGTCCGGCGAGGAACTGTTCGCGGTGCGCTACGAGGCCGCCGAGCACGCGGTGTACGCCGAGGTGGTGGCGTTCTCCCGGCCGGCGGCCTGGTGGAGCCGGCTGGGCGCCCCGGTGGCGGCACTGGTCCAGAAGATCGTCACCCGGCGCTATCTGACGTCGGTGTAGCAGCCGCGTTCACCGACCGGCGTACCGCGACGTCGACCTGATAGGACAGGATCGCCAGGCCGAACAGGCCGATCGAGAGGTTGATCAGGGCGGCGAACCCCTCGGTGGCGAACTCGACGAGGGCGTTGAGGAAGGTGAACACCAGCGCTGCGTTGCGCAGCAGGCGCAGTGGCCAGGTCTTGGTGGTGCGCCGCAGCGCGATCATCGCGGGCAGCGCCATCGTCAACGTGAGCCCGGCGCTGACCAGCAGGATGATTGTGGCCGGGCTCTTGCCGTAGAGGTGGATCTTGAGGTGCTCGTCCTCGTAGAAATAGTCGCCGAGCGCGATGCCCAGCGCGTGGAAGAACAAGCCGAAGACCGCGCCCGCCACCAGCAGCCAGCCGACCCAGGGAATCCACTTCGGGCTGCGAAACCCGTTGGGGATCAGCCGGGGAGCCCACTTCTGCAGGCGGTAGAGCCGGTCACTGGCGTGGCCCGCGGAGAGCATCAGGGCGTGGACGTGCTCGACGTCGGCCGCCGGCGCGCCGGCCGTGCGGGCCTGCTCGAGCAGGCGCAGGCCGGTCTCGCGGCGGTGATCGGCCAGGCCGCGGGCCGCCCCGTCGGCGGCGATCGAGGCGGCCGACGCCAGACATTCGCGCGCCGACAACGGTCGGATCACCCGCACGACGCGGGCGCCGACCAGGATCAGGCACACCAGGATGTACATGATCTCGGCGGCCGGGCCGTAGAAGTAGTCGTTGTTCTTGGTGACGAACTTGCCCACCTCGTCGAGGAAGAGGCCGAACCCGATGCCGCCCATCACCACGGTCAGCACCCCAACACCGGAACCCAGGGCCATCCAGCCGGTGAGCAGCGCCAGCATCATCAGCGCGCCGCCCCACAGCGCGTGCGCGATGTGCAGATCGCCGCCGCCGATCTGCGGGTAGCCGGTGAGCTGCAGATACAGCCGGGTCAGCAGGATCGTGGCGATGGCGATGATGACGAAGGCTTCCGCCGACGTCGGCCCGACGGCGTTGCGGGTGATGGGCCCGCGGCGGGTCCTGGGGTGATCGTTCATCGGTCTCCGATCGCGCGGGTGTTAATCACGGTTCCTGGCGGGTATGGCAGTTGCCATGTCGGTCGATGATCGCCCAGGCGCGGTCGATGCGCCTAGGCGCATCGCCGACATCGCGCGCGACCTTTACGAGCGCAAGCTCTCGCACGACACCAACACCCCGCTGGCCCAGGTGGCGGCCAAGGTGGTGAACGCCGCCGCGTCCGACCGGCGTTGAGTCAGAACCCACGCACAAGAAGTCCGAGTGCAGCTGTGCGTGGTGTCTGACTCAACGATCGAGCTCGCCGAGGTAGGCGCAGATCACCTCGACCAGTGCCTGCTGCTCCCGGGTGGTGTCCATCGGTATGCCGGCGACCAGTTGGGAGACCACCAGACCGCGCATCGTCGCCCAGATCAGGTCGGCGACCGCGATGGCATGCGGACTGTCCAGCCCCCGGGCGAGGTCGCAACTCAGGTCGGTGATGGCCTGCTGCAGCTGACCGAGGTGACGCTTCGCCCGTTTGTCCCGCATGGCACGGGTCGCGATGAGGATCTCCAGTGAGGCGCGAGAGTCGTCGCTGGAGAACACCTTCCACGCGGCCTCGACCACCCGGCGCACCTGCTCGTCGCGGGTGACGTTCTCGGACGGGGCAGGCAGCGCCCGCAACACGTCGAGCAGTTCGGCCAGGCCGCGGTCCACCACCGCCATCAGCAGCCCGTCGCGGTCCCCGAAGTGGTACTGCACCACACCCCAGGTCACCCCCGCCCGCTCGGCGATGTGCTTGGCACTGGCCGCGGCGAACCCCTCCTCGATGACGCACCGCACGGTCTCGTCGAGCACCCGCTCGCGGGTGCGGTCGGCACGCAGCTGGCTACCGCTGGCCGGCCGCCGCGGCGCGATCCTCGACGGGGTCCTCGGCGTCGACACCTCCCCGGGCCGCTGCGCTCCTGCCCGCCGCGGCGTCACCGAATCACCACATGACCGCGTCGGCGTGCGTGGTCGGCAGGTCCTTGACGGCCATCAGCCCGGGCGGCGCGGCGCACACGTCGTGAATCGCGTTGACCGCCCGGGCCGCGGTGGAGATGACGCCACCCTGGTTGTGGTCGACGCCGTCGAGACCGAGATGGGTGTTGATCTCCACGCCCGGGTTACCCCGCACCACCACCCGATGCACCCCGGGCCTGCCGTCGGGCGGGCTCGGCCAGTCCGGCGCGGCCGCGGCGGTCAGCCGGTTGACGTGCTCCATGGTGATCACCGGTTCACCGTTGCGGAGGCCTTCGACCCAGAACCGGACCGCGGCCACGTGACCGGGCGGGACGGTCATCATGGTGCACTCGATCTGCTCGGGGGTCACCCAACTCTCGTGCCGCTCGCGGACCTCGTCGAGGGTGACGTCGAGGACGTCGGCCAGCGATCGGACCTGTCCGCCCCACAGCGACGCCAGCACTCCCGGGGCGAACATGATCGGGGTGTGATCCGGCGTGGTGCCGAAACCGAAACTGACACCGGTGAATTCGGCGTCGTCGTAGCTGCCGTAGTCGCAGATCTCGGAGACGGTGACCGAGGTGGCCCGCCCGGCGAGTGTCAATGCGGTGTAGACGAGGCTGTCTCCCGAGTAGCCCGGGTCGACGCCGTTGATGTACAGCGAGGTGCCGCCGATCTGGCAGGCCTTGGTCAGCGGTTCGCGCATCCAGGCATCGGCCTGATGCGGGGCGACCAGCCACACCATCGAGGTTCCGACGACGTTGGTGCCGGCCCGCAGGAACCGGGAGATCTCCTCGATGGCCTGCTGCGGGCGCATCTCGGCCTGCGAGGTGTAGACCACACAGTCGGCCTCGAGGGCGACCAGCGCATCGACGTCGTCGGTGGCCAGGATTCCGGTCGGCCGGTCCAGCCCGCACAGTTCAGCGGCGTCGCGACCGACCTTGTCCGCGCCGTGGGCATGCAGGCCGACCAGGCGCAGGTCTGGGCGTTCGATGATCATCTGCAGGGCGTGCTGGCCGACGTTGCCGGTGGAGAATTGAATGACGTTTTTCACAGCAGGTCCGTAATGGTCTTGAGGCCGGCCTCGTACAGCACGCCGGGCAGCATGCCGCCGTCGACCTCGATGGTGGTTCCGTTGATGAAATCGGCTGCGCCACTGCACAAGAACACCACCGCGCGGCCGACTTCGGCGGGCTCGCCGGCGCGGTGCAACGGGACGTCGCGGAAGTACCGCTCCCCCGTCGGATCGTCCTTGGGCAGTACGAACGACTTGAAGTTGTCGGTCATGGTCGGCCCCAGCGCCAGACAGTTGACCCGGGCGTAGGGCCCCCACTCCTCGGCCAGTGAGCGGGTCATGTGGTTGAGCCCCGACTTCGCCGCACCGTAGGACACCAGGGTCGGCGATCCGGCGGGATGCCCGGCGCCGCTGGAGATGTTGATGATCGAACCGGTGCCGTCCTGGTCGCGCATTTGGCGGAACACCCGGATGGCGAACCACAGTGGGCTGATCAGGTTCATCTGAATCGCGAACTGGTGGAACAGCACGGTGCGTTCGAAGTCGTCGCCACCTCGGGGGGCGCCCTGGATGCGCTGCACGAGTTCGGGGACGTCCTCGACGTGCGGCGTGGGCACGGTGCCGCCCGCGTTGTTGACCAGGATGTCGATGCGGCCGTAGTCGGCCGCCACCCCCGCGACGAATTCGTCGATGGCGCGGTAGTCACCCTGGTCGCACGCCCGCTGCGACGAACGTGCCTGCCAGTCGGGATGCTCGGCGGTGCCCGGGATGGCCTCCAGCGGCCCCCGCGAGCAGCCGATGACCGTCGCCCCGGCCCGCAGCAACTCGTGGGCGATGCCCAGGCCGACGCCCCGGCTGGTGCCGGTCACGATCGCGACCTTGCCGTGCAGTGGTGGTGAGAGATCGCCCACAAGCCGCCTCCTATCGCCGCCCCCGAATTCTCATTGAACGCTCAATATGATTACATGCTCAATGTTATTGGGCAATGACGTGGGAGGCGGCCGCATGGGTCTTCGCGGAGAAGCGGCCATCGTGGGGTACACCGAGCTTCCCGCGACCAAGAAGCCGACGGGGCCGCTGGAGTTCACCCTCGAGCAGTGGGCCCGGCTGGCCGCTGCCGCCCTCGACGACGCCGGCCTCTCCGCCGCCGAGGTGGACGGCATCTGCACCAGTCATCTGCAGGAGTCGCAGATCTTCGTTCCCTCGACGGTCATCGAATACCTGGGCGTGAAGGCCAATTTCGCCGAGATGGTCGACCTGGGCGGGGCCAGCGCGGTCGCGATGGTGTGGCGCGCCGCGGCCGCCATCGAACTGGGGCTGTGCAAAGCGGTGCTGTGCGTGATGCCGGCGACACCGCTGACCCCGATGACGGAGAAACGCCCGCCCGACTTCGGCGACATGCTGTACTTCGGCGCCTCCAGCAACCGGTACGGCTCGCCGCAGGCCGAGTTCGAGATCCCCTACGGCAACCTCGGGCAGAACGGCCCCTACGGTCAGGTCGCCACGCTCTACGGCGCCACCTACGGCTACGACGAGCGGGCCATCGCCAAGATCAGCGTCGACCAGCGCGTCAACGCCAACCACACCCCCGGCGCCATCTTCAAAGACGAACCGATCACGGTCGACGACGTCGTCAACAGCCCGTTGATCGCCTCCCCGCTGCACATTCTGGAGATCGTGATGCCGGTAATGGGCGGCGCGGCGGTGCTGGTCACCAACGCCGAGTTGGCCCGGCGGTCGAAGCATCGCCCGGTGTGGATCAAAGGCTTCGGCGAGCGGGTGCCCTACAAGACCCCCACCTACGCGCAGGCGTTGCTGACCACGCCGATGATCAAGGCCGCCGCGTCGGCGTTCTCGATGGCCGGCCTGGCCCCCGCCGACATGGACATGGTGTCCATCTACGACTGCTACACCATCACCGCCCTGCTGAGCCTGGAAGACGCGGGGTTCTGCGAGAAGGGCAAGGGCCTGCAGTTCGTCGCCGAACACGATCTGACCTTCCGCGGCGACTTCCCGATGAACACCTCCGGCGGCCAGCTCGGTTACGGCCAGGCCGGCCTGGCCGGCGGCATGCACCACGTCTGCGACGCCACCCGCCAGATCATGGGCCGCTCGGCGGCTACCCAGGTACCCGGCTGCAACCGCGCGTTCGTCTCCGGCAATGGCGGCATCCTGAGCGAGCAGACCACTCTCGTGCTGGAAGGGGACTAGCCGTGGCATTCACCAAGCCGATGCCGATTCCGACGCCGACAGCCAAGCCGTTCTGGGATGGCTTGGCAGAGCACAAGATTCGCATCCAGTACTCGCCCTCGAGCGATCGGTACGTGTTCTATCCCCGGGTGCTGGCGCCGGGCACGTTGGCCGATGACCTGCAGTGGCGGGAGATATCCGGCGCCGCGTCGCTGTACACCTTCACCGTGCCGTACCGGCCGGTGGCCCCGCATTTCGCCGGCGACGTGCCGCAGATCCTGGCCGTGGTGCAGTGGGACGAGGGCCCGCGTTTCTCCACCGAGATCGTCAATGCGGACCCCGCCGATGTTCGGGTGGGGATGCGGCTGCGGCCGGTGTTCTGCGACTACCCCGAGGAAGGGGTCACGATGCTGCGCTACGAACCGTCCTGAGCCTCAGCGGACACCGACATCGGCCCTGCTGCGGGCGACGACGTTGTCGAAGCGCAGGCACACCGTGGTGCCCAGCTTCGAGGTGTCGATGGTCAGGTCGTCGGACAGCGCCCGCATCAGCGGGATGCCGCGCCCGCGGGTGAATCCGCGGGTGGTGGGATCCGGCTCGCGCCAGCAGCCCTGATCGGTGATGGTCACCGTCAGCGTGGCCGCGTCGCTGTTCTGTACCGCCTCCACGTCGACGGTGCCGACGCCGTTGTTCTTCAGGTAGGCGAATTCGGCCGCATTGGCCAACGCCTCGTTCACGGCCAGCACGACATCGCTGAATCGGATGGCGCTCAACTCGACTCGCTGGCCGAGCCAGGCCGCGAACTCGTTGCGCACGTGCCCGGCAGCGTAGGGGTCGGCTGCGAATTCGGGGAAGGTGAACCGATTGCCGTCGGAGGCCGGACAGGGGTGAGTCGGTGTCGTCATGGCGAGGGCTCGTATACCCAACTGTCCGTTCGGCTACGCGCCCAGTGCGTCACGCGCCTCGGCGAGGGTCGGATACAGGCCGATGATGTCGGCAAGGCCGATCAGCGTGAGTGGCCGGCTGGTGGCGGGACCGCTGGCCACGACACCGAAGCGGGTGCCGGAGGCGGCTTGCTCCCGTGCCGCCACCAGTACCCCCATGCCTGCGGAGGCGAGGAATTCGACCTCGCTGAGGTCGACGATGATCGCGGCCGGATTCTTCCGCAACGACGTGGTGAGGCTCACTTCCAGGTGCGGCGAGGTCAGCATGTCGACGACCCCGGACGCGGAGACGACGACGGTGCGGCCGAACCACTCCTCGGTGATCACGCAACCGGCGTCGGGCGCGGTGGTGACGTTGTCGGTGGTGGCAGTGGCTTGCTCGTCCAAGATTCACACCTCACTGGGCAGCACGACACAGCGCGCTTGGAGTTTCGTCATGCCTGCAAGGCTGCCGTCTGAACCTGGCAAGAACTTTTTCAGGGTTCTACGTCGATCTGCTTGCGACGCGGGGTCTGCGACCGAAGACATTCACGGCGAGACCTTCCAAGGTTAGCGCATATCGGCCCCGGTGGCCGGTTTCGGCAGCGCGACGCCGTCGTCGGCCCGCGCTGCCGGAACCGGTCCGGCCAGGTCAGCCGCCCCTGCCGTGACGCGCACCGCGTTCTCAGAGGGTGATGGCCGTGGCGATGTCGATGATGTTGTGGTCGTCGCGCACCCGCAAGGTGTAGTTACCCTTTGCGGGAGCGTCAATTCCGAACACCGCCCACTTGTCGACGTTGTCCCCGATGCGCAGCAACTCGTCATCCCATTCGCTGCGGGTATCGGCCACGACGGTCTTTCCGGTCGGTGAGGTCAGCGACAGCGACCCAGTGGCGATGAACCCGCCGTCCTGGCAGAAGGTTGAGCCCGGGGTGCACTGGGCCAGGATCTCCACCCAGAGTTCGTAACGGTCCTTCTCCCCCTTCTGATAGCTCGGCCACAGATAGGCGTTCTTCAGTTCGATCGACGGCGAGGTTCCCACGATCTGGCCGACCGGAATGCCGCGCGGCTCCAGGCTGCTGACCGCGGAACCCTTGGCGAACGGGATCTTCGTCTGGTTGGCGTCGGTCTGGCCGTAGACCAGCGTCACGGTGTCGAGGGCATCGTCGATACTCGTCATGTTCTTGGGCACCTTGATCGACGCGGTCGCCGAACCCGGGGCCTTGGCCCCCGGGACCACCTGGGGGCTGTCGAACTCCAGCTTCACCACTGCCCCGTTGACCTCCAGGTAGCCGGTGCGGTCCGGGTCGGGTTCACCGTCCTTGTCCTGACCGGGCACATGGGTGGCGTTCACCATGTCTTGGTAGGTCAGGTCCAGATCGAACTTGATCGACGGCCCGACGATCGGGGTGGTATCCGACGACAGGCCTGACGAACTGGTCGATGTCGACGGCGAGTTGGACGAATCCTGTTCGGTCGCAGTGATTTTATCGACCGTGATGGCGAAGCCGTCATACCAGCCGGTCTTGTTGACCACGCGGCTCACCGTTACCGGTGCGCTCGACGAGGTGGTCGACGTCGCCGACGCCGCAGTCTGGGTAGCCGAGGCGGACGACGTCGAGGACGCCGCGCTCACCGGCCCCCGGTGGCCGCACCCCACCAGCAGGGTAACCACCGATGCACTCGCCGCCGCGATTCCAATCGCCTTGGACGTCATTTCAAACTCCTCAAACAGGTTGGTCGGCTGCGCCTGGCAGCCCGACGCCGAACAGCGTCACTGCATAGAGGTGCGGGGCACCCAAGGCGTTTCACAAAGTGGTGTCTCGTCGCTCACTGCGCGGCACCCGGTTAGCGCGGCGGCGCGGCGGCGCGGAGCCACAACGCGAGAGCCGGTCAGAAAAAGTGTCACGAACCGGGCTGCCGGCCGCTCCTACCTGCGGGACCGACCCGAGAACACGCCCAAGGAGCCGCCATGACCACTGCTTTCCAGCGACCGATCCCATCCCGGCTGCGGCCGATCACCCCGATGCCCTTTCGGGGGCATCGCCTACCTGCGGGGCCGTCGCGGGCTCCGTATCGGCCGATAGCCGGCCCGGCAAGGCCAACGGCCCCCACCCCGGGTCCCACCCAGGTCCGGCCAGCCGTCCGCACCAACGCCAAGGTGTCGTTTCAGTGCGGCTATCACATCGTCTGGTGCACGCAGTACCGGACGAACGTCATCGACGAGGCGGTCGCGGAGCGGCTCAAGACGATCATCGCCGAGGTCCTCACCGAGAAGGGTGCGTGGTTGGTCGAGGTGAAGGTCGCCGCCAACCACGTCTATCTGGTCGTGGAGGTCTCGCCGCAGTTGGGCATCCATCGGCTGGTCAAGGCCGTGAAGGCGGCTTCGGCGCGGGTGCTGCGCCAGGAGTTCCCGACGCTGCGTTCCCGGTTGCCCTCGCTGTGGACCAACAGCTACCACGTCAGCACGGTGGGAACTCTGGCGCCGGCGGCGATGGTTGCCCAGTACGTCGAAGCGCAGCCGACGCGGGACTGCCGGCGCGCGGGCTGAGCCCCGCTGAAGCGCGGTCGCCCGGCAGCGCGAGTGCGCTCGTATGCTGCTGGTATGTCCGATGCCGTACCGCCCGGGCTGCCACCGGGCCCCAGGCTGGCGCCGGCGCTGCAGGCGGCACTGATGTGGCGCTACTGGCCCCGCTTCGTGCTGGCATGCCGTCGCCGGTACGGCTCAGTCTTCACGCTGCGGGTGGCGTCGATGGGGACGGTCGTCTACCTCGACGACCGCGACGAGATAAAGAAGATCTTCGCCGGGGACCCGACGAAATTCCATGCGGGCGAAGCGAATTCGATGCTAGCCGGCCTGCTCGGGCCCGACTCGGTGCTGGTGGTCGACGAGGAGGTGCACCGGGACCGGCGGCGGTTGATGCTGGAGCCGTTCCACCGCGAGGCGGTGAACCGGCAAGCGGGGCTGGTGGCCGAGATCGCGGCCGAGAACATCGCCACCTGGCCGGTGGGCAGCACATTCGCCGTGGCGCCGTTCATGTCGCAGATCACCCTGGAGGTGATCCTGCGAACCGTCATTGGGGCCACCGACCCGGTTCGCCTGGCCGCGTTGCGGGAGGTGATGCCGCGGCTGCTGAACCTGAGCGCGTTCCAAATGCTGGCCATCGCCAGCCCCCAACTGCAGCACCGGCGGCCGTGGCGGGGTGTGCGCCGCCGCATCGTCGACGCCGACCGCCTGCTTTACGCCGAGATCGCCGAGCGCCGTGCCGACCCCGACCTGGCCTCCCGCTCTGATGCGCTGGCGATGTTGGTTCGCGCCGCCGATCAGGACGGTCGACGGATGTCTGACTCGGAATTGCGCGATCAGCTGATGACGCTGCTGGTGGCCGGCCACGACACCACCGCGACCGGCTTGTCCTGGGCGCTGGAGCGGCTGACGCGTCACCCGGCGGTGCTGGCCAAGGCGGTGCGGGCAGCCGAGGCCAGCGCGGCGGGCGATCCCGACGGCGACGAGTACCTGGACGCGGTGGCCAAGGAGACGTTGCGGGTGCGCCCGGTGGTGTTCGACGTGGGCCGCATCCTGACCGCGCCGGCCGATGTCGCCGGCTACCACCTGCCCGCCGGCGTGATGGTGGCTCCAGGCATCGGGCTGGTGCACGCGGATGCCCGCGTCTATCCCAACCCGGAACGTTTCGATCCGGACCGGATGGTCGGCGCGACGCTGAGCCCGACCACCTGGCTGCCGTTCGGCGGCGGGGCGCGCCGCTGCCTGGGCGCAACCTTTGCCATGGCGGAGATGCGGGTGGTGCTGCGCGAGGTGCTGCGCCGAACCGAACTGGTGACCACCGTGTCCACCGGTGAACGCCAGCGGGTCAAACACGTGATCCTGACACCGCATCGGGGCGCCCGGATTCGGGTCAACAGCATTCGGCGACCGGCCACCTTCGAGCAAGCTGCGAGCGGAATCAGCATGGTTGGATTCGACCCGAGTCGGCCAGATCGTTAATTGACGTTCCGAGCGAATTAATGCCGATTAGGCGCCCAATGTATGTTTGCTGCATGCCACGACAGTCAGTGCGCCAACGCATCACGGAGGCGGCGCCAAAAGCTTCGAACTGGATGATGATCGGCTTCCTGCGCAAGGTTTTTGGACCGGATGCCTACATCAATGACGGCTTGGTGAGTTTGCACCGGCACTCCTTTATGCAGAATCCGGCTTTCCAGCGCGCGTATCAACGCGGGGTGCGGGCCACCGGTGCCATCGATCCCTACAAATGGCATTGGCGGGTGCACGTCGCGCTGTGGGCAAGCGCGACCGCCAGTCACCTCGACGGCGACTTCGTCGAATGCGGCGTGAACTACGGCTTCATGAGCAGCGCCATCATGGAGAACCTGGAATGGGACCGGCTCGGCAAGACGTTCTATCTGCTCGACACCTTTAGCGGCCTGGACCCGCGCTTCATCACCGCCGAGGAGCAACAGACCGGGACGCTGGACAAGAACGAGGAACGGCTGGACTCCGGATTCTACGTCGACGGCGTCGAGGGGGTGCGAGCCAACTTCGCGCAGTGGAAGAACCAGCGGATCGTCGTCGGCTCGGTTCCGGAGACCCTCGATCAGGTCGATGCGACCGAGGTGGCCTACCTCGCCCTCGATATGAACTGTGCACCGCCTGAGCTCGCCGCCCTGCGCCACTTCTGGCCGCGGCTGGTCCCGGGTGGGGTCGTTCTGATGGACGACTACGCGTACATGGGTTTCGACGAGCAGGGCGTCGCCTTCGACGAGTGGGCGCAGGAGACCGGGATACCGATCCTGGCATTGCCTACCGGACAGGGCCTGATCATCAAGCCCCCGCGTTAGACACCGGCGCCTTCGGGGCGACGGACCTGAGCGATCTGAACAGAAAAGAGTGGTCCCGGCTGGGATCGAACCAGCGACCTTCCGCGTGTGAAGCGGACGCTCTTCCACTGAGCCACGGGACCGGCGGCACACCGCGGGAGGTGCCCATTCGCCGACGTGGAGACTAACACGATCAGGCGATAGACCCTGAATGCGCTCGTGACGGCAGGTGACCTGAGGGATTTGTGTGGCTTCCCTCGCGTCGACTATTGTCGTGCTTCGCACCGGGTGAATATCTCGCCCGGAGTACGCGGATGTAGCGCAGTTGGTAGCGCATCACCTTGCCAAGGTGAGGGTCGCGGGTTCGAATCCCGTCATCCGCTCGACGGTGCGAAGGCATCAGACCCCAGCGGTGGAGTGGCCGAGTGGTGAGGCAACGGCCTGCAAAGCCGTGCACACGGGTTCGATTCCCGTCTCCACCTCAAAGAACACCAGATGTGACCCGCGCGATTAGCTCAGCGGGAGAGCGCTTCCCTGACACGGAAGAGGTCACTGGTTCAATCCCAGTATCGCGCACCACGATAGACGCAGGTCAGAGTATGTTTTCTACAGGCACTGCGAATATCTAAGCCGATTCTGAGCCAACAGGGCCAAAGGGTTTCCGTTCGGGCAACGCCGAAGGGGAAGCACCAAATGTCCAGCGCCACCAACGCATCCGATAGCACCCGCCCGCTACAGCACCTCACCGAAGGCGAGCTGTTCACCGAAGTTCGGGCACGCATCACCGACATGGTGGGCCAGCTGGAAGGCCTGCAACTGCTGCGGGCCTTTGAGGCGGTCGCCGGGATAGCGGGGTGAAGTGACGCGCACCGTCACCTAGCCGACCATCGAACGGATCGGCCCCGCCATCACTCTCCGGTGGCGGGCCGACTGCTGCAAAGCCCTACCGGGCGACCCGTGCCTTGCGAACTGGATTCATGAGCGCGCGGCCCGCAAGGGTCACCTTGCCAGCTTCTTCCCTCGGTGCGTAATCGTCCCTCGTTGGAGTCGGACTCGTAAGCGCGCGGGCAACAGCCACACTGAACTTCGACAACATCAGGTCCCCCCTAGGCCCAAACAAACACCAGATGCAAAGAGGCGTATCAGACCTCAGCCGCCTCGGTGTCCTAATCAGACGGAGCGTCTAAAAGGGTCTTAGCCAGCATCTATACGCGGTCGTATTTGACCAGCCCCATCGCAAATTGCGCCCCAAATGGAGTTTGCTAATTCCTTCGGTCCAATCTGGCTCGATCCAAGAGGTTGTGACGCAAACCCACAAACGAAGGCCGAAATCCAGAGCATCCGCCAGCTTCTAGCCGACATGCGCGAACGTTGCGGTCCACCGCTACTCCAAAACGGAACACGACGGGTCGGTCGGCGGCCAACACCGCCACATGCCTGAATGCAAAGCCGCGATTCC
>CAZHUU010000085.1:0-21039 GCA_964535335.1 uncultured Mycobacterium sp.
TCCCCGATCCAGACGTAGTGCGCCGACAGGTCGTACAGCCGCGGCTCGGCCCCGCCGATCGGGTATTCCTCGCTCAACCGCAGCATCGCGCGCTCGTAGTCCAGCACCAGCGCCTCGTGGCTGGCATAGATCTCGGCGGTGTCCAGGTTGCGGTCGTTGACGCCGCAGGCGCTCATGAACCGCAGTCCGCGGTCGATCTCCCCGGCCAGCGTCTCGTAGCGGGCCCCCGCCGGCGAGGTGCGGACGAACTCGCGGTTCCAGTCGTGCACCAGGTGCAGCGACGCCAGCCCCGAGGAGGTCAGCGCCCGCACCAGGTTCATCGCCGCGCTGGCGTTGGCGTAGGCCCGCACCAGCCGCGACGGGTCGTGGTCGCGCACCGCGGCATCCGGGGCGAACCCGTTGACCATGTCGCCGCGGTAGGACTTCAGCCCCAGCGCGTCGGTGTCCGACGAGCGCGGCTTGGCGTACTGCCCGGCGATGCGGGCGACCTTGACCACCGGCATGCTGGCGCCGTACGTCAACACCACCGCCATCTGCAGCAGGGTGCGGATGTTGGCGCGGATGTGCGGCTCGGTGTTGTCGGCGAACGTCTCGGCGCAGTCGCCGCCCTGCAGCAGGAAGGCCTCACCGCGGGCCACCGCGGCGAGCTGGTCGGCCAGCCGCTCGATCTCCGACGGCACGGTGATCGGGGGCACGCTCTCCAGCACGGTGCGCATGGCCGCGGCCTGCTCGGCATCCCAGCTGGGCTGCTGGGCGGCCGGCCTGGCCAGGGCTGCGTCCAGCCGGCCGCGCAGCTCCGCCGGCAGCGGCGGCAACGACGGCAGCTGGTCGATGGGTACGTCGACGGTCCAGTTCACCCGTCCATCCTAACCGGCCCGAACAGCGCTTTTCACCAGCCCGTAGGCGGGCTACCTGCGGGAATCGGCGGAGTCGTCGGCGACACCACGGTCCACCCCGGTGGTCATCAGCACATAGCGGCGCAGGTTGTGGCGCGCGTCCACCAGCGCATCGTGGGTGTCGTGGGGCCGCGGTGGCATCCGCGGGCAGCCCCGGTCCTCCCAGAACTGGCGCAGCTCACGGGTGAACCGCGGGATCTGCGGCGGCAGGCTGGTCATCGGGCCCCACAGCTGGCACAGCGCGACGTGGTCGTAGGCGGCCACCCAGGCCCACAGCTCGATCGGCTCGTCACCGTCGATGCCGAAGAACTCCTCGAGGCCCTCCCGGATCTGCCGCCGCGACCGCCACAGCTGCGAGGACGGCGACGGCAGCTTGGGCAGCACATGGGTCCGCACCCAGCGACCGGCGGATTCCGGGTCGAATTCGGTGGAGATGGCGTAGAACTCCCGGCCGTCCTCGGCGACCACCCCGATCGAGATCAGGTCGATGATCCGCCCGTTGTCGATGAACTCGGTGTCGTAGAAGAACCGCACGCGGCGAACCTATCCCGCGGACTTCGCCGCGACCGGCGGTTCGGCGCCGGAGTCGCCGGGGTGCCCGGGTGCCGGCGCGGCGTGGATCTCCTTGTCGAGCTCGGCGTCGACCTCGGCGTCCTGCGGGAACCGCGGCTCGCCGGCGATGAGATGCTGCAGCCACAGCTTGGCCTGCACGACGGGCCTGCGCATGTAGCGCTCCCGTTCGAGCGCCTTGTGCATCTTGCGCGGCTTGTCCTGGTAGTGCCAGCGCGCCCAGGGCGCATGCGGGCGCGACACCCGGATGGCGCCGACGAACAGCAGCGGCGTGATGAACATGCCCACCAGACCGGTCCACAACTTGCCCTTGAGCAGCACCACCACGGCCAGCGCCAGGGTCAGCACGGCCATGACGATCACCGTGATGCGGGCGACGACGTTGTCGTCGTCGCGCCAGATCCCGATGTCGAAGAACGACAGCGGGTTGAAGCCCATCACCAGCAGCCCGGCGACCGCCACCGCGACGAACACCGCGTCGACCGAGGTTCGGCCGTCCTCGCTCCAGTACACGTCCTCGAGGTGCAGGATCAGCGCGAACTCGTCCAGCACCAGAGCGGCACCGATTCCGAATACGATTGCGGCCGCGGTGAATTCGCCGACTCCCCCGTCGACCGCCAGTGTCACCATGGTGACCCCCGACACCAGCACCAGCACCACACCGATGACCACATGGTGGATGTGCAGGCCGCCGGAGCCGGAGATGTTGCGCGGCTGCCACCACTTGCGCGGTGCGGTGTTGTCGGCGTTGCGGCGGATGTAGCGCACGATGGTCCGGGTCACGAAGAACGTCAGGATGAACGCGATCAGGCACCACATCAGCGGGATCCGCCCCGGGGCGACGACGTCGAAGTGC
Source organism: uncultured Mycobacterium sp. (assembly GCA_964535335.1). GTDB lineage: Bacteria > Actinomycetota > Actinomycetes > Mycobacteriales > Mycobacteriaceae > Mycobacterium. Next base: position 2,323 of record CAZHUU010000085.1, read on the forward strand.
ACATTGAGACGCACGGCGCAAAACTTACGCCCACATGCCGACGCGGCGCGCACCGTACGGGGCCATATCGCCCGGCCGGGCGGGCCGCCCCGATAGTCTGGTCACGACATGAGTAGGTGGCGGTCGCCCGACCTGGGCAGTCTCATCGGGCGCGGCCTGGCGTCGCCGCAGGCGCGGCGCTGGCTGCCGGTGGGCTGGCGCCTGGTGCAGGCGCTGATCGTGGTGGGCCTGGTCTACGCCGGCTGGCAGCTGTTCGGCCACCTTCCGTACCGGATCGACATCGAGGTCTACCGGATGGGCGGCCGGGCCTGGCTGGACGGCCGGCCGCTGTACGCCGGTGACACCACGTTCCACACCCAGATCGGGCTGAACCTGCCGTTCACCTATCCCCCGCTGGCGGCGATCCTGTTCAGCCCGTTCGCCTGGCTGCCCTTCCCGGCGGCCAGCGTGACCATCACCGTGATCACGCTGGCGCTGCTGCTGGTGTCCACCTGGATCGTGCTCACCCGGCTCGACGTGTGGCCGAACTCGGCGCTGACCGGCGAGCCGGCCTGGTTGCGCCGCTGCTGGCTGGCCGGCGGCATCGTGGCCCTGGCCGTGAGCTACCTGGAACCGATCGCCGCCAACTTCGCCTTCGGCCAGATCAATGTGGTGCTGATGACTCTGGTGATCGCCGACTGCGTGCCGCGGCGCACGCCGTGGCCGCGCGGGCTGCTGCTCGGGCTGGCGATCGCGCTGAAGCTGACCCCGGCGGTGTTCCTGCTCTACTTCGTGCTGCGCCGCGACGGCCGGGCCGCACTCACCGCGCTTGCCTCGTTCGCCGTCGCCACCCTGGCCGGCTTCGTGCTGGCCTGGCGCGACTCCTGGCAGTACTGGCTGGCCACCGTGCGCGACACCGACCGGATCGGCAGCGCGGCGCTGAACACCAACCAGAACATCGCGGGCGCCCTGGCCCGGTTGGGGCTGTCGCACTCCACCCACTTCCTGCTCTGGACGGCCGCCTGCTTTCTGGTGCTGGGCCTGACCGTCTGGGCGGGCCGGCGGGTACTTTCCGCCGGCGAGCCCACGCTGGCCTTGGTGTGTGTGGCGCTGTTCGGGCTGGTCGTCTCCCCGGTGTCGTGGTCGCACCACTGGGTGTGGGCGGTGCCGACGCTGATCACCACCGCCGTGGTGGCCTACCGCCGGCGCAATGCGGCGCTGGGACTGCTCAGCGTCGCCGGGGTCGCGCTGATGGTGTGGGTGCCGCTGGAGTTGCTGCCCAAGCATCACGAGTCGACGGCGTCGTGGTGGCGCCAACTGCTGGGAATGTCCTACGTGTGGTGGGCCGTCGCGGTCATCGTGGCCGCCGGGGCCACCGTCACCACGCGGGTGGCTAGCCGGCCGCGGTCTGGGGAATCCGCGCCGGTGGCTGATCTGGTGCGGCCGGCTTAGCGCCGCCCTCCTTGACCGTGGCGGCGTAGATGTCGACGTACTCCTGCCCGGAGAGTGTCATCAGCTCGTAGATCACCTCGTCGATGACGGCCCGTTCGATGAACCGGTTGCCGGCCAGGCCGTCGAAGCGGGAGAAGTCCATCGGCTTGCCGAACCGGACGGTGACGCGGCCGAAGCGCCACATCTTCGACCCGGGCGGGTTCACCACGTCGGTGCCGATCATCGCGACCGGGATGACCGGCACGCCGGTCTGCAGGGCCAGCCGGGCCAGCCCGGTCTTGCCCTTGTACAGCCGGCCGTCGGGCGAACGGGTGCCCTCGGGATACATGCCCAGCAGCTTGCCCTTCTTCAGCAGCCGCTCGGCGGTGTCCAGGGCGGCCTGGGCGGCGTCGGCGTCGGTGCGGTCGATCGGCACCTGGCCCGCCACGGTGTAGAACCAGCGGGTGAACCGGCCCTTGAGCCCGGTGCCGGTGAAGTACTCCGACTTGGCGAGGAAGGTGATCCGGCGCCGGACCACCAGCGGGAGGTAGAAGCTGTCGGCCACCGCCAGGTGGTTGCTGGCCAGGATCGCCGGTCCGGAGTCCGGAATATGTTCCAGCCCTTCAACTTTCGGACGACCGAGCAGGGACAGCAACGGACCCATGAAGATGTACTTGAACAGCCAGTACCACATAGACCCTCCGATCGGGCGCGCGCTTTGGGCCAACTCTACCCAGCCGGGTGGTGCCCGACCACAGGTCGGTTTGGGTTCACACGCAATCATCAGGCGCCCGGCGCCCGCGTTCAGTCCTCGACGGTGATCGGAATGGGTTGGTAGCGGGTCGGGCCCGCGGCACCGGTCCCGGCGCCCCCGCCCGGCTCGGGTGGCGAACCGTCCGGGGTCGGGTCCGGGGTGTCCAGGTCGCCGAGCATCGTCCGGATCATCGCCATCAGTGCGACGCTGTGCTCGGCGATGACGGTCAGCATCGGGTGCTGTTCGCCGCTGACCAGGGCGGCCAGCGCGCACACCGGGCACCACACCTGCTGGCACTTGCCGGGTCCGGTCCCGGCGGCCGCTGCCATCGCGGCCGCCGAGCGCACCGCGGGATCGAGCCGGTCGAGAATGGTCTGCGCCAGCTGCCGCAGCTCGGGCCCGATGTCGGGGTGGGGTCCACTCATGCGGGCCACACCTCCGGATTGGGTTTGAAGCGCACCGTGAGCTCGGTGCCGCGCAGCGCGGCGTCGACCACGATGCACCGGCGAAGTACCGATGCCAGTCGAACCCGGCGCCGCATCCCCGCGACGCCGATGATCAGGTCGTCGTCGACGCGCCCCAGTGTCAGCGCCCCCGAGTCGACCTGGGGCAACTCTAGCCGCATCCGGTAGATGGCATCGAGGCCGGAGCCGGACTCGCGGTCCACCACCGGGCGCAGCGGCCCCGGCGGCGGGGAACCGTCACGCCTGCGCACGCTGTCGAGCAGCTGGGCCAGCGCCTTGGGCCCGATCGGCTCGCCGGCCAAGTGCGGCGCCAGCACCAGCTGCACATCGCCGATGGTGGTGCCCAGGCTGTCGAGCACGGACTGCTGCTCGGAGATCCGCTCGGCGTACCAGTCGAAGGCGGGATGCTCGGGCAGATTGCGATACTCGTACGAATCATCCTGCGCCAAAACCTGATTGACGATCAGCTCGGCGACCTTGACACCCATCAACGCCAGCGATCCGAGGGTGCGCACCGCCTCGGCGGCCACCACCCGCTCGGCGGTGAGCACCAGGTGTGCGCTGACCCGTTCCCCGTCGGTCAACAGCGCCGACAGGTCCTCGACACCGGACGCGACCCCCTCCACGAGCGCCACCATGGCTGCGGTGCGGGCGTCCTCGGCGGCACCGCTTAGCCTGCGGTGCCGGGGCCAGGCCCGCTCCAGGTACATGCCGAAAGCGGCGGGCAGGGTCAGCATCCGCATGGCGTCGGCGGTGGACGCGCAGTCCACCACGACGTAGTCCCACTCGCCGGAGTCGGCGAGCAACGCCACCTGGTGCAGACCCAGCACCTCCTGGATTCCGGGTATGGCGGAAAGTTCTTCGGGCGCAATATCTTTGAGGTCGGACTCGGGCAGACTGCCGGCGATCACCGGCGCGATGTCACGCCACCTGGCCTCCAGCAGCGCCAGGGTGTCCAGCGCCAGCGCGTCCAGGTGGCCGCCCCCGGCGCTGCCCTCCTCGGTCAGGATGCGCACCGGCTCCGGCGAGCCGGTCGGCGGCACCGGGATGCCCAACACGTCGCCGAGCGAGTGGGCCTGGTCGGTGGACACCGCGAGTACCCGCTCACCCTGCAGTGCCGCCGCGACGGCGGTGGCCGAGGCCAGCGTGGACTTGCCCACCCCGCCCTTGCCGACGAAGAAGGCGATCCGGGCCCGACCAGGAAGGCCCGCATCGGCTGCGGGAGGGTTACCGGGCTTCACTCAGCCCTCGACCCGTTTCTTCAGGTCCTTGAGCGCGGTGTCGGTGAGCCTGCGCTCGGCCTTCCGCTTGAGCAGGCCGATCATCGGTATCATCAGGTCGACCGACAACTCGTAGGTGACCTCGGTGCCGGACCCCTTGGGCTGCAACGTATATGCGCCTTCGAGCGCCCGGAGCAGCGAGCTGGAGACCAGCGACCAGCGCACCGACTTGCGATCGGCGGGCCAGTCGTACTCCAGCACCATGGTGTCCCGGAGCACCGCCGCGTCCAGATGCAGCCGCGCCGTCTTCGGGTACCCCGCCTCGTCGGATTCGAGGACCTCGGTCTCCTTGTACTCCGAGACCCACTGCGGATAGGAACCGATGTCGGCAATGACGTCCATCACGGTGCGGGGGTCCGCATCGATGTAGATGGTCTGCGCCGTCTTATCAGCCACTATTGCTGGTTCCCATCGCTGGTGGAAGTCTCGAGAGAAACGGTACCCTCCCCCGCCGAGACCGCGACCCGATATCACCGCCCGGGCGCGACACCCACCGGCCGGGCCGCCTCCAGCGTGGTCTTGATCTCGAAGGCCATCCGCTTGCCCGCGACCCGGCGCCGATGGGTGATCTTGGGCAGGTTCATCTTGGCCAGTTGGAACGCCGCCACCCCGGCGGGCTCGGCGTGCAGGAAGTAGTGCAGCAGCACCCCGTCGAGCACCGGCTCCAGCCAAATCTCCATGGTGCCGGTCAGCGGGCCGGTCACCGTCCACCGCATGCCCTTGTCGGCGCGGTCCTCGACCACGTTCAGGCGCAGGTCCGGCCACCAGCGCCGCCAGCTCGCCGGGTCCGACACCGCCCGGCCGACGGCCGCGGGGTCGGCGGCGACGAAGGTCTCGTCGGCCACCTGGATGCTGTTCACCCGGACAGCTTCACATATCGGCGTCACCCACCGGTCGCCGGCCGCGGGTGAACGCCGTCACGGTGCGACCGCGCCGCCGACTACTGTGGACGGCGACAATCCGCGATTTCACAAGAGGTTCTTCAGTGCGCGAATACAGCGTTCCGGCGCCGTTCACCGTCGACGAGCACGACAACGTCGCCAGCATCGTGTTCTCCCACGAACGCGACGACCCGGGCCACGTCATCTTCCAGCGGCTGATCGACGGGGCGTGGACCGACGTGACCTGCGCCGAGGCGGCGGCCCAGATCCGCTCGGCAGCGCTGGGATTGATCGCCGAGGGCGTGCAGGCCGGGGACCGGGTCGCGATCCTGTCCGCGACCCGCTACGAGTGGGTGATCCTCGACTACGCGATCCTGTCGGTCGGCGCGGTGACCGTGCCGATCTACGAGACCTCCTCGGCCGAGCAGGTGCGCTGGGTGCTGGAGGACTCCGGTGCGGTGCTGGCGTTCGCCGAGACCGAGGCGCACGCCCAGATGGTCAAGGAGCTGCACGACGAACTGCCCGCGCTGCGCAAGACGGTGCGCATCGAGGCCTCGGGTGTCAGCGCGCTCGACGAGCTGGCCGAGGCCGCGGGCAGCGCCGATCCCGCCGAGCTGGCGCGCCGGCTGGCGGGCCTGCGCTCGAGCGATCCGGCGACCTTGATCTACACCTCGGGAACGACCGGCAGACCCAAGGGCTGCCAGCTGACGCACTCCAACCTGTTGCACGAGACCCGCGGTGCGGCAGTGTGTTTCCCGACCCTGCTGCGCCAGCACGAGCGGCTGCTGGTGTTCCTGCCGCTGGCCCACGTGCTGGCCCGGGCCCTGTCGATGACCGCGTTCGCCAACAAGGTGACGATCGGCTACACCAACGACATCAAGAACCTGGTGCCGATGCTCGGCGTGTTCAAGCCGACCATCGTGGTGTCGGTGCCTCGTGTGTTCGAAAAGGTTTACAACACAGCCGAAATGAACGCCCAGGACAGCGGCCGGGGTCGGATTTTCACACTCGCGGTCAAGACCGCCATCGCCTGGAGCGAGGCGCAGGAGGGTTCCGGGCGGGCGAATCCGGTGCTGCGGGCCGGCCATGCCCTGTTCGACCGACTGGTCTACGGCAGGCTGCGCGCCGCGCTCGGCGGGGACTGCCATGCCGCCATCTCCGGCGGGGCGCCGCTGGGCAAGCGGTTGGGCCACTTCTATCGGGGTGTCGGGCTGTCGATCTACGAGGGTTACGGGCTCACCGAGACCAGCGCCGCGATCACCGTGAACCGCATCGGCGAACTGAAGGTCGGCACCGTCGGCAAGTTGGTACCCGGCAACAGCATGGCGATCGCGCCGGACGGTGAGTTGCTGGTCCGCGGCGGCGTGGTGTTCGGCGGCTACTGGCGCAACCAGAAGGCCACCGACGAGGCGATCGTCGACGGCTGGTTCCACACCGGCGACCTGGGCAGCGTCGACGACGAGGGTTTCCTGTCGATCACCGGCCGCAAGAAGGAGATCATCGTCACCGCGGGCGGCAAGAACGTCGCCCCGGCGGTACTCGAGGACGCGCTGCGGGCCCACCCGCTGATCAGCCAGGCGATGGCGGTCGGCGACAAGCAGCCGTTCATCGGCGCGCTGATCGCCATCGACCCGGAGGCGTTCGACGTGTGGAAGCAGCATCACGGCAAGGCTCCCGGCGACTCGGTGGCCGACCTGCGCACCGATCCGGACCTGGTGGCCGAGATCGACCTGGCGATCAAGGACGCGAACACCCATGTGTCCCATGCCGAATCGATCCGCAAGTTCCGCATCCTGCCGTGCGATTTCACCGTGCTGACCGGCGAGCTGACGCCGACGCTGAAGGTCAAGCGCAACGTGGTGGCGCAGAAGTTCGCCGAGGAGATCGAGGCGATCTACGCCAAGTAGGCCCTGGCGGTGAGCCGCCGCAGCAGCCACGCGAGCGGAACGGTGACCACGAGGGTGGTGAGGAAGAGCCCCGTCATCGAGCCGGTGAACAGCGGCCAGCGCAGCACCGCGCCGAACACCACCGCCATCACCAGCACGTGCAGCAGGAAGATCTCGTAGGAGATCTCGCCCAGCCACACCATGGGCCTGCTGGCCAGCACGCGGTCGGCCACGCCACGGTTGTCGAGGCCCGCGGCGGCGACCGCCAGGGCGGCGACCACGGCGTAGAGCGCGGTCTTGGCCAGCGGCTCCCAGATCCGCACCGGCCCCATGGTCACCCCCCCGGCCAGCGGCGTGGACACCAGCAGGAAGGCGCCCAGCGCCAGCGGCAGCGTCACCGTGGCCGGGCAGCGCACGCCCGCCTCGGCCAGCACCGCCAGCGCCATGCCGACGGCGAACGACGCCAGATGGGCGGGCAGCCACATCCCGGCCGAGTTGGGCAGCCAGTCGGTGGTGATCAGCACCAGCTGCCAGATCAGGCTGATCGCCGCTAGGCCGCCCAGCCCCGCCAGCAGTCGCGCCGGCCGCCACCGGTCCCCGCACAGGACCACCACCAGCAGATAGGCGAGCAGGGGCAGGACGGCGTAGAACGCCACCTCCACGGCCAGGCTCCAGGTCTGCGACAGGCCACGGTGCAGAGAGGTCACCAGGTAGTTCTCGGTGTAGATCTGGGTCAGCGTGAGGTGGCGCAGCAGCCCGGCCCAGCTCTGGCCGGGATTGGGCCCCGCCGAGAAGACCGCGTACACGCCGTAGGCCAGCAGCACCGTCGCCAGGTAGGCGGGCATGATCCGGCGCAACCGCCGGCGTGCGTAGACCGCCGCCGACGGGGCGGCCGAACCGGCCGCGGCCGCCGTCACCCACGGCCGGAACAGCAGGAACCCCGAGAGCGCGAAGAAGATGGCCACCCCGATCTCCAGCCGGGCCGCCATCGCGCCGAGGTAGCCGTGGCCGAGTTTGCCCGTCACGAAGGCCGCATGCGTGCCCACCACCAGCAGCGCCGCCACCGCGCGCAGCCCGGTCAGGGCCGCGACTCGGGTGCGGCCACCCTGGTCAGCGGTGGTGGTGAGGAACACCGGCGCGAGGATACCCGCCGAAACCAAGAGCAGTCTGAGTCGCTACACCAGCCCGGCCACGAAGTTTGCCGCCTGGTCCGGGTACGGCGGGAACTCATAGGCGCTGTGCGCGGCGCGGTCGCGGCCCCCCACCTCACAGATCGGATCACCCGGCGCGCAGAGGTCGATCGCCCGGCCCGCGAACGCCCCGGCCGAGGACAGCGGGCTGCCGAACCGGACGCCCGGGTTGCCGAACACCGCCACGGCGGCGATCCGGCCGGCTGCCGCCGCCGGTAGCGGCGGCGCCGAACCGATGCCGCCGACGCGATCGCCCACCGGTGGGACGCCTGCCAGCATCGACACCGCGGCCGCGCCCTGGGAGAACCCGCCGAGCACCAGCGCGGTCTGCGGGCAGCGCGCCGACACGTCGGCGATCCGTGCGGCGGCATCGTCCGCGCCGGACGAGGCGGCCAGGAAGTTGATGCTCGCCGGGTAGTTCACCCCGTAGCTGCCCAGGGTGCGGCCGCCGAGTTGGGGCGCCAAGGCGTCGATGAAGGCCTGGCCGACCCGGCCGACGCCGGGCTGCTCGCCGGTGCCGCGGGCGAAGATGACCTCCACGTCGGGGCAGTCGTCGGCGTGCGCCGGGGCGGCGAACCCGGCGGCGGCGCTCGCGGCGCCGATCACGACAGTCGAGACCACGGCTGGCAGGACAGTCCGAACGTGCATCGGCACATACTCACATGCGCAGTCGCCTGCGCGGGCCGAACTAGGCCGTGGAATCGGCGTCCGCCGCCAGCAGCGCCGACAACCGGGCGGTGTGGGTGGGCCAGCTCCAGTCCTCGCCGACCCAGCGCCGGCCGGCCCGGCCCATCCGCTCGGCCAGGTCGGGATCCGCAAGGATGTCAGCGATCGCCGTCACGATCTCCTCGTGGCTGCGTCCGTCGACGACGCGCCCGGTTTCGCCGTCGAGCACGGTTTCCGGTGCGCCGCCGGACCGGCCGGCCACCACCGGCACCCCGGCCGCCGACGCCTCGAGGAACACGATGCCCAACCCCTCGACGTCCAGGCCGGAGCCCCGGGTGCGGCAGGGCATCGCGAACACGTCGGCCATGGCGTAGTGCGCGGGCAGTTCGGCGCCGGGCACCCCGCCGGTGAACACCACATCGCTCTCGACATCCAACCGCTGAGCCAGTCTGCGCAGGGTGGGCTCGTAGGGACCGCCGCCGACGATCACCAACGCCGCGCCGTCGACGCGGCGGCGGATGTCGGGCAACGCCCTGATCAGCATGTCCTGGCCCTTACGGGGTACCAGCCGCGACACGCAGACCACGGTTGGGCGTTGCCCCAGGCCGTATCGCGCGCGCAACTCCTGACGGGCGACCGGATCGGGGCGGAAGCGGTCGGCGTCGACGCCGGGCGGCAGGTGTTCCAGGCGGGCGCGCGGGCCGAACGCCGCGGCGAACCGGCCGCGGGTGTAGCGGCTGACGAAGGTCACCACATCGGTGGTGTCACCGATCCGGCGCAGCGCCGAGCGCGCGAGAGGCAGCATCGACCAGCCCACTTCGTGGCCGTGCGTGCTGGCCAGGACGCGCTGCGCTCCGGCCTTACGGGCCCGGGCGGCCAGCAGGGCCAGCGGTGCGGCCGCGCCGAACCACACCGTCTCGATGTCGTCGGCGGCGATCAGGTCGTGCATCCGGCGCTCGACTCCGGGCTCGGGCAGCATCAGCGTGCCCGGGTGCCGCACGATGCGGACGGGTGCGGCGCGGTCGTAGTCCTCGGCGCCCTTCCACCGCGGGGCATAGACGGTGATCCGGTGCTCGCCGGCGGCCGCCACCCGGACCACGAACTGTTCGAGGTAGGACTGGATGCCGCCGCGGCGCGGCGGAAAGTCATTGGTGACCAGCAGGACTCGCGTCATCGGCGTTCACGCTATCTGGTCAGCCACGCCGCCCAGCGCGCACGCAGGCCGGCCGGGTCCGTGTCGAGAGCGCGGCGCAGCGCGGTGGCGAAGTCCGAGTGGTGCGGACCCGCGGCCTCGGTGTAGAGCCGGCGCAGGGCGTCGAGGCCGTAGTCGTCGGCGACGAAGCGGGCGAACCACCAGGCCCGGTCATAGGCCAGCGCGCGGCGCGGGCCAATGGCGTCCAAGTCGGCGTCGGTGGGCAGGGCGGTGTCGGCGGCGGCGCCGGCGGGCAGGGTGGTGGGCGGGCGGGCGACGAAGTCGGCGACGCCCTCGGTCAGCCAGCGCGGCGCGTCCGGCGCGGTGTCGGCGCGGGCGGCGAGATGAAAAAGCTCATGGGTCAAGACGATTCGCAAAGACTCCGCGCCCATGGCGGCCGCGCCCGGCGCGAAGACGATCCGCTGACCGCTGGCCCGGTGCCCGTCGAGGTCGACGTGATCGGCCACCGCCACCGCGGCGATATCGGACCATTGCCGGCCCGGGTCCAGCCCGGCCTGGGCGATGAACTGTGAGTCGGAGGCGGTGGCAATCACCACGATCTCACGGTCCCAGTCGGTGCCCCAGAACTTCTCGACGGCGGCGACGGCACCGCCGATCTCGCCCTCGATCCGGGTGAGCAGTTCGTCGGTGCGGGAGCCACCCAGGCTGATCAGTCGCACGGTGCGGCCATCGCCGACCACCAGGGGGTGCGGCGCGGGGAGCGCGGCCGACGGTTGCGGCGGTGGGGTGTGCTGGTGATCCGTGCCGAGCAGAATGGCCGCGGTGATCAGTTGACCCCCGAGGACTACCGCGAGAATGGCCGGCAGGCGGCGGCGCAACCGGATGTCAGTAGCGACGGATGTTGTAGATCGGCGCGTTGTTCATCGGCGCGACTCGCACCGGGACACCGAACGTCGAGGCGTGCACCATCATTCCGTCGCCGATGTAGATCGCCGAGTGCGAGGCGTCGGAGTAGTAGTTGATGACGTCGCCGGGCTGGATGTCGTTCATCGAGACCGGCTGTCCGCCGGCGGCCAGCGCCTGGCTGGAGTGCGGCAGGAAGATGCCGGCCTGCTGGAACGACCACATCACCAGGCCGGAGCAGTCGAACTGATTGGGCCCGCCGCCGCCCCAGACATACGGATCGCCGATCCGGGTCAGCGCCGCCTGCACGGCGATCGAGCCTTCGCCGCTGCCGCTGCCGCCGCCGGTCGACGGCACGGCGGCCAGTGGGACGGCCTCGGGCGCGGGTGCCGGCGCGGGTGCCTCGGGCGCCGGGGCGTCCATGATCGGCAGGGCGTCGGGGGCCGGGGCGGCCAGGATCTCGGCCGGCGGAACCGGTCCGGGACCGGCCAGCGCGACCCGCTGGTCGGGGGTCAGGGTCTGATACCGCGACTTCACGATCGCAATCTGCACCTGCAGTTGCGACTGCTTGCGCTGCAGGTCGGCCCGCACCGCCGCGGCCTGTTCGGCGGCCGTCTTGGCATCGGCGGCCGACTTGGCCGAGTCCGCCTCGGCCCGGGTGGCCTCCTCGTTGACCCGGCGATAGTTCTGCATCTGGACCGACATCTCGGTGGCCATCACCTTTTGGACGGCCATCTTGTCGATCAGGCCCTGCGGGGACTCCGCGGTGAGGATGGCGTTCAGACCGTCGGTGCGACCGCCCATGTAGACCGCTGCAGCAAACTTGTCGACCGCACCTTGATAGGTAGCCAGCTGACCCTTGGCGGCGTCCGCCCGGGCCAGGTCGTCGGAGTGCTTCTTTTCCGCGGCGGCCTGTGCTTGCAGCTTGTTGCTGAGATCGAGTTGGGCCGAGTGCATGGCTTCGGTGAGCTGCTCGGCCTGCCGGGACAGCTCGTTGAGCTTTGCCACGCCGTCTTCGGCGGGGTCGGCGTGCACAGTGCCGGTGATAACGCCCGCAAAGACGGTGATGCCCGCGACGGCACCTACTATTGGGCGGCGGAGAACGCGTTCAATCAGAAACATGCGGTCAAACTTCAAGATTGAACATCCTTAAAGTGCCGTCGACGAGCACCGTCGATCTGCCTTAGGTCTCGATCAGGTTACGAAATGGCATCGGCATTGTCCAACGTAAGACGAAGATTTAACAGACGACTTCGTCACAGTGGCAACACCAGTCACACCATGCCCCAAACCTATCAGGCGGCTAGCTCGCCAGACCGCTGCCCCCGGTCCGGTGGATCGGAACCAGCTTCAGTCGCGGCGCCAACCCGGCGTCGGCGAGAACCTCCAGCGCCGCCCGCTCATCGGCGAGCAAAGTTTCGGGTGTCCCGAGCAGAACACTGACGACACAGTCACGGCACCCCGGTCCGCGCACCGCGCAGTCGTCGCAGTCGATGACGACGGGCTCGGGGTAGTGGGCCTCTCCCATGTCGGGTCTCCTCTCGTCGGCCTGCCGGGGACGCTAGCGGCGGCCACCGACAAGTTTCTGGGAGCCAAGTTCCGCCCCCCCCGGACGGAGTGGCTGCCGTCGGCTGTCGGTGCCCCTGCTTAGCGTCGACAGCTGTGGCCGGCCCGCGAGCAGATGCACAACTGAGCTTCGCCGACGTCGACCCCGCCGCCGACCTTGCCCTGCGGGACACCACGTTCGTCGTGGTCGACCTCGAGACCACCGGCGGACGCGCCGGCGCGGGGCCCGGCGCCCCGGCCGACGCCATCACCGAGATCGGCGCGGTCAAGGTGCGCGGCGGGACGGTGCTCGGCGAGTTCGCCACCCTGGTCGACCCGCAGCGCACCATCCCGCCACAGATCGTCCGGCTCACCGGGATCACCACCGCGATGGTGCACGACGCGCCGACCATCGCGGCGGTGCTGCCGATGTTCCTGGAATTCGCCCGCGGTGCGGTGCTGGTGGCCCACAACGCCGGGTTCGACACCGGTTTCCTGCGCGCCGCGGCCGAACAGTGCGGCATCCCCTGGCCGCGACCGCCGGTGCTGTGCACGGTGCGGCTGGCCCGCCGGGTGCTCACCCGCGAGGAGGCGCCCAGTGTCCGGCTCGGCAATCTGGCCCAGCTCGTCGGCGCGAAGACCCGGCCGACGCACCGGGCCCTCGACGACGCCAGGGCCACCGTCGACGTGCTGCATGCCCTGATCGAACGGGTCGGCAACCAGGGCGTGCACACCTACAACGACCTGCGGTCGTATCTGCCCAACGTGTCCAGCGCCCAGCGCGGTAAGCGGGTGCTGGCGCAACGGCTGCCGCACCGCCCCGGGGTCTATCTGTTCCGCGGCCCGGCCGGCGAGGTGCTCTACGTCGGCACCGCGACCGATCTGCGCCGCCGGGTCGGCCAGTACTTCACCGGCGCGGACCCGCGCGGCCGGATGAAGGAGATGGTGGCGCTGGCCACCGCGGTCGACCACGTGGAATGTGCGCACGCCCTGGAGGCCGGGGTCCGCGAACTGCGCCTGCTGGCCGCGCACGCGCCGCCGTACAACCGCCGCTCCCGGTTTCCGCACCGCTGGTGGTGGGTGGTCTTGACCGACGAGGCCTATCCGCGGTTCGCGGCGGTGCGCTCCCCCCGACACGACCGCGCGGTCGGCCCGTTCCGCTCGCGCACCGACGCTGTCGACACCGCCGACCTGCTGGCCCGGTTCATCGGGCTGCGCACCTGCACCACCCGCATCGGCCGGAACGGTGCGCACGGGCCGGGCTGTCCGGAACGGGAGGTGTCGCCCTGCCCGGCGCCGCGGGGGATCTCCGCGACCGATTACGCCGAGGCGGTGCGGCGGGCGGCGGACCTGATCGAGGGCACGGACGACACCGCGCTTGCGTCGGCCGTGCAGCGGGTGGCCGAATTGGCCGCCGAATCACGCTACGAGAGCGCGGCGCGGCTGCGCGACCAGACCGCCGCGGCCATCGACGTGCTGTGGCGGGGGCAGCGGCTGCGCGCCCTGGCCGCGGTCCAGGAACTGGTGGCGGCGGCGCCCGACGGCGCGGGCGGCTGGTGGCTGGCGGTGGTGCGGCACGGCCAGCTGGCCGCGGCGGGCTCGGCCCGGCGCGGTGTGCCGCCGATGCCGGTGGTCGAGGCGCTGCGCGCCGGTGCCCAGGTGGTGCTCCCCCAGCCCGCACCGCTGGGCGGTGTGCTGCTGGAGGAAACCGGGCTCATCGCCCGTTGGCTCGCCACGCCGGACGTTCGAATCGTCACCGCCACAACGGGAGTCACCTCCCCGCTGGCCTCGGCCGGCCGGTGGGCGTCGTGGGCCGCCACAGCCCGATCGGCACGGCTGGCCGCCGAGCAGGCGGCCCGGGCGGATTCAGAGCTGCTGGGTGAGCCGCACCCAACGCGCGAGGAGCTGCTCGGCCGCCCCGGAGTCGATCGCCTCGGCGGCCCGGCGCAGCCCGTCCTCCCACGACGGCAACCATTCGGCGTGGCTGGCTAGCCCGGCGTGGGCGACCATCGCCCCCGCGGCGTTGAGCACGACGGCATCGCGGACCGGGCCCTGCGCGCCGCCGAGCACGCTGCGCGCCTCCGCGGCGTTGAAGTCGGCGTCGCCGCCCACCAACTCCTCGATCCGGGCCCGCGGGAACCCGAAGCCCAGCGGGTCGAAGGTCAGCTTGTCGATGGTGCCGGCCTGCACCCGCCAGATGGTGCTGGTGGTCGTGGTGGTCAGCTCGTCGAGTCCGTCGTCGCCATGCACGACGAGCACGCTGCACCGGCGGGCCGCGAACACCCCGGCCATCACCTCGGCCAGGTCGCCGAATGCGCAGCCGATCAGCCCCGCCCGCGGCCCGGCCGGATTGGTAAGCGGCCCAAGCAGATTGAAGACCGTGGGCACGCCGATCTCACGCCGTGGCGCCCCGGCGTATTTGTAGGACGGATGGAACACCGGGGCGAAGCAGAACCCGATGCCGAGCTCGGCGACGCACCGGGCCACTTCGTCGGGGCCCAGGTCGACGCGCACCCCCAGCGCCTCGAGCATGTCGGCGCCGCCGCTGCGTGACGACGCCGCCCGGTTGCCGTGCTTGACCACCGGCACCCCGGCGGCGGCAACCACGATGGCCGCCATCGTCGACAGGTTCACGGTGTTGGCGCCGTCGCCGCCGGTCCCCACGATGTCGACGGTGTCGGTGCCGATCAGATCGGTCGGCACCCGGCGGGCGTAGCTCAGCATGGTGTCGGCCAGTTCCCGGACTTCGGCCGCGGTCGGGCGCTTCATCTTCATCGACACGCCGAAGGCCGCGATCTGCGCCGGGGTGGCCGCCCCCGTCATGATCTGGTTCATCGCCCACGCCGCCTGCCCGGGCGCGAGCTCCGATCCGGCTGTCAACCGGCCCAGGACCTGCGGCCATGACGAATCCGGCGGGCCGGACGCGGGCTCGGAAAGCGGCGATGTCACCGGCAGATGGTCCCACGTTCGGTACCCCCTACCCAAGGCGCCGACAGATCAGTTGTGACCAATTCGGCCCCTGGGTGTACCTCAACAACTACAAAGCGTCATACTTCTACCTGTGACGAGCGCTGTAGGCACTTCAGGAACTGCGATCACGTCGCGCGTGCATTCGCTGAACCGACCGAACATGGTCAGTGTTGGCACCATCGTGTGGCTTTCCAGTGAGTTGATGTTCTTTGCTGGACTGTTCGCGATGTACTTCACCGCACGCGCCCAAGCCAACGGTGTGTGGCCGCCGCCGCCCACCGAACTGAACCTGTACCAGGCGGTGCCGGTGACGTTGGTGCTGATCGCGTCGTCGTTCACCTGCCAGATGGGCGTTTTCGCCGCCGAGCGCGGCGACGTCTTCGGCCTGCGCCGCTGGTACGTGATCACCTTCCTGATGGGCCTGTTCTTCGTCCTCGGCCAGGCCTACGAGTACTACCACCTGGTGACGCACGGCACGACGATCCCGGGCAGCGCCTACGGCAGCGTCTTCTACCTGGCGACCGGTTTCCACGGTCTGCACGTGGCGGGCGGCCTGGTGGCCTTCGTGTTCCTGCTCCTCCGAACCCGGATGAGTAAGTTCACCCCGGCCCAGGCGACCGCGGCGATCGTGGTGTCGTACTACTGGCACTTCGTCGACATCGTGTGGATCGCGCTGTTCGCGACCATCTACTTCATCCGTTGATGAGAAGGGGTTCGATGCTCAAGAAAATGGGCCGGTTCGGATCTCCGATCAGCGAAATGAGTGACAAGTCGCGTCGCCGGCTTCGTCGCCGGCTGACCGGGGCGGCGCTGCTGGTGATCGGCCTGAGCGTCGCCGGCGGCCTGGCCGCCACGCTGACGCCCGCGCCGCAGGTCGCCGTCGCCGACCAGTCACAGTCGGCGCTGCTGCGCACCGGCCAGCAGCTCTACGAGACCGCCTGTATCACCTGCCACGGCGCCAACCTCCAGGGTGTTCAGGGCCGCGGGCCCAGCCTGATCGGCGTCGGCGAGGCGGCCGTGTTCTTCCAGGTGTCGACCGGCCGCATGCCGGCGATGCGCGGCGAGGCCCAGGCCCCCCGCAAGGCCCCGACCTTCGACGGCCCGCAGATCGACGCCCTGGGTGCCTACGTGCAGGCCAACGGCGGCGGACCGCTGGTCCCCCGCGACCCCAACGGCGAGGTCGCCAACAAGTCGCTGATCGGCACCGACCTGGCGCGCGGCGGCGACCTGTTCCGCCTCAACTGCGCGTCGTGCCACAACTTCACCGGCAAGGGCGGCGCCCTGTCGTCCGGCAAGTACGCGCCGGGGCTGACCGACGCCAACCCGACCGAGATCTACACCGCGATGCTCACCGGGCCGCAGAACATGCCCAAGTTCTCCGACCGGCAGTTGTCGCCGGAAGAGAAGAAGGACATCGTCGCCTACGTCCGGATGGCAGCCCACACCCCGAACCCGGGTGGTTACGGGCTCGGCGGCTTCGGCCCCGCGCCGGAGGGCATGGCGATTTGGATCATCGGCATGGTCGCCGTCATCGGTGTTGCGTTGTGGATCGGGGCAAGGGCATGAGTGACGTGAACAAACCGACCGACGAGCAGCTGGCAGGTATGTCGCGCGAGGAACTCGTCGAACTCGGCGGCCGGCTCGACGGTGTCGAGACCGTCTTGAAGGAGAATCGCTGGCCGGTCGAGGGCACCCGCGCCGAGAAGCGCGCCGAGCGCGGCGTGGCGCTGTGGCTGCTGATCGGCGGGCTGAGCGGCCTGGCCCTGCTGCTGGTGTTCCTGTTCTGGCCGTGGGAGTACAAGCCGGACGGCGTCAAGGGCAACTTCCTCTACACGCTGGCGACCCCGATGTACGGCCTGACCTTCGGGCTGTCCATCCTGGCCATCGGCATCGGCGCGGTGCTCTACCAGAAGCGGTTCATCCCGGAGGAGATCTCCATCCAGGAGCGCCACGACGGAGCGTCCTCGGAACTGGACCGCAAGACCGTCGCCGCCAACCTCGCCGACGCGCTCGAGGGTTCAACCCTCAAGCGCCGCAAGATGATCGGGCTGTCGCTCGGGATCGGCCTCGGCGCCTTCGGCGTCGGCACCCTGGTGGCGTTCATCGGCGGGATGATCAAGAACCCGTGGAAGCCGGTCGTTCCGACCGCCGAGGGCAAGAAGGCCGTCCTGTGGACCTCGGGCTGGACGCCCCGGTTCACCGGCGAGACCATCTATCTGGCCCGCGCCACCGGAATGCCCGGCGACTCGCCGTTCGTAAAGATGCGCCCGGAGGATCTCGACGCCGGCGCCATGGAGACGGTGTTCCCCTGGCGGGCCACAGACGGCGACGGCACCACCGTCGAGTCGCACGAGCGGCTGTCCGAGATCGCGATGGGCGTGCGCAACCCGGTGATGCTCATCCGCATCAAGACGGCCGACATGCCGCGGGTGGTCAAGCGCCAGGGCCAGGAGAGCTTCAACTGCGGTGAGCTGTTCGCCTACACCAAGGTGTGCTCGCACCTGGGCTGCCCGGCCTCGCTGTACGAGCAGCAGACCTACCGCATTCTGTGCCCGTGCCACCAATCGCAGTTCGACGCACTGCATTTCGCGCGTCCGATCTTCGGGCCGGCCGCACGCGCACTGGCACAGTTGCCGATCACCATTGATCAAGAGGGCTACCTGGTCGCCAACGGCGACTTCATTGAACCTGTCGGACCCGCATTCTGGGAGCGCACATCATGAGTTCAACGACAGCCGAGCGTCTGGCCAAGCAGGGCGACGCGATCGACTCCCGCTACCACCCGTCCGCGGCGGTGCGGCGTCAGCTCAACAAGGTCTTCCCCACCCACTGGTCGTTCCTGCTGGGTGAGGTCGCGCTGTACAGCTTCATCATCCTGCTGCTGACCGGCGTGTACCTGACCCTGTTCTTCGACCCGTCGATGGCAGAGGTCACCTACAACGGCGTCTACCAGCCGCTGCGCGGCATCGGGATGTCCAAGGCCTACGCCTCCACCCTCGACATCAGCTTCGAGGTGCGCGGCGGCCTGTTCGTGCGCCAGGTTCACCACTGGGCCGCGCTGCTGTTCGCGGCCTCGATCATGGTGCACCTCGCCCGCATCTTCTTCACCGGCGCCTTCCGGCGGCCCCGCGAGGCCAACTGGGTCATCGGCTCACTGCTGCTGATCCTGGCCATGTTCGAGGGTTACTTCGGCTACTCGCTGCCCGACGACCTGCTCTCCGGCATCGGCCTGCGCGCCGCGCTGTCCTCGATCACGCTGGGCCTTCCGATCATCGGCACCTGGATGCACTGGGCACTGTTCGGCGGCGACTTCCCCTGCGGCGGTGTGGGATACCAGTGCGACGCGGTCGGCATCTTCCTGCCGCGCATGTACGCCCTGCACATCCTGCTGATCCCCGGCATCATCCTGGCGCTGATCGGCGTGCACCTGGCGCTGGTCTGGTTCCAGAAGCACACCCAATTCCCCGGCCCCGGCCGCACCGAGACGAACGTCGTCGGCGTGCGCGTCATGCCGGTGTTCGCGCTGAAGTCCGGTGGCTTCTTCGCGATCATCGTCGGCCTCCTCGGCCTGATGGGCGGTCTGCTGCAGATCAACCCGATCTGGCAGCTCGGGCC
>CAZHUU010000086.1:0-9437 GCA_964535335.1 uncultured Mycobacterium sp.
CGGCAAGGTGTGGATCAACACCTTCCCGGACCGTCCGCGGACCAAGAAGCCGGCCGAAGCCCGCATGGGTTCAGGCAAGGGCGCGCCGGAATGGTGGGTGGCCAACGTCAAGCCCGGCCGCGTGCTGTTCGAGCTGAGCTACCCGGACGAGAAGACCGCGCGCGAGGCCCTGACCCGCGCGATCCACAAGCTGCCGATCAAGGCACGCATCGTTACTCGAGAGGAGCAGTTCTGATGGCAGTGGGCATCGGTGCCGGTGAACTGCGCGAGCTGACCGACGACGAGTTGACCGACAAGCTGCGCGAGTCCAAGGAAGAGCTGTTCAATCTGCGCTTCCAGATGGCCACCGGGCACGTGGACAACCACGCTCGGCTTCGCACCGTTGGGAAGGAGAGCGCGCGTATCTACACGGTGCTGCGCGAACGTGAACTGGGTCTGGCTTCCGGTCCCGGTGGTGAGGATTCGTAATGGCAGAGACCAAGAAGGCGGCCGCCGAGGCCGGCTCCAAGCACACCCCCCGCACCGAGAAGCCCCGCGGGCGGCGTAAGACCGCGATCGGCTACGTGGTGAGCGACAAGATGGAGAAGACCATCGTCGTGGAGCTGGAGTCGCGTGTGCAGCACCCCAAGTACGGCAAGATCATCCGGACCACCAAGAAGGTCAAGGCCCACGACGAGAACGGCATCGCCGGTGTCGGCGACCGGGTTTCGCTGATGGAGACCCGTCCGCTGTCGGCCACCAAGCGCTGGCGGCTGGTCGACATCCTGGAGAAGGCCAAGTAAACGACCGCGAAATGACGCCCATCGCCCAACACGGCGGTGGGCGTTTTTCGTTTCAATGACCCGTCCCGCGAATAGTCGCTCATAGCCGGGCACGAAGTACCCGACTCGGACTCGCCCTTCCCGGGTAGCCGTCCGGTATGCGCAGCCCGTTCCCATGTCGTGGGTGTAACGTCCGGCCACGAAGGTCGGGCCAGGGCGTCGACGATTGGGGAGCGCGTGACCACCGAGTTCAACGGAAAAATCGAGCTCGACATCCGAGATTCCGAGCCGGACTGGGGGCCGTTCGCGGCGCCGAGTGCCCCGCCGAACGCCCCGAACGTGCTGTACCTGGTGTGGGACGACGTCGGCATCGCGACGTGGGACTGCTTCGGCGGGCTGGTGGAGATGCCGGCCATGACGCGCATCGCCGAGCGCGGTGTGCGACTGTCGCAGTTCCACACCACTGCGCTGTGCTCACCCACCCGGGCGTCGCTGCTGACCGGTCGCAACGCGACCACGGTCGGCATGGCCATGGTCGAGGAGTTCACCGAGGGCTTCCCCGGCATCAACGGACGCATCCCGGACGAGACGGCCCTGATCTCGGAGGTACTCGCCGAGCGCGGCTGGAACACCTACTGCGTCGGCAAGTGGCATCTGACCCCGATCGAGGAGTCGAATCTGGCTGCCACCAAACGGCATTGGCCGCTGTCGCGGGGATTCGAGCGGTTCTACGGGTTCCTGGGTGGCGAGACCGACCAGTGGTATCCCGAACTGGTCTACGACAACCACCCGGTCGAGGCGCCGGCCACCCCCGAACAGGGCTACCACCTCTCGAGCGACCTGGCCGACAAGACCATCGAGTTCATCCGGGACTCGACGATGGTCGCCCCGGACAAGCCGTGGTTCACCTACCTGTGCCCCGGCGCGGGACACGCCCCCCACCACGTCTTCGCCGAATGGGCCGACCGTTACGCGGGCACGTTCGACATGGGTTACGAGCGCTACCGCGACATCGTGCTGGCGAACCAGAAGAAGCTGGGCATCGTGCCGCCGGACACCGAACTGTCGGGGGTCAACCCGTATCTGGGCGTGACGGGGCCCAACGGTGAGCCGTGGCCGCTGCAGGACACCGTGCGACCGTGGGACGGACTGTCCGACGACGAGAAGCGGCTGTTCGCCCGGATGGCGGAGGTGTTCGCCGGCTTCCTGTCCTACACCGACGCCCAGATCGGCCGGGTGCTGGACTATCTGGAGGAATCCGGTCAGCTCGACAACACCATCATCGTGGTGATCTCCGACAACGGCGCCAGCGGCGAAGGCGGCCCCAACGGTTCGGTCAACGAGGCCCAGTTCTTCAACGGCTACATCGACACCGTCGAGGACAGCATGCGCTTCCTCGCGGAGCTGGGCGGCCCGACCACCTACAACCACTATCCGATCGGCTGGGCGATGGCCTTCAACACGCCCTACAAGCTCTACAAGCGGTACGCCTCCCATGAGGGCGGGATCGCCGACACCGCAATCATTTCGTGGCCCAACGGGATTGCGGCCCATGGCGAGGTCAGGGACAACTACGTCAACGTCTGCGACATCACCCCGACCGTCTACGACCTGCTGGGCATCGCCCCGCCGGAGACGGTGCGCGGGATCGCGCAGCAGCCGTTGGAGGGGGTGAGTTTCACAGCAGCACTGCATGATCCGGGCGCAGACACCGGCAAACAGACCCAGTTCTACACCATGCTGGGCACCCGCGGCATCTGGCACAACGGCTGGTTCGCCAACACGGTGCATCCCGCCGCCCCGTCCGGCTGGTCGCATTTCGACCAGGACCGCTGGGAGCTCTACGAGATCGCGAACGATCGCAGCCAGTGCCACGACGTGGCCGCCGAGCATCCGGACAAACTCGCCGAGTTGCAGAACCTCTGGTTCGCCGAGGCGCAGAAGTACAACGGCCTTCCGCTGGCGGATCTCAACGTGTGCGAGATGGTCGGCCGCTGGCGTCCGTCGCTGGTCGGTGATCGCACGCGGTTCGTCTACTACCCGAACACCGCACCGGTGTCGATGGGCGCGTGTGTGATGATCGCCGGCCGCTCCTTCTCGGTGTTGGCCGAGGTCGACGTCCAGAGCGAGGACGCCCAGGGCGTGCTGCTCAAACAGGGCGCCGGGCACGGCGGCTATGTGCTGTTCGTGGCCGAGGGCCGGCTTCAGTTCATCTACAACTTCTTCGGCGAGGAGGAACAGCGGGTCGTCGCGCCCGAACCGCTGCCCACCGGTGCGCACATCTTCGGCGTCGGCTACACGCGCACCGGTGTCGTCGAGGGCACCCACACCCCGGTCGGTGACGCCACGCTCCATGTCGACGGCACCGCGGTGGCCACCCTCGCCGGTGTCAAAGCCCACCCGTTCACGTTCGGGTTGGCCGGTGGGGGAGTGAGTGTCGGCCGCAACCTGGGCCAGCCGGTGTCGGCCGCGTACCGCGCGCCGTTTGAATTCATCGGCGGCACCATCGAACGCGTGATCGTCGACGTCTCCGGCACCCCGTACCGCGACGCCGAACGTGAACTCGCAGCGGCTTTCGCCAAGGACTGAACCTGCACCGGAGTTGCGCGCTGAGCGCTCCAACAAATTACGCTGTCGAAGATTTGTCGCTTCGGTGATGGCCGCAAGCCACAACTCCCTACGATGTGCGCGATGAGGTGGACGATGCTGCGAACTGTGATGGCGATCGGTGGCATCGTCGCGATGCTCCTCGGGGTGGCACCGCCCGCGCTCGCCGACCCGCCCCCCGCTCCGTCGGCCGACGCCAACGCGGTCATCCCCTGGGCCGACCTCGGCGCGGACAAGACGCTGTCTTTCTACGGCAATTCGAGCGTGGTCAGCCTCACCATCCCGGTGCCCGACGGCCTGGCGCCGGTGGCCCTGAACGCGACTGTCGACCTGCCCTTCACCTTCCGGTCGGGTCTGATCACGGTGAGCCAGGACGATCGGCTCATCAGCAAGGTGGGTCTGCCGCTGGCCGACCTGACCCCGCTGGTGATCCCGCTTCCGGGGGTGCGCATCGTCGACCACACCGTCTACCTGGAACTGCGGCTGGCGGCCGCGCCGGACGACGGCTACTGCCTGGACGACCTCAATCCGGTGGACCTCATCAACGGGTCGGTCACCTACGCCGGAACCGATATCCCACCGACGACCGTCGCCGACTTCCTGTCCCCGATCCTGCGCAAGCTCACGATCGGCGTGCCGTCCAGCCCGACGCCGGCGGAAGCCGATGCCGCCGTCCAGCTGGCCACCGAACTGGTCGCGTGGTACCGCAAACGTGGACAGGCCACCGCGGTGACGGTGGTGCCGCTGGCCGGTGACCAGGCCACGCTCGATGGGCCGTCGGTTCCGATGGAGCGCCAGGTCATCGTCAAGGAGGGCCCGGACAGCGGCCTGTCGCTGGTGGGACCCGGGCCCATTTCCCAACTGCGGATATCCGGACCGGCGAACAAACTCAAGAATTCCACGCGGCTGCTCACCAGCGGTGCGCTGAACCTGGCGGCCGCCACCAGCGTCGTCACCGGAAACCTGCGCTCCGAGCGGCGCTTCCCGGGGACCATCACCTCGCTGGCCGGTCTGGGCCAGCGGGTGTTCACCTCGTCCGGTATCGCGCCGCAGGTCGTGATCCAGCTGGACCAGACCAAGTTCGGCTACTCGATGCAGGGCATCCGCGTCCACGTCGTGGGCACTTACACACCGATCCCGAGCGGATTCGGCGGCCGAGTGGCCATCAGCGTCGGTGGTGAGGTCATCGAGTCCTGGCCGGTTGAACCCAGCGGGGTCATCGACCGCTGGGTGTCGATCCCGGATCGGCTCCTGGAGCGCTCCACTTCCCTCATCGTCGCGGTGAACACCGCCGGCAACGAGGGGCACTGCAACGAGTTCCGCCCGATCAACCTCACCATCTCGGGCAGCTCGCTCATCGAGAGCTCGGCGGCCAACCCGCCGATCCCGACCGGTTTCCGTTCCCTTCCGCAGGCGCTGATGCCGGAGGTGCGGGTGGGCATCTCGAACAGCTTCGCCGACGTCGTGCGGGCGATCCAGATCACCACTGGGCTGCAACGGATCACCTCGACGCCGCTTTCCACCCAGGTCCAGTCGGTGAAGGACGCGCTCGCCGGCGACTCGCCGGCCGTCATCGTCAGCCCCGACGGCTGGAACGACAAATCCATCACCCTGCCGGTCAGCGCGAGTGACCGGAGCATCACGCTCCAAGGCGGCGGGCCCGACAATGGGCCGACCACACTGACCCTCGACCCGGGCACGCAATTCGGTTCGCTGCAGACGGTGTTCGACGGACAGCGCTCACTGCTGATCGCCACGTCCACCGGGGCCCCCGGGCCGCTCGATGACCTGCTGCGCTGGCTGGACGCCGATCCGCGTCGCTGGCCGGACCTGCAGGGCAATGTCCTGGTCGACTTCCCCGGCCGGGAGCCCGTCGCGGTGTCGGGACGCGACCTCATGTCGGTGTACGGCCCGCCGGTGTCGCCGGTGGAGATCGTGCAGGCCGGCGGCTACCGGTCCTCGCCGGCCTGGTGGGCCGCGGGTGCCGTGCTGCTGGCGGCCGGTATCGGCTTCGCCGCGATCGTGGCGTCGGCGCGGCGCGGGCGGAACGGCAAGGCCACCTCGCACCGCGGCAGCTGAGAACCGCCATACTGATCCGATGAACCGGCTGGTGTGGGCTGCGGTGACCGCGGCACTGCTGTGTGGATCGGGTCTGACGGCCTGCGCGCGCAGCAGCGACGGGACGGCGCAACGCGCCACGGATGCGGTGTCGAGCACCTCGGCCACCGGCACCACCATCTCGTCGGCGACCCCGACGTCATCCGCCACCGATGCACCGGAGTCGGCGCAGCCGGGCGTGGTCGAGACGAGCCGGACACCGCGGCCGTCGAACGCGATCGTGTGTCCGTCGCCGCGGCATGGGCCGACCGCCGTGGCGAGCGTCTCCGACGCGGCCGCACCGACCATCACCGTGTCCCTGCCGGACGGGTGGTCGTCGGCCCCCGGCTCCGGTGACGTCGGCGCGGTGCTCACCGGCCCGAACGGAATGGTGGCCCAGGTCTCGATCACCGCCACCGCGCTGGATGCGACCGCGGCCTTCAGCCGCTACTCCGATGACGTGATGGGCAAGTATCCGATCAGCACACTGAGCATGCTGCCCGCCGAACTGTGCGGCTTCAGCGGCCAGAAGATGATGGGCACCTGGGCCGACAACCCGGATCGCTCGATCGCCTACCGCGACCGGATCGCCCACGTCTGGACCAACGACAAGGACTACCTGGTCGTCATCCACGTGCAGGCGCCCTCGGGCACCCCGGGCTTCGATGCTGCCGCCGACCAGATCACCGGCGACTTCGGCATCGGCCTACCCTGACCCCATGCTCACCGAGTTGGTGCCGATTCCCGCGGGTTCGTTCCGGATGGGGTCGACGAGCTTCTATCCCGAGGAAGCGCCGATCCACACCGTTACCGTGGGCGCCTTCGGCATCGAACGCCATCCGGTGACCAACGCCCAGTTCGCCGAGTTCGTCGACGCCACCGGCTACGTCACGGTCGCCGAGAAGCCGCTGGACCCGGCGCTCTATCCCGGGGTGGCGGAAGCCGACCTGCTGCCCGGCGCGCTGGTGTTCCGGCCCACCACCGGTCCGGTGGACCTCGGCGACTGGCGGCAGTGGTGGGACTGGTCCAGCGGCGCAAACTGGCGGCAACCGTTCGGCCCGGGCAGCGACATCGCGGGCCGGGATGATCACCCGGTGGTCCAGGTGGCCTACCCCGATGCCGCCGCGTACGCCGCGTGGGCCGGTCGCAGGCTGCCCACCGAGGCGGAATGGGAGTACGCGGCACGCGCCGGCAGCACCACGACATACGCCTGGGGCGAGGAACCCACCGTCGGCGGCGTGCTGATGGCCAACACCTGGCAGGGCCGCTTCCCATACCGCAATGACGGCGCCAACGGCTGGGTGGGCACCTCCCCGGTGGGGACCTTTGCGCCGAACGGGTGGGGGCTGCTCGACATGATCGGCAACGTCTGGGAGTGGACGACCACGCCGTTCTCCGCCTACCACCTCGGGGCAGGAGCGCAGCAGAACTCCTGCTGCCCGCCGCCCGCCGACCCGGACCCGAGCGTCAGCCAGACCCTCAAGGGCGGTTCGCACCTGTGCGCGCCGGAGTACTGCCATCGCTACCGTCCCGCCGCACGGTCGCCGCAGTCCCAGGACAGTTCCACCACCCACATCGGCTTCCGCTGCGTGGTGAGCCTGTAGTCATCGACACGTCCACTCGCACTTCTGCGCGGTAACCACAGCCTCGGCGCGAGTTGTCGGAATCCGCTGCGACGATCTCGCCATGCGGAAGCTCATCGTGGGCAGTCAGGCCCGGCAAGCGGGATTCGTGACCGAGTACGAGCTGCGTCGTGGCTATGTGCGGGTGCACCGTGACATCTATCTACCCAAGGGTTATCAGCCAGACCTCGTGGATGTCATCGATGGTGCGTGGTTGCGCTCGGGCCGCAAAGGCGTGGTCGCAGGGATTGCCGCGTCGGCGCTGCACGGCGCGTCCTGGGTCGACGCCGAGATTCCAGTCGAGTTGATCTGGAACAACACCAGGCCACCGAAGGGGATCATCGCCCGCGCCGAAAGCTTGGGATCCGACGAGATCACCATCCGCCAGTGCATCGTGGTCACCACACCCGCCCGCACCGCATACGACCTCGGGCGACACCTTCCTCGGGCCGAGGCGCTGATGCGACTCGACGCGCTGAAACGGGCGACGGCTTTCCTCGACGACGAGGTCATCGAGCTGACGAAGCGGCACAGAGGCGCTCGAGGCATTCGGCAGTTGCTCGAACTTCTGCCCCTCGTGGAACGGGGTGCGGCGTCACCACAGGAAACGCGGTTGCGTTTGTTGTATCTCGACGCCGGGTTTCCGAGGCTGACGACGCAGGTCGCGGTATTCCAAGCTCCTTGGAAGGTGCTCCGCACCCTCGACATGGGATGGGAAGACTTCAAGGTCGCCGCTGAGTACGACGGAGATCAGCATCGGACTGATTGGGCGCAGTACGTCAAGGACCAGCGGCTGATGCCCAGGGTCGCGCGACTGGGCTGGGATGTCATCCGGGTGATCAAGGAGGATCGCGAGCAGGAAGTTCTCGACCGTACGTATGTGGCCCTTGTGCGGCGGGGGTGGGATGGCCGGCTGCTTTCGGCCCGGCGGAACCGCTGGTGGCGGCCACCCTCGGTCGTGCCAAACACGGCGAGTCTGTAGTTGACGACAACTTCACTCGCGATTCTGCTCGGCACCTACAGCCTCGCCGAGGTCGCTGAACTGCGCTGATTTGGAGCTTTGCGGTGCGTCACCTAGTATCTAGGGGTTGCCTAGGGCAGACCTCGGTCGGCGTTCGCGTCGGCCCCGCGTGCCCATCGGCGACAAAGACCGCGCACGTCAGGTTTTGTTTGGCCTGCCCACTTCGGGCCAGGCGGATCCCGCCGTGCACACAGTTACCAGATCCAAGGAGATCTAGTGATTCAGCAGGAATCGCGGCTGAAAGTCGCCGACAACACGGGCGCCAAGGAGATCTTGTGCATCCGTGTGCTGGGCGGCTCGTCGCGGCGCTACGCCGGCATCGGCGATGTCATCGTGGCCACCGTCAAGGACGCGATCCCCGGCGGCAACGTCAAGCGCGGTGACGTGGTCAAGGCCGTCATCGTGCGCACCGTCAAGGAACGCCGCCGCGCCGACGGCAGCTACATCAAGTTCGACGAGAACGCCGCGGTGATCATCAAGGCCGACAACGACCCGCGCGGCACCCGCATCTTCGGCCCGGTCGGCCGGGAACTGCGCGAGAAGCGCTTCATGAAGATCGTCTCGCTGGCCCCGGAGGTGCTGTAGATGAAGGTCAAGAAGGGCGACACCGTGTTGGTCATCGCCGGCAAGGACAAGGGCGCCAAGGGCAAGGTGCTGCAGGCCTACCCGACTCGTAACCGGGTGCTGGTCGAGGGCGTCAACCGGATCAAGAAGCACACCGCACAGTCCACCACCGAGCGCGGCGCGTCCTCGGGCGGCATCGTCACCCAGGAGGCCGCGATCCACGTCTCCAACGTGATGGTGGTCGACTCCGACGGCAAGCCGACCCGGGTGGGCTACCGCCTCGACGAGGAAACCGGCAAGCGCGTCCGCATTTCGAAGCGCAACGGCAAGGACATCTAGCGATGACGACTGTAGAGACCACCAAGGCGCAGCCCCGGCTGAAGACGCGCTACCGCGAAGAGATCAAGGACGCGCTGAACAAAGAGTTCAACTACGCCAACGTGATGCAGATCCCGGGCGTGGTGAAGGTCATCGTCAACATGGGTGTCGGTGACGCCGCCCGCGACGCCAAGCTGATCAACGGCGCGGTCAACGACCTGTCGCTGATCACCGGCCAGAAGCCGGAGATCCGCAAGGCGCGCAAGTCCATCGCCCAGTTCAAGCTGCGCGAGGGCATGCCGATCGGTGCGCGGGTGACCCTGCGCGGCGACCGGATGTGGGAGTTCCTCGACCGGCTGGTCTCGATCGCGCTGCCGCGTATACGCGACCTCCCCGGCCTGAGCCCCAAGCAGCTCGACGGCCCCGGCCACTACACCTTCGGGCTCG
>CAZHUU010000086.1:9447-21024 GCA_964535335.1 uncultured Mycobacterium sp.
TCCGCGTGGTATGGACATCACCGTCGTCACCTCGGCGACGAACGACGACGAGGGACGCGCGCTGCTGCGGGCCCTGGGCTTCCCGTTCAAGGAGAACTGAGCAGATGGCAAAGAAGGCACTGGTCAACAAGGCCAACAAGAAGCCGAAGTTCGCCGTGCGGGCCTATACCCGCTGCAACAGGTGCGGCCGTCCGCACGCCGTGTACCGCAAGTTCGGCCTGTGCCGAATCTGCTTGCGGGAGATGGCCCATGCCGGCGAACTGCCCGGCGTGCAGAAGTCCAGCTGGTAACGACAGACCACTTTAGAAACAGGTGCGCAGCAGGCCCTAGCGGGAATCGATCCCGGGGAACCGTTGCGAGGAAGGTAGACAGGCCCAGTCATGACCATGACGGACCCGATCGCAGACTTCTTGACGCGTCTGCGCAACGCCAATTCGGCGTATCACGACGAAGTGACCCTGCCGCACTCGAAGATCAAGGCGAACATCGCCGAGATCCTCAAGAAGGAGGGCTACATCAGCGACTACCGCACCGAGGATGCTCGGGTGGGTAAGGCGCTGGTGGTGCAGCTCAAGTACGGCCCGAGCCGGGAGCGAAGCATCGCCGGTCTGCGCCGGGTGTCCAAGCCCGGTCTGCGGGTGTACGCGAAATCCACCAATCTGCCGCGGGTTCTCGGTGGCCTGGGCGTGGCGATCATCTCCACGTCCTCGGGTCTGCTCACCGACCGCCAGGCGGCCCGACAGGGCGTGGGCGGCGAAGTCCTCGCCTACGTGTGGTGAGGGGTAACTAGACATGTCGCGAATTGGTAAGCAGCCGGTGGTGATTCCCGCCGGCGTGGACGTGACCATCGACGGTCAGAACGTCTCGGTCAAGGGCCCCAAGGGCGCGCTGCAGCTGGCGATCGCCGAGCCGATCACCGTGTCGCGTGACGACGACGGCGCGATCGTGGTCAGCCGGCCCGACGACGAGCGGCGCAGCCGCTCGCTGCACGGGCTGTCCCGGACCCTGGTGTCGAACCTGGTCACCGGTGTCACCGAGGGCTACACCACGAAGATGGAGATCTTCGGCGTCGGTTACCGCGTGCAACTCAAGGGCAACAACCTCGAGTTCGCGCTCGGCTACAGCCATCCCGTTCTCATCGAGGCTCCGGAAGGCATCACCTTCGCGGTGGAGACCCCCACCAAGTTCTCGATCTCCGGTATCGACAAGCAGAAGGTCGGCCAGATCTCGGCGAACATCCGCCGGCTGCGCCGCCCGGACCCCTACAAGGGCAAGGGCGTGCGGTACGAGGGTGAGCAGATCCGCCGCAAGGTCGGAAAGACAGGTAAGTAAGCCATGGCTCAAGCACAAACCGCCACCGAGCGTAAGCCGGTCGGCCAGACCGCATCGGCCGCGCGCCGGGTCTCCCGCCTGCGTCGGCATTCGCGGCTGCGGAAGAAGATCGCCGGCACCGCCGAGCGGCCCCGCCTCGTAGTCAACCGCTCCTCGCGGCACATCCACGTCCAACTGGTGAACGACGACACCGGCACGACCGTGGCCGCGGCCTCGTCCATCGAGGCCGACGTGCGCGCCGTCGAGGGTGACAAGAAGGCCCGCAGCGTGCGGGTCGGCCAGCTGATCGCCGAGCGCGCCAAGGCCGCCGGGGTGGAGGCCGTCGTGTTCGACCGCGGCGGAAACACCTACGGCGGGCGCATCGCCGCGCTGGCCGACGCCGCGCGCGAGAGTGGACTCAAGTTCTAGCCGGAGGGCAGGAGCGAAGCGACATGGGAATTGACTTGATGAGTAACGGAAGGACCGCATGATGGCGGAGCAGAGCGCAGCCGGCACCGCGCCGGAGACCGGCGCCCCCACCGCCGGCACCCGCACCGACGAGCAGCGCGGCGGGCGTGACGATCGTGGCGGCCGCGGTGACCGGGGTCGTCGCGACGACCGCGGCGGCCGAGGCGGGCGCGACAGCGGTGAGAAGAGCAACTACCTCGAGCGCGTCGTCACGATCAACCGTGTCTCCAAGGTGGTCAAGGGCGGCCGGCGGTTCAGCTTCACCGCCCTGGTCATCGTCGGCGACGGCAACGGCCTCGTCGGTGTCGGCTACGGCAAGGCCAAAGAGGTGCCCGCCGCGATCGCCAAGGGTGTCGAGGAAGCTCGCAAGAACTTCTTCCGGGTCCCGCTGATCGGCGGCACCGTCGTCCATCCCGTGCAGGGCGAGGCAGCGGCCGGTGTGGTCATGCTGCGCCCGGCCAGCCCCGGTACCGGCGTCATCGCCGGCGGTGCCTGCCGCGCCGTGCTGGAGTGCGCCGGCGTACACGACGTGCTGGCCAAGTCGCTGGGTAGTGACAATGCGATCAACGTGGTGCACGCCACCGTTGCCGCGCTCAAGCAGCTGCAGCGCCCGGAGGAAGTGGCCGCCCGTCGTGGGCTGCCGATCGAGGACGTCGCGCCGGCCGGCATGCTGCGCGCGCGTCGGGAGAGCGAAGCGCTGGCCACCCAGGCTGCTGGGGCCGCCGCGCGTGAAGGAAGCGCATAATCATGGCTGAAAAGGGTTCAGCTCAGCTGAAGATCACCCAGGTGCGTGGCACCGTCGGGGCGCGCTGGAACCAGCGCGAGAGCCTGCGGACGTTGGGCCTGCGCAAGATCCGCCAGTCGGTGGTCCGGGAGGACAATGCGCAGACGCGCGGGCTGATCAAGGTCGTCCACCACCTCGTTGAAGTAGAAGCGGTAGAGGCTAAATCATGAGCGTCATCAAGCTGCACGACCTGAAGCCGGCGCCCGGCTCCAAGAAGGCCAAGACCCGCGTCGGCCGCGGTGAAGCCTCCAAGGGCAAGACCGCGGGCCGCGGTACCAAGGGCACCAAGGCGCGCAAGAACGTGCCGGTGACCTTCGAGGGTGGGCAGATGCCGATCCACATGCGGCTGCCCAAGCTCAAGGGTTTCCGCAACCGGTTCCGCACCGAGTACGCGGTGGTGAACGTCGGTGACATCGCCCGGGTGTTCCCCGAGGGCGGCACCATCGGCGTCGACGACCTGATCGCCAAGGGTTTGGTTCGCAAGAACGTCCTCGTGAAGGTCCTCGGTGACGGCAAGCTCACCGCGAAGGTCGACGTGACCGCGCACAAGTTCAGCGGCAGCGCCCGCGAGGCCATCACCGCCGCAGGCGGATCGGCCACCGAGCTCTAGTTCCGCGATAGCGCCAGTCGAAACCCCCGCGATGCGGGGGTTTTCGCCTTCTGGGGTCAGATCTGCGGGCGGACGCCGAGCACATCGCGGAACAGCGCCTGGCGCACCCTGAGTTCACGCGGGTCGCTGACCAGGTGGAAGCCCATCCGGTTCATCACGTAGCCGAAGCCGATTCCGGTGTCGGGGTCGGCGAACCCGAACGAGCCACCGAAACCCGGAGTGCCGAAGGCTCTTTCGGACGAGCCGAACACCATGCTGGGAAACGGTTTGGCGAACCCCAGCGAGTACGCCGAGTCGACGCGCAGCACCTTGTCGCGGACGCCCCCCGACGGCGGGCGCGCCGGTGCCTTGAGTTGCTCGAAAGTCTCTGCATTCAGGCCCATCCGGCTGCCGCCGCACGCCGCCTCGCCATACAACTGTGCGACCGCCCGTGCGGTCCCGGTGCCGTTCCCCGCCGGAATCTCCACCCTGCGGACATCGTCACGGTTGAAGTCGCCGGCGTAGGCGTCGACGTCGGCGGGCGACGCCGATCGGGCGAGCAGGCCGACCGGATTCAGTGCCGCCCCGAGGAAGCCAGGCGGCATCTCACGCATGTGCAACAGCGATTCGGCTCGTTTCCAGTTGTGCATATGGGCGAGGCGGTCACGCGGCACGGTGTCGGGCAGTCCGATGTGCAGATCGAGTCCCATCGGGCCGGCGATCTCCTCGGACAGATAACGGCCGAGGGTTCGGCCGCCCGGATCGGTCCTGCGGATCAACTCCGACTCGTACCAGCCGATCGTGACGGTGTGGTAGCCGTGCCGGGTACCCGGCCGCCACGCCGGTTTCTGGGCGGCCAGGATGGGGGCCAGCCGCTCCGGGTCGGCGATATCGCGCAGGGTCGGATTGGGTTTCAGCGCACACAGGCCGGCCTGGTGGCCGAGCAGTTGGCGCACCGTGACGGTGTCCTTGCCGTGCGCACCGAACTCGGGCCAGTAGTCGCACACCCTGGCGTCGTAGTCGAGCAGCCCCCGTGACACCGCGTGTGCGACCGTCAGCGCCGCGACCCCCTTGGTGGTCGAGAACATGTTGACCATGGTGTCGCCGCGCCACGGTGTCCTGGCGGTGCCGTGGCGGTAGCCGCCCCACAGGTCCACCACCTTGACGCCGTCCCGGTAGACCGCCAGCGCGGCACCGACCTCGTGGCCGGCGGCGAAGTTGGCCCGGAACGCGTCGGCCACCCTCCCGTAGCCTTCGTCCACATCGCCATCGATGAGATGGGGTGGGACGTCGACCTTGAGCACCATGTCGCCGATTCTCACCGCCGGGCGGCGCGGGCATGCGGGTTCGGCGAGAATGCCCGCAGGACCTGCGGGATCGTGCTGGTGCGCACCGTCGGTAGGCTCGGTGACATGCTGTCCTTCCTGCCCGGGATCCCTGGCGCCGACGACATCCGCGAACTGGCCCGCAAGGTGGACACCGCCCGCCATCACGGTGTGCCCGCCGGTGTGGTGCTCGAATTCGACGTGCAATCCGTCCCGCCGGAGACCGCCGGATTCGACCCGCTGACCTTCGTCACCGGCGGCGGCCGCCCACTGCTGCTGCGCGAGGCCGTCGCCGCCATCCACCGCGCCGCCGAGGACGACCGGGTCGCGGGACTGATTGCCCGCGTGCAGGTCACGGCCGCACCCGCGGCGGCGGTGCAGGAACTGCGGGAGGCCATCGTCGCGTTCACCGAACGCAAACCGTCGCTGGCCTGGGCCGAGACCTACCCGGGCACCCTGTCGTACTACCTGGCGTCGGCGTTCAGCGAGGTGTGGATGCAGCCGTCGGGCACCGTCGGCCTGGTGGGCTTCGCCACCAACGCGCTGTTCCTGCGCGACGCCCTGGACAAGGCCGGCATCGAGGCCCAGTTCGTGGCGCGCGGTGAGTACAAGTCGATGGCCAACCTGTTCACCCAGGACCACTACACCGACGAGCATCGCGAGGCCGACTCCCGGCTCATCGAAAGCCTGCACACCCAGGTGTGGCAGGCCATCGCCACGTCCCGCGGTATCGAGGCGTCCGCGGTCGACGAATTGGCCGACCGAGCCCCGCTGCTGCGTGACGACGCGGTCGCCGGACATCTGGTGGACCGCATCGGGTTCCGCGACGAGGCCTACAGCCGGATCGCCGAACTGGTTGGTGCTCCACCTGATCCCGGGTCGCTGCGCTCCTGCCCGCCGGGAGGGGTTTCACCGGAGACCGGCGATGCCGACTCCGACGACGACGCGCCGCCCCGGCTCTACCTCGCGCGCTACGCCCAGACCCGCAAGAGCGGTTCGCCGGTCCCGGTGCCGTCGCTGCCGGGGCGTTCGAAGCCGACGATCGCGGTGGTCACCGTCGCGGGTCCGATCGTCAACGGCCGTGGCGGCCCGCAGCTCTCGCCGTTCGGCCGCTCCAGCGCGGGCGGTGACACCATCGCCGCCGCGCTGCGCGAAGCCGCTGCCGACGACGACGTGGCCGCGGTGGTGGTTCGCGTCGACAGCCCCGGCGGATCGGTGAGCGGGTCCGAGACGATCTGGCGCGAGG
Source organism: uncultured Mycobacterium sp. (assembly GCA_964535335.1). Taxonomy (GTDB): domain Bacteria; phylum Actinomycetota; class Actinomycetes; order Mycobacteriales; family Mycobacteriaceae; genus Mycobacterium. The sequence goes on from CAZHUU010000086.1 coordinate 15,171, forward strand.
TGGTGCGGCTGCGGCACCGGGGTAAGCCGGTGGTCGCCTCGATGGGGGCGGTCGCCGCCTCCGGGGGCTACTACGTCGCCATGGGAGCCGACACCATCGTGGCCAACCCGGGCACCATCACCGGATCGATCGGTGTGGTGACCGGCAAGCTGGTGGCTCGTGAGCTGAAGGACCGGCTGGGGGTCGGCTCGGATACCGTGCGCACCAACGCCAATGCCGACGCCTGGTCGCTCAACGCCCCTTTCACCCCCGAACAGCACGCGTTGGTGGAGGCCGAGGCCGACCTGTTCTACGCCGATTTCGTGCAGCGGGTGGCCGAGGCGCGCAACCTGTCGGTCGAGGCGGTCGAGGCGGTGGCCAGGGGACGGGTGTGGACCGGTGCGGACGCGCTCGGCCACGGTCTGGTCGACGAGCTCGGTGGAATGCGGACAGCGGTGCAGCGCGCCAAGATCCTGGCCGGTCTGAACGTCGACTCCGACGTGGACATCGTCGGCTACCCGGGCACTTCGTGGCGGGATTACCTGCGGCCCAAGGCATCCTCGCAGCCGGCGGCCGGCTCGATCCCGGACGCCGTCGCGGCGGTGCTGGGGCGGTCGATCGCCGGCGTCCTGGGGCACGGCCAGCGCTCGTTGACCGGTGCCCGGGCGCTGTGGCTGGGGGACAGCCGGTTCTAGCGGCAGCGTTCTAGGTGATAGCCGGGGGAACCGGGGGTGCTCAGCACCCGGTCTCGGATCACCGACGAGCGGGGTAGCTGCGGGTCGGCGCACACCTGGGCCACGGTCGCGCCGAGGTCGTCGGTGTATTCGATGTCGATGACGTAGTCGCCGTAGACGCCGGTGTAGTCGGCGCACTCGTCGAATCGCCGGCACTCCTCGGCGACGGCGAAGTCGAAGCCGATGTCGGTGCGCCCGCGTTCGGCCAGCTCGGGCGTGTTCTTCTGTCCCGCAGCGAGTTTCTCCCGATGGGCCATGGCGACGAGAAGCTTCGCGTGGGCCTCGGCGTCCGCCAGGTCGAGGGCCCCGTTCGACCTCGTGTACGAGTCGAGATTGTCGAACTCGACAGCCTGGAAGCCGCGGGTCGCGCAGTCGTGCACGGTGGGTGCGAGAGCCGCGGCGATGGCCGTGCGATTCTCCGCGGTGGAGATGTCGAGTATCCGTTCGTCCGGCCAGCCCCGGTCGGCCACATCGGATCCGGAGGCATCGTGCAGGACCAGGTTGGCAGGCCACCGATCACCCGGTTGGGTCTGGAAGCCGTTGACGTAGCAGATCGAGTACCGACCGTCCGCGGGCTGTGCGGAACTGTCGCGTGCCACGATGCCCACGCCGGGATCTGGCGGGTAGGCCCCACCCAACTGATAGTCGACACCGGCGCCGGTCGGCCATGCCGACAATGTCGCGCCGGCCGGTGCCGGCGCGGATCCACTCGAGTCGCCCTGCCGCAGTTGACCATTCGAAGCACACGCCACCACCAGCAGACCGGCCAGCCCGATGCCACCGATCAGCCGGTTCACCGGCTCAGTATGCCAGCCTCGGCCGTGGCGCCGGCGGCGTCACACCGCGGCTGCGAGTCGGCGGCCCACCTCGGCGGTTTCGCTCACCCACATCGTGCGGGTGCCGAACTGGCCCCGCTCGCCGGCGGTCGAGATCGCCTCGACGACGCGGTCGACCTCGAAGTCGTCCACCAACATCTCCACTCGGAACGACCGGGAGAAGTACTTGGGCATCCGCACCCCGCGGTACACCTCGACGGCCACCGGCCTCCCCTCGAACCGCTGCACGTCGCTGATCGTCAGCACTTCCACACCCCTGGTCGGCAGCGCCTGCGCCAAGCTCTCGGCGGATACCTGCTCGACGATCGCGGTGACAAGTTTCATGCTCTTTCGGTCCTTCCGGTGTGGGCATGCTGGCGATGCCGCGTACCGTCCACCTTGATCGCTCGAGCAAGAATCCGGTGTCGGGCGGATGGCCCCTACGGGGGCGGAATCGGGTGTCCCCCGATCGGTGGACAACCGGGCTGGGCGGCCTATCCCAACGTGGCGCTGACGTAGACGATGTCGCCCATCGGGTCGAATTCGCTGCGGTCGGGCGGCTGCAGGCCGTTACGGAGCAGCAGTTCGTCGCGGGCCACCCCGGTGACCTGCCAGCCCTTGGCGCGCAGGTACTCCATGACGTGGCTGCGCGGGCCGGGGTAGATCAGCGACGGCATGTCGATGTCGAGCCCCCGTTCGCGCATCATCGCCGCACGTTCCCGGGCCTTCTCGACGTCGAATTCGATGATGCCCGGTACGTACTCGGTCGCGACGGCGCTGCCCGGCGCCGACAGCGCGGTGATGGTGTCGAATAGCCGGTCCTGAGCCTCCGGGGGCAGGTAGATCAGCAGGCCCTCGGCCAGCCACGCGGTGGGTGCGGCGGCATCGAAGCCCGCGTCGCGCAGTGCGGCGGGCCAGTCGCCGCGCAGATCGATCCCCACCGTGCGACGCTGCGCCGTCGGCCGCGCGCCGAGATCACCGAGCACGCGGTTCTTGAACTCGATCACCGCGGGTTGATCGATCTCGTACACCACGGTGCCCGACGGCCAGGACAGCCGGAAGGCCCGGGAATCCAAGCCGGACGCCAGGATCACCGCCTGATGGATGTCGGCCGCGGTTCCGGTGAAGTAGTCGTCGAAGAACTTGGTGCGCATCGCCATTCGGGCGATCATCGCCTCCACCCGCTCCGGCGGGGCGTCGGGAAAGGCCGAAGTGTCCAGGGTGCCGTCGAGCATCGCGACGAAGAAGTCGATTCCGACGGCCCGCACCAGTGGTTCGGCGAACGGATCGTTGATCAGCCTGCGTGGATCCCTGGTGGCCATCGCCCGCCCGGCCGCCACCATCGTCGCGGTGGCGCCCACGCTGGACGCCGGGTCCCAGCTGTCGTCGTCGGTACGGGCCATCGCGCTACGTCCGGATCGCGTTGACGGACAACGAGTTCCGCAGCGGGGCCGCCGGATCACCGGCGGGGAAAACCCGTCCGTGCAGGGCGAACATGTCCGGACGGGTGCGGGTGCTGACCTGCCAGCCGTGCCGGGTGAGGTAGTCGACGACGGAGGCGCGTTCGCCGGTGTAGAACAGGTCGGCCATGTTCAGGTCCAGACCCTGCGCGCTCCAATGCGCGCTCATCTGGTTGGCGCGGTCGAGGATTCCGGCGCCGGCGTCGGGGTGGTATTCGGTGGCCAGTCTGCTGCCCGGCGCGGAGAGCGCGGTGATGTTGTCCAGCAGCCGATCCTGGGCGTCCGGCGGCAGGTAGACCAGCAGGCCCTCGGCGCTCCAGGCGGTCGGTGCGGTGTCGTCGAAGCCGGCCGCACGCAGGGCTCCCGGCCAGTCGTCGCGCAGGTCGACGCTGACGGGGCGCCGATCGGCGGTGGGGGAGGCGCCCAGTTCGGCGAGGGTCTCGGACTTGAACTCGACGACCTTGGGCTGGTCGATCTCGAAGACCACGGTGCCCGCGGGCCACGGCAGCCGGTAGGCGCGGGAATCCAGGCCGGCAGCCAGGATGACCGCCTGGCGCACACCGGCTTCGGTGGCTCTCATGAAGAAGTCGTCGAAAAACCTTGTGCGCACTGCCATCACATCGGTCAGCATCCGGGCGCTGCCGCCGTCGTCGACGGCGGCCAGGTCGATCTCACCGGCGACGAGTTTGGTGAAGAAGTCGATGCCGACCGCCCGCACCAGCGGTTCGGCGAACGGATCGTCGATGAGCGGGTCGTCCTCCCGGCTGGCAAGGGCGCGGGCCGCCGCCACCATCGTCGCGGTGGCGCCCACGCTGGAGGCCAGGTCCCAGGTGTCGTCGTCGGTGCGTTTCACTGGCCGGCCACCAGGGTGGCGGTGAGGTAGCGGAGCTTCGACATCGGTTCGTCGTCGTCGAACGGGGGCAGCCCGTGCGCGGCCAGCAGGTCGTTGACGCCGGTGGCCGCCACCTGCCAGCCGTGGCCGGCCAGGTAGGCGCTCGCCTCGTTGCGTTCACCGATGTACACCAGCTCGCTGAAGTCGAGATGGAACCCCTGCTCGCGCCAGTGGTCGGAGAACGCCTTCATGCGCTCGCGGGACCGCTGCTCCTGGGTCGGGTCGGATGGTGGGGCGCAGTCGATGGCGATCCGGCTACCGGGGGCGGACAGTCCGGTGACGGTGTCGAGCAGTCGGTCCTGGGCGTCCGGGGGGAGGTAGCCGAGCAGGCCTTCGGCGCTCCACGCGGTGGGCTGCTGCGGGTCGAAGCCGGCCGTACGCAGCGCGGTGGCCCAGTCGTTGCGCAGGTCCATGGCCACGGTGCGGCGCAGACACGTCGGCGCGGCCCCCAGATCGGCCAGGGTGTCCGACTTGAACGCGATGACCTCGGGCTGGTCGATCTCGTAGACCACCATGTCCGCCGGCCAGGCCAGCCGGTAGGCCCGCGAATCCAGCCCGGCGGCCAGGATCACGGCCTGACGTACCCCCGCCTCGGCCGTCCTGATGAAGAACTCGTCGAAGTACCGGGTTCGGGCCGCCATGTTCGCGGTCATCCGGCTGACCCCCGTGGCGGCCTGGTCATCGGTGCCGAGATCGCCCCGCGCCATCCGGGTGAAGAAGTCGACGCCGACGGCACGGACCAGGGGTTCGGCGTAGGGATCGTCGATCAGCGGTTCGGGCAGCCGGGTGGCCGCGGCGCGGGCCGCCGCCACGAGGGTGGCCGTCGCGCCCACGCTGGACGCCAAGTCCCAGCTGTCGTCGTCTGTGCGTGTCATCGACCCTCCACCACGGCGCCACCTATACTTAGCCAATATAACGAGCTACTCGCGACTGTACGCGCCGTCGCCGGGCGGCTCCGCGGATTCCTGCCCTGCCTGGGCCTACTGTTACTCTCGTAGACTGATTCGAGCGCGTGATCCGGTCGGCATGTCCTGGCTGCGATCGGCGCGAGGCAGGATTACCCGAACGCTGGCCAGGCCAGCCCCATCGGCACGCTGAGACTGAAGTCCGGCTGCCCAGGAGGAAGAGTGCTCTCGGCTTTCATCTCTTCACTCAGGACGGTCGACCTGAGGCGAAAGATTCTGTTCACGCTGGGTGTGGTGATCCTGTATCGGGTCGGTGCAACCATCCCGTCGCCGGGGGTCAACTACAAGAACGTCCACCAGTGCATCGAGCAGGTCAGTGGGGGCGCCGGCGCGCAGATCTACTCCCTGATCAACCTGTTCTCCGGTGGCGCGCTGCTGCAGCTGACGGTGTTCGCGGTCGGCGTCATGCCCTACATCACCGCGAGCATCATCGTCCAGTTGCTCACCGTGGTGATCCCGCGTTTCGAGCAGCTGCGCAAGGAAGGTCAGGCCGGCCAGGCCAAGATGACGCAGTACACGCGTTACCTGGCGATCGCGCTGGCCATCCTGCAGGCCACCAGCATCGTGGCGCTGGCCGCCAACGGCGGTCTGCTGCAGGGCTGCACCCTGGACATCATCGCCGACCAGAGCATCTTCGCCCTGGTGATCATCGTGCTGGTGATGACGGCGGGCGCCGCCCTGGTGATGTGGATGGGTGAGCTGGTCACCGAGCGCGGCATCGGCAACGGCATGTCGCTGCTGATCTTCGCGGGTATCGCGGCCCGCATCCCGGCCGAGGGCAAGACCATCCTGGACAGCCGCGGCGGTCTGGTGTTCGCCGCCGTCTGCGGCGCGGCCCTGTTGATCATCATCGGCGTGGTCTTCGTCGAGCAGGGCCAGCGGCGTATCCCGGTGCAGTACGCCAAGCGCATGGTCGGCAGGAAGATGTACGGCGGCACGTCGACCTATCTGCCACTGAAGGTCAACCAGGCCGGCGTCATCCCGGTCATCTTCGCGTCGTCGCTGATCT